>RAYE01000039.1 GCA_003612285.1 bacterium D16-51 | reverse complement strand
ACCATCTTTTCTACTTTTTGTTAAGCAAGATACGATGCAAGCATCGGGGAATGTACCCTCCTTGGATTCAAATAAAAATCACCTCCAGAAATAGAATTAGCCGAGGGATTTTCGTAAATGAAAACCTCTCGGCTATGTAATAAGCATTAACAAAAAAACATTCTATTCTTTGTCAAAATAATAATTTCTACCTCCTACTTTTTTTACATTTATCAATTCCTGTTTCCCTAAAACTTTACTACACCAATTCGATACTTTTTGCCAAGTACAACCAATGGCATCGCCTATTTCACTCGCAGACATAGCTTCTTCTTCACTTAAACTCCCTATCAATCCCAATATTTTCACTTCAACTTCTGTATAATTTCCCTCTGTCATGGGAACTTCTCTATGAACTATTTCAATTAATTTTTCATCACACTCAAAACATCTTTTCACTTTAGCCTGTGCAACATCTTCTTCTTTATATATTCTTTTACAAATTGGACATTGATAACTTTTTAATTGCTCATCAACAAAATAACAATCATACTGAGCAATTATATTATCGTATATAAATCTAGCTGCTGTAAACTCGTCCTTTTCTTCTGCAAATAATATATTGTTCTCCGCACATATGCCATAATCAATAGAAAATAACAAATAGTTTCCACCATACTTTGAAGCTCTACTTTCTTCCAACAAATGAACCAAAAAATTTTCACAGAAAATATTCATATATTTCTTTCTTAACGGGTCTAACATAAAGTGACTTGATGGTCTTGGCTCTTTCTTGTTTTTATTCTTTTCAGTCAAGGCTTTATTTAGTATGCTGTTCCACATATCCATATAAAATGCAGGAATAATCTTTTTCTTTACCGCACCTTGAAATTGGCTAAAATATATTTTCCTTGTTTCTTGAATGCCAACATTTATATCACTAATAGTAATATTTGTTCTTTTACCGTTCAATTCTGTTTGATTTAATGCCCCTTGCAAAATCATACCAATAGTTCTAGGCACCCCCATCGCTTCCCTTGTTATTCTTGCAATAATCTCATTACTCTTTTCATCAAACACTGCATTTAAAGAAACATCAGGACAATACGATGCTAATCTTTTGTTTACTAATGATGTTGTAAAATCCTCAAGCTGCTTTAATGCGGTAACTATTCCGCCATATTTTTCCACAAAATCATTTAAATCTAAGAAAATGGGGAATATATCTCTGCCAATAATTATCTTTTCTCCAAAATCATATCTGTCTGTAATTGTTCCTACCTTGAAGAAAATATTATTCTTTGAGCCTAATAATTTCTTTAACAACTCGGAAAATTCTTTTTGCTCAGCATCAGATAGGTCAGAAAATTCATCTATAAACACATATATAGCATCAATTTTACTAGCTCTTCGTATTGCTCCCAATGCACTTAATAATTCTTGTACATTAAAATTTGTCGTTTCTGATATGCTTTTTACAAGTTCTGTTTCATATCCTTCTTCTAAATTTAAATCTAAGCCTATTTTTTCCACAGACATTCCTGCCGCAATACCATCTTTTGAACTTTCTTTTTGAGTAAGTTCTTGTGCCGTGACTTCTCGTTTAATAGTAATACCTTCCATTAAAGCTTGAGCAATAAAATCAAATTCTGGCATTTTAGAAGTATCTTCTTTAAAAATTCTCATTTTAGACTGTTCAAACATGATTGCTAACTGTTCTTTTAATTCTTTTACAAGATACTTAATAAAATTATGCTCTATGTTTTTTTCGTCTTCTTTTTCAAAAATATCTTTGCACTGACTCAAGTCAATATATAATGGAAGAACTTTCTTATCTTCAAATATCAAACTCTTTTTAGATATTTTTGTTGAAACTGTTTTTAAACATTCATAATAACATCTCATTAAAAGAGCCGTTTTTCCTGTACCTCTTCTCCCACTAATATAACTATCTTGGTCTTGTAAAACTTTAGGAACATTGTTAAAATAATCTACATAATAATCATCTAATTTTGCCAATTGATGAATATCATCTATAGATATATAATCAGCTCTCAATATAGATTGAAATGCAACTCTCAACTTTTGTATTTTTTCGGCACCGTTCATTCTAACTACTTCCTTTCATTCTTATGTGTCTAACATTAACTATTTCTGTCATCCTACAAAATAATATCCTTGTTTTTAACGAATTATAAAATCATACAACTTTCTTGTAATAAACTATATCAAATTAAAATTAACAGCGTGAATAAGTGCATGTTCTAAATGACATGTTAATTGCTTTTTTGTTTCTGCTTTTTCATCTTCAAAAGTTTCTTCATTAAGAAAATATTTCATAATTCTTCGACCACGTATATCAAATGGTAAATCTTCTATCTTTCCCGTTGCTTCATTAAATATCATTATAATATTACTTTCTCCCAATACTCCATGTGCGTATCCTAATTCGTACAAAACATTAGAATTTGGCGAATAACGTTTTGCTTTATTGTAAGAATCATGTTCACTTGTAATAGAAATATCAGCAACAAATAATAAGCATTCATCAATTTTTTCGAGAATTGTTTGTACAATATCTGGTGAACCTTCTCTGTTTATAGTATCTTTATCCAACTGAAGTGGCAATTGTGATTTAATACTAGCAGACTTAATTGCTTTTTCTAATGAAGATTGGATAAAATTTCGATTTGTTTTACTGGGCAAATCTGTCTGCCATGAATAAAAAATATTGAATCCAAATTGAACTAATGCTGACTTCAAATGTCCCAGAAATATTTCAAGTATTTCTCTTAATTCCCTCTTTGATACTGTACCATAATTAGACTGTATTCCAGTACTACCATCTCCATAAGCACTTTTAATTATTAACAACATACGTGCAATTATCTCTATTTCTTCTGTTGGTATAATTGTCAAAAATAACTCGTCAAGCCTATTTCCATTAAAAAAAATATGATGAAAAGAATCTCTTCTTAAATTATTAAGTACTTCCCTATCATTCCTGTTTAAACCACCCAACACTAGCTCTAACAACTCTATTCCCTTTTTTATTTTCCTTATTTCAGCTTTATTCATTAAAAATTCTCCCTTAAAACATCCTTTATGTATAGCGATAGATTACTTATTTTATTATATCCTATGCTTTAGATTTTTTCAATTTATATAATCCAATTTAGTTTTTGCACTAATCCTCTGTCTATGGTTCCTAGTAAAAAGACGGCATCAGCACTCACGCCGACACCGCCTTTCCCTCGGTCAGTCCGTTATAAAATCCCTGCCTTTTTCAGATACCCCACGCTGTCATAGCAGCCACGGAAGTAGACCGACTGCATCTCCATGTCCGTAAGTTTATTCCTAAGCTCCATCACTTTAATCAGTGCGGCACATTCTTCCTCGGTCAGTTCCTCCGCCGTTTCCGTGTCAAACACGCCTAAGACTTTCGGATATTTCTCATACAATCCCTCAATCTCGGCTCTTATGGCACGGTATTCCTCGTTTTCTCTGGACAGCTTTGCCACGACAGAGCCGAGGTATTCATTAAAGACATTGCTGTGGGCATCTACAAAAGTTTCAAATCTGAACGCATCAGACATTCCTCCTCACCTCCGATTTTTTCTAATCGTCCTTATTATAATACCCCAAAATCAGCAGTACAAATGTGCAAACTGGATTTAACGCTCCCTATCCACACTTTTTTTCTCTGGCTGTTCGTTGTTCTGCTCTGGCTCATCATCAATCACGGCGTTGTCTTTTTCATTCAGATTCAATTCGATATTGAGGGCGTTCAGCCACTCCGTCTTTTCTTTCAGTTCATTTTCAAAGGCAAACTGCTTCTTCACTTCCTCTTTTGCGGTTTCAAGCTGTGCGATGGTTTCCTCCTTTCTGGTCTTGGCGGCTTCCAATCTTGCAGGGATTTTGGCAATCTCATTCTCAATTCTCGTCAAATTGCCGAGGGCATCCGTTCCTAAATCCACTTTGTATTTTCTCATTCCGCATAAATTTAAGCAGTAGTGGGCATTAACGGTATCATAGAAAACCTCCATCTGAAAGCCACGGTAGCTGCCGATTTGTATCGGCTGTGACAGCGGGTTTTCCTTGCAGATGGCAAGCAGCATCCCGCCTGCGTCCGCTTTTTCTTTGTAGGTCACGCCGTTTAAGGTCATCGGGCAGAACTTCTCCTCACCCTGCGGCATATGCTGGCTGGCAATCCCCGCATCGTTTCCGTAGCCTATAATGCGTTCCTCATACTCCTTAATCTCCTGCGGGTAGTGCTTCAGTATCCTGTCCTCAAGGTCGTAATGCTCGGAAAGATAGCTCTGTTTCAAGACTTTCAGCTTTGCCACCTGCATATCCAAGTCCATTTTTTCCTTAAAGCGTTCGTCGCCCGTGGCAAGCATTTTCACCTCCGCAAAAGAGAGGGCAACCTCATCCACGTCCTCGGCAGAACGCACGGGGCTTTTGCTCGTCATTATCTGGGAGATGAATTTCTGCTTCCCCTCGACGAGCTGGTAGAGGTACGCATCAAAGGTTTGTTCCGTCACATAGCGGTAGACTTCAACCTCTGGGAACATATTTCCCTGACGTTCCAGACGACCTTGGCGTTGTTCCAAGCACGAGGGTTTCCACGGACAATCAAGATTGTGAATGGCAATTAATCTGTCCTGCACATTTGTACCTGCGCCCATCTTCTGGGTAGAGCCAAACAATACACGCACCTCGCCGCTCCTTACCTTTGCGAACAGCTCCTTTTTCTGTGCATCGGTATTCGCTTCATGGATGAAACGCACCTGCTCCGCAGGGATGCCACGCCGTATCAACTTTTCCCTCATGTCGTCGTAGACGTTGAACATGCCGTCATTTTTCGGTGTGCTGAGGTCGCAGAACAATAATTGTGCCGCCTTTGTGTCGGCGTGTCCCTCCCAGATGCGGTACATATTTTCCACGCAGGCGTTGACTTTGCTGTTCGGGTCGTCGGGCAGCATCGGGTCAATCAATCTCTGGTCTAGGGCAAGCTGTCGCCCGTCGTTTGTCACTTTGAGCATATTATCTGTTTGTGGCTTTACCAGTTTGGCTCGGATTTTCTCTGCCCGCTTCGCAAGCCCCGCCACCATTTCCGTCTGGATTTGGCTCGGCTTTGTCTTGACGTTGTGGTAATTGACCTTTGGCACGGGCAGCTTTAGCATATCGGCGGTCTGGATGTCCGCAACCTCACGGAACATCTGCATCAGTTCTGGCAGGTTGTAGAACTTCGCAAACCTCGTCTTGGCTCGGTAATTTGTCCCCTCTGGGGCGAGTTCCAGAGCCGTAACCGTTTCGCCGAACGTGGAAGCCCAACTGTCAAAATGCTGCAATCCGTTCCTTGCGAGGGTGTCATACTGCAAGTACCTCTGCACGGAATACATCTCGACCATCGAGTTACTGATGGGCGTCCCCGTTGCAAAAACCACGCCACGGTTGCCCGTGATTTCATCCAGATAGCGGCATTTCATAAAGAGGTCGGAGCTTTTCTGGGCTTCGGTCTGGGCGATGCCGCCCACGTTCCGCATCTTGGTAAATAAATAGAGGTTCTTATAAAAATGGCTCTCATCTATAAAGAGCCTGTCTATGCCCAGTTCCTCGAAGTTTATCACGCTGTCTTTCCGTTTGGTGTCGTTCAGTTTATTGAGCTTCGCCTTGATTGCTTTCCTCGTTTTCATGAGCTGCTTGACCGTGAACTGCTCCCCGTGGGATGCCTGCACGTCGTCTATCCCCATCTCTATATCTTCAAGCTGGCGCATGAGCTGTTCCCTCTGTCGTTCCTCACTGATGGGGATTTTCTCGAACTGGCTATGCCCGATAATCACCGCATCGTAAGCCCCCGTCGCAATCCTGCCGCAGAACTTCTTGCGGTTTCCCGTTTCAAAATCCCGCTTGGTCGTCACAAGAATATTGGCAGATGGATAGAGCCTTAAATACTCGGATGCCCACTGCCCGACAAGGTGGTTCGGCACGACAAACATGGATTTCTGGCATAGCCCTAACCGTTTGCTTTCCTGCGCTGCGGCGACCATTTCAAAAGTCTTGCCCGCACCTACCTTGTGTGCAAGGAGCGTGTTGCCGCCGTATAGGATATGGGCAATCGCATTGACTTGATGCGGTCTTAGCTGGATTTCTGGGCTGATGCCGCCAAATGTGATATGGCTTCCGTCATATTCACGGGGTCGGATAGAATTAAATATGTCATTGTAGTAGCGTACAAGCCTGTTCCTCCGCTCTGGGTCTTTCCAAATCCAGTCCTGAAACGCCTGCTTTATCACCTCCTGCTTTGCCTGCGCCGCCGTAGTTTCCTTATGGTTCAGCACCGCCTTTTTGTTGTTGTGTTCGTCATAAACATAGTCAAAGATGCGGGTGTCACGGAGATTCAAGGTGTCCTCCATGATGCGGTATGCGCTCGCCCGCTTCGTGCCGTAAGTGCTGTCCGCCTTGACATTCCCAATGTCGGAACTCTTATTCTCGATGAACCAGTCGCCGTTATATGCCGTGTAGCGTACTTGCAGCCTGCCCGCCGCATAGCTTGACGGCGTTAAAAGCTCCATCATAAACTGCTGTATATCTTCCTGCGGTATCCATGTCGTACCCAGACGGACGGAGATTTCGCTTGCAGGCAAATCCTTTGGGATGACCTTTTCCAGTGCCGCCACATTGACTGCAAGCTCTGGGTCTGACTTTGCCGCTATCTCTGCGACTTTCAGTTTCTCCCGCACGTTGCCCGACAGATACTCGTCTGCGGTCACATACCTTGCAGGCTCGGAAGATGGAACTTTGTAGATAACGCCCTGCAATTCCTTGATGATTTCTTCCTTCGACCTGCAAGTAAGCCGTGCCATATACTCCAAATCAACACGGGCTTTCTCCCCGATGGAGAGGGCGAGGGCTTCGCTGGCGGTTTCCACAAAGGTCACTTCTCGGTGGGGCTTTATCGTCCGCTTCGTGAACATATCCGCCTTGCGTTTGAATTTCCCCTCATCGTCAAGCACTTCCAAAGAGCATAAAAGGAAGTAGCTCTCGTCTGCCGCAAAAGCGAGGTAGTTCCCCCTGCTGTTGATTAAGCCGTACTTTTTGGTAAAGGCATCGTATAATCGGTTTAGGTTTTCCTGCTCGGTCTTTATCATTTCCTCTGGGCAGTCGTCGGTCTGGTACTGGATGAGCTTCCTCACGCAGTCACGGATTTCCAGCAGCCCCTTGATGCGGTTCTCCGCCGTCATGGACACGTTTGCAGGGGTCATCTCGTTATTCTCTCGGAAGTAGACCTTTCCTCCCACAAGGGCAAAAGAGAAATTCCGCACGTTCGGGTCAGCGGGGATGGATTTCTCCTGCCCGTCAGAGATACGGTCAACCTCATTTTCAATCTCTGGGATTTCACCGTCTATCCGCCGCATGGCTTCATGGAGAAGCCCCGCAAGCGGCACATCGGGGTAGGCTTTGCAGGCACTGTCCATGCCGAACCTCGTGCTTTCCATCCTCATCTCGCCAAGCACCATTTCTGGATGCTGGACAAAGTAGCTGTTCATCGTAATGCCGTCCTCATTGGTGTCGAGGTGTACCCACTCTGGTTCTATCTCTATTATGCGGTCACGTTTCTGTAAAATAAGGATGTCGCTCGTGACCTCCGTGCCTGCGTTTGCCCGAAACGTGTTGTCTGGAAGCCTTACCGCACCTAAAAGCTCGGCTCTCCGTGCGATATATTTCCGCACCTCTGTGCTTGCCTTGTCCATCGTCCCCTTAGAGGTGATGAACATCACAACGCCTCCTGCCCGTACTTTATCCAGTGCCTTTGCGATAAAATAGTCGTGGATTAAAAACTTCTGGGCATTGTAGCGGCTGTCGTTGACTTTGAACTCCCCGAACGGGATGTTGCCAAGCACCACGTCAAAATGGTTGTCTGGGAGCTTCGTTTCCTCAAACCCCTCAATGGCGATGCTGGCTTTCTGGTAGAGCTGCTTCGCAATCCTGCCCGATAACGGGTCAATCTCGATGCCATGCAGCTTTGACTTTTCCATGCTGTCGGGCAGCAATCCTAAGAAATTTCCCGTGCCGCAGGACGGCTCCAAGATATTCCCCTGTGAAAATCCCAGACGGTCAAGTGCTTCATACATTGCCTTGATGACGACGGGCGGCGTATAAAAAGCGGTCAGCGTGGATTCCATAGCGGCATGGTATTCCTCATCGGAGAGTGCTGATTTCAATTCCTTATATTCATTTGCCCAAGCCGCATTGTTGCTGTCAAACGCCATCGGCAGACCGCCCCACCCGACATACCTTGCAAGGGTTTCCTGTTCTTCGGGCGTGGCAAGGCGGTTTTCTATCTGAAGCTCGTGGAGCAGTCGGATTGCGGACATGTTGTTGCGGAACTTCTCTTTTGCGCCGCCAACGCCTAACGCATCATCGGTAATGCGGTAGTTATGGCGTTCAGCGGAGAGGGCAGGGATGGACGGTTTCGCCGAAACGGGTGTTTTCCTCGGCTGCTCATGCTCTGGCTCGTCAAATTTTATCTTCTCCACCACGATGTCATAAGGAAGCCCATTCTCCACGGCGGGGTATTCCGCCACGGTTTCCGTGGTTGACACTGCGGGGGATTCTGATTTTTCTTCGGGCTGTGTTTCTTTTTCTGCCTGCTCCAAGAGCCTGCGGACATAGCCGACTTTCTCCACACGGTTTATCGGGAAGCCTACGTTGTTCTGAAACGTGATGTCACGCATGGAAACGTCGCCGCTGATTTTTCCGACGCTCTCGATGAGATAACGGCGGTTGTCAATCATAAGCTCTTTGCCGATAAGGTCAGAATTATCCTGCATTCCATCTGTTCCAGTCGGGGCAGGCTCTAATCCCTGCCGTCCCTCACGCTCTGCATCTTTCGCCGCAAAAAGTTCCGTGATATGCTCCGCACTGTTTAAGGTGTCGGCGTATTCCTGCGCTTCTTCCTCGGTTTCAAAGGTCTGGTAAACGCCGCCTACGTCGTAGTATCGGTCGGCACTGTCCTCTGGGGCTTCGTTATTCCGTATGATAAACGGGTCTGCAAAGGCGTCGGAAGTCTGCTCTACCGTGTAGTGGGGGATTTGCTCTGTGGCATCTGGGACAATTTCTTTCTCTAATGTTCCATCAGTCTTTGCGCTTCCCTCCCGATAGAACGGCTCAAGCTGTTCTTCCGTCAAGGACACTAAATCGTGATAGTACAGATTGGAAAGTGCGTTCTGGATAAGGTCGGCAAGGTCGCTGTACTGCGTATATTCTGCAAGAACGCCGTCCACATACGTTTCCATGCGGTACTGCAAGAGGTTGACGGATGCCTGTATCCCGTGCAAGCCGTCCTCGGTATTTTTAAAGGCAATCTTGACGTTGGACAAATCCGTATAGTCCACTTCGGCGTCGCTCCCAAACTCCGCATCGCAGTATGCGTCGATGTAGCCTTTCGCCTGTTCCAGAAGTTCTTCCTCGGTGGGTTCTTTCCTCCTGTGAAACCAGTCCTCCTCGGTAGCCATTATCTCGCCAAGCCGCTTCTCGTCCTCTGGGGTCAGCTCGGTGTTCCGCTCCAAGAACGGGATGAACACGTCATGCCCCAGACGCAGGGATTCCATTTTCTCTCGGTAGTAATCTTCGCCCTGCCGTTTCCACTCTGGGATAAACGGGCAAGCAGGGGAGAGGGAATATTCATAGAAATTTCGGATATGGGCGATTAAATCCCCCTCGCCGTCGCCGATGTCAAACCGTCCCTCATAGTTAAATTCCTCGCCGCCGATGACAGCATGGATTTCAAAATCGGTCTTGTGATACCAGCCGACATGGTTATCCTCATTCTCCCTTTCCCGATGCTGTTTTTCATCCAGAACGCCAAGCAGCTTATTTCCCAGAGCGAAACTTAAATCCGTAAATCGGTCGTTCAGCTCCTTGTCATAAAAGGCGGGATGCTCGGAAAATCCGATAGCGAGTGTGATGCTGTCGGGCTTTTCCTCGGCAAGTGTTTCTGTTTTCTGGCTCTCGGTAATGACCGTTTTTAAATGGTCATTTGCAGGGTTCTCCTTTAGCTTTTCTTCAAAGTCGGCTCGGCTGAACTCCTTTCCGAACAACGGGAACTCCGCATTTCGCAGGGAAACGGCGTTCTCATCAAAGGCAATGACCTCATATTTGTCCGCCCCGATATACACCACGTCGCCCTCGTGGTAGAGGTAGCGGAGAGGGTACAACTCCGTAAGCTCCTGTGAGAAACGCCACGCATTACTGCGACTGTAAACGCTGGTCGTCTTTTTCTGCACAAGGGAGAGGAAGTCTAACATCTCCTGCACGTTGTCGGGATGCTGCAATGTCTGTTCCATAAGGTCGGCGGGCATATCCGCAAAATCCCCGCATCCAATCACGCCCAACAAATCTTTCTCATAGCCGTCCAAGTCACGGATAAAGTCAGAAAGCCGCAGGGCGAGCGTGTCCCGCTTGTCCGCAGGGGGCAGCTCCCTTTTTTCCTCAATAAAACGCTGCCTTGCCAGTTTCCTCTGGGTGTCGATTTCATACTGCGGGGCAGATACACTTTCCAGATAATCGGCATAGTGGTCTTTTTCTTTGGGATTGAGGTAGCGGTTATCCTTAACCAGTTCACGCAGCCGTTTTTCCGCTTTCGACCAACTCAAAACAAGGTCGTGTTCGGTGGAAATGCCGCTACGGTCAATGGAGATGCCCTTGCCGCTGTACCACACATACCCCTCCGTGCCGTCTGAAAAATCAACGAAAAAGCCGCCCGTGCCGTATTCCCTTTTCAGAAAATCAATGTTCTTCTTTTTATCTTCCTGCTTCTGGAACTGGTGGTAAATGCGGTATTTCCCGTTCACAACGCTGTTCCCTTTTATAAGGACGGCATCAATATCCTCCTGTGAAACGGCAAAAGCAGAGGCTTTTTCGTCCTCTGCTTCAGCTATCCTTTCAATCTGTTCGTCTACGGTCGGGAGATTGGCTGCAACTTCTTCCTCGTTGGCAACGCTGCCTTTTTCATTTTCCGTCTGTTTCTCTGGCTCTGCGGTCTGTGCCTTATCTGTTTTTTCTTCCTGCCTGCCGCCGTCCGACTGCGGCTCTGGTTCTGAACTTCCTAATTGTAAATCAGTTCTTCCAGTATCACTTCCTCCGCTTGGCTGCGGATGTTGTTCATCATGCCGAGCCACTGCATCGGGGCTTTCTCTTTCAGCTCCTCCGTCACTCCCTGCTCGGCTGCTAACTGCTTCATCAGAAGTTCCAACCTCTGCAACGCCGTCTGCTCGGTCTGGTATAAGTGTTCGTTCAGCCTGCCCGCTGTCAGCAGGTTGAGGTACGTCACCCTCTTGTGGTTTTCCAGATAATCCCTGTGCATCAAAGCGTACCTGCCAAGCGGAAGCTCTGGCTCTGTCGGTAATGTCAGGTCGGGTATAAGGTAGTCCTCCTGCTTCGTGTAAGTGATTTCGCCCATTATCTTCACTCCTTTCGGGTTGTTTCCTGCCTTTATCATACCGGCTTGTGATATTCCTTGCAAATGTGCGGTTTTGCCGCTTCGCTTCGATTTGCACATTTCGGACTGCCGCCGAGATTTCCCGCAATGCCATCTCGGAAATATCGCTCGTGGCGATGCCGATGGCGTTCAGCGTCTGGGGCGTGTTGAAATTTGTAATCTCCGCAAAGTCCTCATGCTCAAAATACCCGTCTGCATCCAGACCGCAGCGGCTTAACAGCATATAGGCGACGCTGTTTGCGGCAAGTCGCTTGTAAATCACTTCTATATTATAGTCGTCCAGTTCCTCCAAAAAGCTGTCTTTCGTGCAGCCCTTTAGCTGTGCGAGATAATCGGGCAAGTTGTCCTCCACGGCGTTCTCCGCCGTCCCTATTAAAAACGTGGCAAAACCGCCGCCCTCCGTACCGCCGAACCTGTCCGCAAGCCGTTCCATGACGGGCTGCTCGTACCGCTTATCCATCTGCCATATCGGGACGGCTCGGCTGCCATAGTAGCCCTCATGGGTGTCGGAAACGTCAAAATAGTATTTCAGCGTGTTCCTGCGCCCTTTCGGGTCAAAGACCGCAATCCCCCTGCTGTCCTTGTTCACCCAACGCTTAAAGAGCTTGTTCCATGTGCCAATCTCGGCTACGGCGGTTGCGTCGGGGCGTTGGGCGTAAATCAAGAGCTGCTCGTCAAAGCGGCACTTGTAATTATGGCAGGCAGAGGATAAAAAGCCCTGCCAAGCCTGCGGGTTCTTTGCGACCGCCATCCCCGTGCGGCGGTACAGCTCCGTAATAAGCTGGTACTTTGCAGCCATAGGCTCACACCTCCTTATCGTTCCATATCTTTGTTTTTCTGTTTCCTGTCGTATTCCCCGCACCGCTCGGCGATTTCGGAATACATCTTTTCCCGCATGTCCCGCTCATAAGCTCGGTACTCCTTTGCTTTTTCCGTAGGCTTGTACCAGACGCTGTTCTGGTCGGCTTCGTCCATCTGCCCGTAGCGGTCGTCTATTTTGTCCATATATTTCTGATAAATGGCATGGGCGGCGGGGGCGTCCTTTGCATAGCGGTAACGGGCAAGGCTCTTATGCGTCCCACAAAGCTCGGCATATTCATAGAGCATACGGATGACCTCACGGTCAAGCCCTTTCTGCCCCTCGGCGGCATAGATTTCCGACAATCCCTTACATCTCCATGAATGGTAGGGCGAGGTGTCGTTGGAGCTGTGGGAAGACACATACACGCCGTCTTTCTTTACCGTAATGCGGTTGATTAGCTCGGTACTCATTCCGTCCCACCTCCCAGAAAGGAGATGACCTTGTTCCCCTTGATGCTCTTTTGTAGCTCGTTGATGAGCGTGATGTCCGCCACCGTGATGCCCTGCATGGAGAGAATGTCGTCCATCGTCATGGCGGCGATGGCTTTTTCTTCGGTAAAGCCCGCTTCAAATATCTTATTTAAAACTTTAACGGCTTTCTGGTTGACTGCCATATCCCATACCTCCTATCGCTCATGGTCTTTGTGCTTCGGGGCTTTCTTTGCCGCCTGCGGCTCTTGCGGCTTCGGCTCGCAGCTATGCCCGTTCCTTTCCATACGCTCGGCAAACTCGCAGATGTGGTAGAGGTTGCTGTCCACCTCGGTATGGCATTCGTCAATGAAACGGCAGGTCTTTTCCGCCTTTTCTCCCCAATCATAAGTGATGATAATTTTCCCGCCGTCTGGTATGCGGAACAGCTCTTTGTAATGGGGGTCGATAAAGCGGATTCCCTTTTCCGCTCTGGATATATGCCTGTCCAGCCATTCTTTCACATAGCAGTAGCAGTAAAAGTTATAGTCGCCTTTTGTCGGGTTGCAGCGGAGCAGGAAAGCGTGCCTGTCGGTATCCGCACGGAAGCCGTACTCGGTACAATAGCTGCCCTTAAAAGCACTTTCGGGATTTTCCCTCGCAAACGCCGCCATGTCATAGCGGTTGTGCAGAAGCCCCTTATCTTCACGCAGGGCGTTGATAACATCGTCCAGACCTGTCTTGAACTCGTCCGTTTTCCATTGTTCTCTGGTATCAAACCATGTGGTATGAAAGCCGTATCCAGAAATGTCAAAATCACCTCGGAGATGACCGATGCACCCCGTCTGCCCCTCAAGCTGCATACTCTGGGCATAGGTGTATTTCTGTTCGGATTGCGCCAAAGCCCGTACCTCCATCAGCGTTCCTCCCTGCTCTTTGATTTTTTCACCTTTTCCTGCGATTGGATTTTTGCAAGTGCTTCCTTTGCCCAGACGGGCATCTTCTCTGGCTTGATTTCCCCAAGCACGTCGCACCGTTCCCATCGGGCGTGCTTTCCGTCCGCAAGGGAAGTGCCGAACACCGCCTGCCCCCTGCCGCCCAACGCACCGTGACCGCCGTCCGCCAGTACAAGCTGGTAGGCAGAATGCCTGTACTCATGGCGGTTGACCTCGGCATTGATGACGACGACCTTTCCCACAATGCTGCCGCTTTTGTCGTCTGGGATGCAGTCGTCTATGGTAAACGGGGTCATGTCAAACTTGAACTGTTCCTGCTCGGCTCTTACACTCTCTATCTGTTCCTGCACCCTGTCGGTAAATATCTGCATGGCTTCCAGATAGTCGTCAGAACCGACCGCATCCGTCACCCACTCTGCGGACAGCGGGTTGTCGTAAATGCAATAGCAGACAAGATACGGGTATTCCTCTTTCTCATCTATGCCGAACACGACTTCCTTTTTGCCGATGTGGATGCTCTGCGTGACCTCGTAGGAGCTAATCATCCGTTTTTCTTCATTCTCCATCTGGCTTTTCCTTTCTTTGCTTTTTCTCCCTCTGCCAGTCTAAAACCTTTCGGATGCAGACGTCGCAGAAGATGACACGGCTGTCCTTATATCGGGGGTAAGGACAGTCCGTGCAGTCATATTTCTTTTCCTTACCGCTCTCGGTCATCGTGCTGCTTCGCCTTTTTATCGTGCTGTTGGTTATATGGCATCTGGCACTCCGACTGGTAGCGTTCGTTCAGCTTTTCCCTCGCCGCTTCAAGGGTATTGCAGTAGCAGCCCCAATAGTAGTTGTCGCCGCCCTTGCAGTACCAGCATACATAAGGATTCGGGGCTTTCTGGTGATGCCCGATGACAAGCTCCGTGTTCCCGATAGTGCAGCCCTCTATGATTTCATAGCCCTGATTGGAGCGTGTTCCACCGTCCATAGGCGTTCCTCCTCTCTTAAAATTATTTGATTTCACGATTCTTTCGCATATCTGCGGTATGCTTTTTCGCCTTTGGCACGAAGCCGCCGTACCCTTGTGCTGCCAAGCAGTTCGGGGTATTTTTCCTGCAATTTGCGGCGTGTCCTGCCCACGCTCTCAAAGCTCGGCAAGCCAAGCTCCTTATGGTTCAAAAGTATCTGGGCGAGCGGCATAGCTCCCGCATCTTTCAGATAAAGGTTGCAGAGGGCAAGGTACAGCACCATGTCGTCATTTCTGGCGTCCTCATTCTCTTGCAGGACGGCTCTGACTTTGCCCTCAATGGTTTTCAGACTGTCCATAATTACCTCCATACATGGAAAGAGGGCAGTATCTTTCAACCGCCCCAATCCACATCAATCTGTCTTAACTTATTTCTTCTTGTTACGGATTTTCAGCCATACCGCCGCACTTACCATGAATACGGCAAGAATGGCTGCAATGATTGTCTTTCCCCTCATCCTGCTTAGTCCTCCTTTTTCTTTCTTCCGCACTGGTATCCTGCAAACCCGAAGATTCCCGCACCGACTGTAAATGCCGCCGCAAGGCTTACCCACAAGCCGAGATTAAAGTCGTCGCCTGTTTTCGGGGTGTCACGCAGCTCGTTGTGCATGGTTACAACCGCCGTTTCGTCCGTCTTGATGGTCACTTTCTGGTCAGCGGGCAGGATATAGCCAGCGGATGCCTTGTCACTGACCTCGGACACGGTGTATTCGCCGATACGCAAGCCGTCAATGATGATTTCGCCGTTTTTGTCCGTCTTGAATGTCTGGTCGTAATCTTTGCCAATCACTCGGAAAGAGAAGCCCTCCACTTTTCCGTCAGAGGATGTCTTGACGATTTTAAGAGAACCTTTCTGCGCTTCATTCAAGAAGCCTTTGCCCGCTTCATTCTCCACGTTGTAGGTCTTGCCGTTTTCCTCAATGGATACGGGATAAACATTCTCGTCCAGAACAAAGCCTGTCGGGGCGGTTTTCTCACGAACAAGGTACTTGCCGTATCTGAGGTCGTTCATCTGGTACACGCCTTTTTCCACCTCGCCCATCTCGCCGAGCAGCTCGTCTTTCTTGTCCAGTTTTCCATCCTCGTTTATATCAGAGTAGACCTCGAATACCGCACCTGTGAGCTTGTTGTCGGGATAGTCCTTGTCTACCTTAGTCAGAGCGATATTTCCCGTAATAAAGTAATTGACAAGCTCGATTTCCACAACCTCGTCAACCTCATTGATAGTTACGCTGATTTCTTCCTCGGAGAGTACATATCCTTTCGGGCTTTCGATTTCACGGATTATCCATGTGCCATACGGAACTTCCTCAAAAGAAAAACTGCCGTCATCCTCGGATGTGGCAGTTGCGATTGCATTTTCTTTCGTGTATTCTGTTGTCCCCGTCTGAAAAATGCCGATTAAAGCACCGCCCAAGTCCTCGCCGTCCTCGTTGGATTTCCTGCCGCTGACAGAACCGTAAATCAGTTCGTTTTCAATGGCTTCTCCCTCGTTCGCTGTGATATTCACGATAGCTGTTTCCTGCCCTGCGTACTCAAAGTCAACAGTGTACTTCTCGTCGCTGATAAGGTAAGCGGCGTTTGTGCTGATTTCCTGCACATAATAGCTGCCCATCGGTAAATCGCTGATAGCTTTTCCATGACCGTTTTCATCAAGGAAAATGACTTCAATCAATCCGTCCGCAGGGATTGTTGTGCCGTCTGCGGCGGTCAGCTCCTCGGCGGCATACAGACCGAACGTAACGTCTTTGATTTCGCCGTTGCTGCCCACGCCGTATGCTTCATCAACTTCAAGGCTCTTGTTTAAGTCAATTTTCACACGCTGACGCTCATTGTAAAACTCTGTGCCTGTTTCCGTCACTTCGATTTCCTGCCCTGCATACACAAGCTCCACCGCATGGATTTCATCGTTTAATACCATGCCAAACGGGGCGGTCACTTCCTTTACCTCATACTTTCCGAGATAAAGCTCTGTGCTTTCCGCCGTGCCATCTTCCCCTGTGGTAAGCGTATCTACGACTTCGCCTTTCTCGGCTCTGACCGTGCCATCGGTTGTAATAATGTCCTCGGCTGCGGTAATCTCGTAAACTGCACCCTCTAAATTATCCACGGCAAAAATCGGCTGGTACAGCCCCTTGTTTCCTGATACCCTGCTGAATACCTCCCCAGACTTTCCTACCGTGATTTTCCCTTTCTGCGCCACGTTGGAGCGTTCCACCTTGACAATGGTAATGCCGCTTTCTTCCTCGGAGTTTTCCTGCTCCACGTCAAAATAAACTGGCTCGGAGTCTAAAACATAGCCGTATGGGGCTTGCACTTCAACGAGGGAATATCCCTTGCCGTATTCCAGTGTCTGCGGCGTGATAAGCCCGCCGTCCGCCGTGGTGTAGAACGTGTCAATCTCCGTCACTTCGGGATAAGTGAATTTCATTGTTACAAGGTTTCCCTCTGGGTCGTAAATCTGGAATCCTGCGCCTGCATAGGGGATGACCTTGCCTGTTTCCACATCTTTCTTAACGATTTTAATATAGCTTTCAAAGTTGGCATTGTTGATAAGGTAGCGGTAGGTCTGGCTGTCCTTGCAGATGAACACGTCAAAATCTTTCATCAGCTCACGACCGTCCCATCCAGAGGTCTGGTGTACGGTATAAATGCCGTATGGCATATCCTTTGTCTGGGCAAAGCCGTTCTCGTCACATATCAATGTGTCACGCTCGGTTTCCTCCGCCGCATCGAAGCCGCCTGCGGATTTTAAATACACTTCAAAGACAGCCCCCTCCTCTGGCGTTTCAATCTGGGTTTCGCCGTTGTCGGTGTGCTTGTTGATGGCGATGTTCCCCTTGATGACCTGCTCGTTTACGTCGTTCTTGGCAGAATTATATTCCACGGTGTAAAGCTCTGGCTCTGCGCCTACATGGTGTACGGTCGTGTCCAGAAGATAGCCCTCGGACGGGGCAATCTCACGGACGCTCCAATCGTTCCCGCAGATATAATATTTCGTTGTGAACTGCCCGTTTTCGTCGGTGGTGTAGGTGTCAACCAGTTCCTCTCCCTTATAGATGCCGTAAACCGCACCTGCAAGGGTGGCGTCGCCCTGCGGCTTCTTGCCCGTTTCCACGTCGGTCTTTAACACCGTGACATTGAATTTCTTTAAGATGTTGGTAAAGCTGCGTTTCGCGACCTTTTTCCATTCAATCGGGGCGGTCTGGGATGCAGGGACAACGTAGCGGATTGCCGTGTCCACTTCCTCAAGGGTGTACGGCGTGCTGCCGCTGATAAGGACGTTCTCAAACTTCGCCAATCCATTCTTATCGGTCACGGTGTATTCGTCAACCGCCAATCCGCTTAAAGAAGTGCCGTAAAGGTGGAACTTCACGCCCTCCACAAGATTGTCCTCGGATGTTTTGACAACCTCAAGGCTTCCACGCTTCAAAGTGTTGCTGAACGTGACCGTAGAGGTTTTCCCGCCGATGATTGTCACGGTCTGGGTTTTCTGCGGCTCGTAACGGTCGATGGACTGCTCCGTGACGGTGTAAGTGCCAGGGAATAAGCCCTCCACCGTGATATTTCCGTCTTTATCTGTCTTTACGGTCTTGTTGAAGCCGTCGCCCTTGATGGTAAAGGAAATCCCTGCAACAACGCCGTCCTCGGAAGTCTTTTTCAATGCGACCGTGCCTGTCGGCGTTTCCACGTTGATATACGCCGTCATGGTGTCCACGTTCTCCACGCCCGTAATGACGTCCTGCAGGTTCGGGTCGCCGTAGGCAATCATCTTCGCCCCGCTGCTGACCGTCGGCGTGTTGTTCCTCGTTGCCGTAATCCTCGCCTTGCCGTCAATCGCCTTTTTTGACGTGATGGTGAGCTTGTTCCCAGACTTGGACACTTTCACGCTGCTGTCGGAGCTGGTAAAGGAATATTCGGACAACACGCCGTTGCTGTCGGTCAGTGTAAGGCTGTACTTCCCGTCCTTATAGGCAAGCTCCTTTGTAATATCCTTTTTGCCTGCCGACATGAAGCTTGGAATCGTGCTGTGCCTTGTCATAAATGACACAATCTGGTCGTAAGCCGCCCTCGCCCCGCTGTTGGCATAATTAGAGCCAAAGTGCAGGCTGTAAACGGTCGTGCTTGTCTGGCTGTACGGGCTTGCAGAATTGCGGCATCCCGTGACGAACTCCCACACAAGGGTCTGGGTGGCAAGCCATTTCTCGTCATCGCTTCCAGACAGGTTCCCGCTGTTGCCCTGATAGCCGTAGAGCAGGGCAAGCCCCACCGCCTTTTTCTGGTCTGCGGAGAGGGCGTTCCATGTGTTGGAAGATGCCTTTGCAAGCGTGTTGCCTGTTTTTAAGGGTACGCCCGGCTGAAGGCAGAACGCCGTTTCCCCGTCCACATACATGCGGTACTTGTATTCCCCCGTGCCGCCTGCGGTATGACCGCCGATGTTCGCACTGGAATTATATCTGATTGCGTTCCCTGCGCCGTCGTAGGTGTGGGTAAAGCTAATCGTGCCGATGTCGCCCGCCGCAAACGCTGTCGTGGCAGGGACGGCGGATAATGCCGTGACCGCAGCCAATGCTAACGCCGCAGCCCTTTGAAATAATTTACGAATCTTCATTCATTACCTCCTGTTCGTTCTCATGTTGATAGTTGACTTTCTGGCAGAAAAAAAGCCGCCCGTGTGGACAGCCTTTAATTGTTCTTTTCTCGGATAGTTACTGGCAGTATCTAGGGGGAGAGGTGTGGAGAGGGGGACGTTGAAAAAAATTTACTGTCCCCCAAAGGGCGGACTTCTCCCCAAGTGTGCGGTTATCTTTCCTGCCCCCGCTGCCTTTGCAGATGGCGGTTGTAGAACTCCAACGCCTTTACGACAAAATCCGTTTCCTGCCCTCTGGGGATGGACTTCGGTATGAGCTTGGTTATCCGCTCGTCCTTAAAGGCGGGCTTCTCTTTCTGGTTCGGCTTTTCCTCCTGCATGATGCTCTGGATAACCCCGTCCGTTAGCTTTCCCTCCTGCATGAACTTTTTCATCTTGATAGCCTGTGCAAGAGAGGGCGTGGCATCGTTGTAGCCCATCGCTTCTAAAAGAGTGTATTGCTGTTCCTCGGACAGATAGGAGATTTCTACCGCAGGGCGGAAAGCAATCTGGCGTTCATCAACCATTTGCAGGATTTCGGGTACAAGCTCTGTTAATCGGATATAGCGTTGGATTTGATTGCGGCTTTCCCCGACCTTTTCGGCAAGTTCCGCATCACTCCGTAAATGTGTCCCCAATGGGGACGAATTATCTTTCGGGGGTCTGCCTGCCTGTCTTTTCATCGCTTCAAGCCGCATCTTATACGCAAAGGCTTTCTCACTCGGCAAAATGGTTGTTCTTTGGAGATTACTTTCCACCATGACAATGATAGCTTCGTCACGGGTCAGCTCCTTAACCTCGCATTTGAGCGTTTCAAGCCCTGCAAGCTCGCAAGCCTTTTTCCTCCTGTGACCGCTGATAAGCTCATACCGCCCGTCCTCCTTTTGGCGGACTGTGGCAGGGGTCATTACGCCGCTCCGCCTTACGCTGTCCACAAGCTGCTCCATGTCCTCGTCCATTAAGACCTTGAACGGGTGGTCTGGGAACTCGTCAATCTCGGAAATGGGTATTTCCCTTATTTTGCTTAAATTCGCTTCCGCACGGCTCTCGTCCGTTTCAAAGAGGTCATCGTATGCGGTCAGCTCGATTTTGCTTTCTCTGTTTCTCGCCAAGCTCCGCCACCTCCTTTCCGAACTGCTCGTAAGCGGCGGCTACCTTGCCGCCTTTGTCATAGGCAAAAATGCTCCTGCCCTCTGCGGTGGCTTCCACGGCACGGATGGAGTGGGGTATCTGTGTGTCAAATACCTTGATTCTCTGCCCGTAGGCACTTTTAACCGTCGCCGTGATTTCCTTAGAGATGTTCGTGCGTGGCATTACCATCGTCATAAGGATGCCGTCAATCCGCAGGTGTGGGTTGATTTGCCGTTTGACCTTAGACACGGAGCGAAGCAAAAGCTCTAAGCCTTTGGCTGAAAGATAATGGGGCTGTGTCGGGATAACCACGCTGTCAGCAGCCGCAAGCGCATTGATGGTCAGCATACCCAAGCTCGGCATACAATCAATGAGGACAGTATCATAATTCTTTTTTACCTCGTTGATGCAGGTTTTCAGTACGCTTTCACGGCTTATGGCGTTAATCAGCCTTACTTCCAGCCCAGACAGTTCAATGTTGGACGGGAGCAGGTCAACGCCCTCGTCATGGTGCAAGATGCTTTTAAAAACATCGACGGATTTATCGTCAATGATGTCCTGCATGATAGTGGAGAGCGTGTCGGGCAAGTCGTCGGGTCGGCTGTAACCGAGCGACATGGTTAGATTAGCCTGTGCGTCGGCATCAATGAGCAGGACTTTTTTGCCCTGCTGTGCCAGAGCCACGCCCAGATTGACCGCCGTGGTGGTCTTTCCAACGCCGCCTTTCTGGTTGGTTAAAGCGATTACTTTGCAATTTGACATAGGGTGCGTCCTCCTTTCGCATAGATTTAGCCACTTTGTCAAGGTGGCTATGTAAAGGATTCATGGCAATAAAAAAAGCCGACTGGCTGTTTCGTAAAACTACACCAATCGGCTATGTAAAAATCTATTCTGTTTTATTCTCTGCCTTATCTGCTCTTACATGATATGGCTTCTCTTATTCTCTCTGTATCCCATTTTTCTGGGAACAATACTGCCATAATATGAAACGCATCCATCAGTCCTGCAATATAGGCATGAGTGCCGTATTCAAAATCCTGCTTTTCCCTGCAATCTATAAGACGTTGGCAAACTTCCCTCTGCTCCTCCGTCAAATCAAGCTGGTTAAAGGCATCCTCCGCATATCCCTCATCCTTACTATCTTTTTGATAACTGGCATCAGCCTGTAACAGTTTTAATACGGATTCGTCTTTTAATTTCTCTACTGCTATCTTCACCAGCTCTTTAAATTCCTTATCGCACATCACTTCCCCCTGCCAGTTCTACTCTTAATTTTTTTATAGGTGCATGGATAACCTTAAAAATAAGTTCGTCAACGCAGTCTGTATATCTGCCCTGCTGTATGAGCTGATTTTTCAGTTCCACAAGGCTATGTAATAAAATGCTCCGTTCCCCACTATCAACATACAAGTGATTTTTCTTTTCTCTCATAAATGTCACCATCCTTTTTGCTTTTATTATATAGACAGATACCAATATATTCAAAAATGCAAATGAGCGAAAAAAATAAGCGTACCAATATTTCTAATGATACGCTCACGGTTTTTAAATAACCTCAAAATGCTTTAAAGCATCCTTTATCGCTTCCGCTTTCTCCGCCGTCGGATGTTTCCTCGGCTGTTTCAATTCCTCTACCGCATTAGGAGCATCATACATCGGCAATCCTAACTCCCTTTTTACCTCTGCGATATATGCGGTATGTACTTTGAAGCCATACTTCACTTCTATGTACTCCTTAATCATCTTGTATGTAACTCGCTCTTTCGGCTTGTACGCTTCGGCTCTTTTGGCAATGTTATCAAGCGGCACTTTACCCTCACCCTCGCCAAACTCGACTTTTACGTTGATTACGCTGTCGGGTTTTTTGTGGGAAAGCATTACTACCGTCTCCACATGCCGCCCCTGGCAAAACATATCACAAGGCCTCCCCCGCCTCAGCTCATACCCCCTGTCACACAAATATCGCAAATCCCTTGCCAATGTTGCCGGGTCACAGCTTATATACACAATCTTTTCCGGCTCCATCAGTACAACAGTCTGCAAAAGCCTTTCATCACAGCCCTTC
The DNA here is from genome assembly GCA_003612285.1 of bacterium D16-51. Taxonomy (GTDB): domain Bacteria; phylum Bacillota; class Clostridia; order Lachnospirales; family Lachnospiraceae; genus Butyribacter. The sequence goes on along the minus strand of RAYE01000039.1, from coordinate 33,047 downwards.
CTTGGAGGATCCAGAACCACCAAATCAGCCCGCAGGCTGCCCCCGCTTTTTTCATACAATATTGGGATTACCTCTTCTGCCGCTCCTGTAAAAAACTCTACATTCTCCATTTTATTTATTTTTGCATTTTGCCTTGCGTCCTCGACCGCCTGCGGCACAATCTCCACACCACAGACCTTTTTTGCTTTTTGCGCCAGGAAAAGGGAAATTGTCCCAATTCCGCAATACAAATCCCAGACAGTTTCATCCCCTTTCAAATCAGCATATTCCAAAGCTGTATCATACAGCTTTTTTGTCTGCACAGGATTCACCTGATAAAAAGACAGCGGGGAAATCCGATAGAGGATTCCACCTATAGTATCTTCAATATAGCTTTGCCCTGAAAGGACTTTTACCTTCTCGCCCAAAATCACATTAGTTTTCTCTTGGTTAATATTCAGGCAGATACTCTTCATTGTAAGCGTCTGCCCCTTCTTCAGCCCATACAGGGGGCAGGCAAGCATTCTTTTTACAAACTCCCTGCTTTCAGGCAGCCCCTCCCCATTAATTACAAGACATACCATTACTTCGCCTGTATTTACCCCAACCCGTGTTAAAATATGGCGCACAAGCCCCGAATGTTCCTTTTCATTATACGGAGAAATCCCGTATTCCCTCATAAAAGCCAAAACAGTCTCGACAATTGCATAATTGCATGGATGCTGGATAAGACAATTTGTATTTCCAATGATATTATGAGACCTGCCCGCATAAAATCCGGCTGTCAATTCCCCTTCCTTATTCAGACCAACTGGAAACTGCGCCTTATTCCTGTAATAATACGGTTCTTCCATGTATAAAACCGGCTCCAGCAAATCTGTTTCCTGCACACCAAACCCACCAATCCGGAGCAGGCAATTTTTCACTTTCTCTTCTTTCCATTCAAGCTGTTTTTCATAACTGCAATGCTGCAGCTGACAGCCGCCGCACTGGCGCGCTACAGCACAAAGAGGCTCAACACGGTATGGGGAAGGCGTAATAACCTCAACCAAACGGGCATAACCATATCTTTTCTTTGTCTTCATAATACAAGCACACACCACATCCCCTATTAAAGCATCTTTCACAAACAGAGTATATCCGTTCCATTTTCCAATCCCTTCCCCTTCTGTCCCCATATCAGTAATCTCAAGAGTAACCATATCATTTTTTTTACAGGCCGTTTGGTCCGAAATATACTGTTTTTTCTTTTTCTCTGCCATAACTCCCTCCATACTACATTACCCACAAACCAATTAATATTCTGGCTTCCTCATTGCAACAGCAAAAAGGGAGAATGCTCCATCACATCCCCCCTTTCTAAAATCAGCGTATAGGCTCTCCTTATTTCCTTTTTTGTATGTAGCCAGAACTCTGACGCACATTAGAATCCACATAGCGGTTAAACCCAAGCCATTCCATAGTAGGCTCTGCCTTATCATAAACTTCGGTAATCATCTCCAGCTTAGCATCCATATTATCAGCAAATGCAAGCGCAAGCGCCTCTGCCATCGCCGGTTTTTTCGGCGAACCATACTCAAGTTCCCCATGATGCGCCAAAATACAATGCTGCAGTTCCGCCGCCAATGTCTTTGGGAATCCCGGAATCAATGCCGCTTCCTTTCCAACCAACTCCGCTCCCAGGAAAATATGCCCCAGAAGCTGTCCCTCATCTGTATACTCATTTGAAGGAAATTCAGAAATCTCCCATACTTTTCCTATATCATGGAACAAAGCTGCCGTAATCAGCAAGTCCCTGTCAATGACAGGATAACATGCCGCCACAAAACTGCATATTTTCGCAACTGCAAGCGTATGCTGCAAAAGACCGCCAACAAAAGCATGGTGGACAGACTTTGCTGCAGAATGCTGTTTAAATTCTGCAATAAAACCTGCATCTTCTACAAAATATTTTTCCGCCAGTTTTCTTAAATGAGGCTCTGTAATCGTCATTACAACTTTTTTTAATTCCTGGTACATTTCCTCACGGTTATACTTAGAAGCCGGAATATATTCTGCCGGGTCATATTCCCCTTCCTGCGCCTTACGGATACGGTTAACGTTCACTTGGCGGCTTCCCTGGAAAGAAGTCACCATGCCATCCGTCATAATGAAATCCATGGAATCAAAATCATCAATCCCGTTATTCAGCTCCCATACTTTAGCATCAATAATGCCTGTTTTATCCTGCAAAAGCAGGGAATAATAAGTCTTTCCTGCTTTTGTCTTTAAAATCTGCTTGGATTTACACAGATAAATTCCAAAAAATTTATTTCCCTCTTTATATTCTTCAATATATGTCATAATTCCGCCACAAGCCGCCCAACCGGCTCTCCCTTCTCTAATGAACCGCCCCACGTCAATTTTCTTCATGCATCATACCATATTTCCAGTCCCCATACAAGTATGCCTGCTAAATCCCCGATAAAGCTTAAAGCACCATTTCTTCCACCAATTTTGTTGCTTCCGCAATGCAGTCATTGCAAGAGCACAGCACCCTGCCCGTTTCCGTTCCTTTCAGTTCTTTGCAGACCGTTGAGCCATTTCTTTCATGAAATGCCTGTGTAAGCTGGCGTGACACTCCCAGCGTCTTAGCCAGGGAGCCTGTGTTTGCCTCCCCGGAACTGTTTAAAAGCCCATTCAGCATTACCGCCCCTACAATAGCGCCGCAGGCTTGCTGCATCCCGCCCATTCCGGTGCCAAAGCCTTCTGCAATCTTAAAAAGAACTTCTTCATCAACATCCACATCATCAGAAAACGCGCAGACCACTGACTGAGCGCAATTATACCCCTTCCGGCGCAATTCCAATGCTTTTTCTGCTCTGTCCATCTCTCTTCCCTCCTGAATTTATCCTGAATGTTATTCCTAAGGAACTTTCCAAGACCGGTTCCTGAAAAAGAACCATCGTCCTTACAACATCTATTTTATATTATATCCAGTTAAGGTTCCAAAAACAACCATTATTTCCCTTTATTTTCCGGAAGATTATCTTCATAAACCCACTTTATTTGATAATCTGTCTCTGATATTTGCCCTAACTGGTTGATATAATTTTCTATAAGGTTTTTGGCTCTGTCCTGTGCACGGATCAGCATTGCATCATCTTTTGCAAACTTCTTTTTAATGTCCTCCTGGGCAGCTTTTACTGCCCCAGTCTGGTTTTCCGGCGTAATTGGATTCTTATTTATTCCATCATCCTCTGAAATATAACTATCCTTTGAAAAGGAATAATCTGACAGCCCTAAAAGTTCCGCTTTGGGAACTGTGACAGTAATCAGGCTGCCGTCTATTTTCATGCTTACTTTAGAAATATTTATCCCAAGCTTTGCAACGCCGCTGTATTCAATCCAAAATTCGCGTTCTTTTTCCCAGATATGCGGAAGCCCTGAACCCTTTTCCTTTGTAGAAATGGCTACGTTGTGATAATAACACTCAAGTGTTGCAAGCTCACAAATAGACCTGATTTGTGATATGTCCGGTGCTTGTGCCTGGCCTGTTTCGGATGATGCGCTGGCTTTTGCCCCCTTTTCTTTAGAAACAGATGCATGGCCTCCATTTTTGCCTGAACATGCACATCCAATTACGGAAAATATACAAATTATAGCAAATAAAAGTATTTTTTTCTTCATTAGTGCCCTTTCCTCTAATATCAACTCCAGCCCTTTATAAATATATCCTCCCATACGCAGGTCAAGGCCTAAACCTCGTCATCTCCTGTTTCATCTCCTCCGAAGCAGCCGACAAATTGTCAATACATTTTGCCACTTTCCTGATTCCCTTTAATTGCTCTTCCAAAGAATTGGCGGCCTTTTCCGTCAGCCCAGCTGTATTTGCTGAAATATCCTGTATTCTTTTCACTGCGCTTACCACAGATTGGTCGCATTCATGCATTTCCTCAATCAGCCCTTCCATGCTCCTGACAGACTCCCTTGTCTTTTCTGCCAGCATACGGAAATCAGTAAAAGTCTCCTGTACCCTGCGGACCGCCTGTGTCTGCTCATCCGCGCCAGACCGGATAGCTTCTATGTTATCCACCGTATCAGAAATATCTTTGCACAATTCTGCAATAATTTTCTCAATATCGGAAGTTGCCGCCGATGAATCCGATGCAAGCTTGCCAATGGATTCTGCGACCACAGAAAAGCCCCTTCCATGTTCCCCTGCACGCGCCGCCTCGACAGACGCATTCAAGGCAAGCAGTTCTGTCTGGGAAGAAATCTCATTAATTGTACTTAAAATCCCTGAAATCTTATGAGACTGCTCCTCTAATGCCATAATTTTTGTATAGGCATCTGACATTCCTTTTAAGGCTATCTCATTCTGCCTTTCCAATTCTGTTACGCTCTGCATTCCATTTTCACCAGAAGTAATCGTATTCTGCGCATCCAGCAAAAGATGCCCGTTTTTTTCCTGTAATTGCCCGAATTTATCCCCCAGCGCTTCCTCCTGCATGACAACCAGCTCCACATCTGCAGACTGCGCTTCTGAACCATCCAGTATTTCCTGTACTGCCTGGTTCGCTGCCTTCGTATCGTTCTCTATTTGCTTTAAGTTATCAGAACTCTCCACTACCTCTGTAGTAATCACTGCGTTTTTTGTCAGAATTGCAGATATTTTCCTGGTCATCTTATTAAAACTCTTTGCCAGGATGCCTATCTCATTTTTACTGCCCTCATCCGCCTGCCTTGTAAAATCCCCGTCCGAAGCATTGCCAATTAATTCGGTAATAGCTACAACCGGATGTGTCAGCCTGCGGGCCAGCAGTGCAACGACCAAAATCGCTAATACTATAATAACGGAAGCCACCACTGCTGCCACTGCAATCATCCTGTACATCGGCGCCATAGCAGCCTTTTCCCTGTGGAGCGTAATCACCGACCACGAATCCGAATCGCCTTTTAAAGGGATTGATGCATAGCTTGCAATATAAGATTCTCCCTCATTTTTAATCTTACAGGTTTTGGTATTTCCCGCCATGACATCCGAAATTATTTTCTGGTAATCTTTAGAAAGCGTTATTTTTTGTTCTTCCGTCTTAATATTTCCATCTGCGTCTACAAGCGGCTGTCCTGCATCATCCTTACTTGACACAGTTTTTGTCATTTGCTTGTAATTATACAATTCCTCAATCTGTGTACTATCTGGATGGGCAACCACTACTCCTTCCCCATCAATGACAAAAGAATATTCTCCATTTTCTACATCTGAAAATTCTTCTATCAAACTTTGCAGATAATCCAGTTTCAAATCAACTGCAAAAATCCCAGCCAAAGCCTCCTCCTGGTACATAGGAAAAAATATGGAAGCACAAGGCATCCCGGTATTTACAGAATAATAGGACTTTGAAATAAATGCTTTCTGCTCTTCCATTGCCTGCACAAACCACCATCTTGTGGAACGGTCTGCAAGTTCACCAGAAGAACGCCCCGTCTGCATGCCATCTTTTCCCTGAATATAAAGTAATTCTAAATAAGGATTGCGCTCCACACAGTCTTCCAGGATCGGCGTCTGGACATTGGTATCCATCGTTAAAATACTCGGGTTCACAGATAATTCTTCTGTAATCCCATATGCCCCATCTAAAAATGTAGCAATTTCACCAGATATAAGCTGCGACTTATCCTGGCTTCTGCCATATATCTCATTTTCATAGGATTCTACAAAAATAGATACCACAATCCCAGTCAAACACAATGCTAATGTACATACAATCGCTATCATCGGCAAAAGCAGCTGTTTGAAAATACTTGTCCTTTTCATCTGTGTCCCATCCTTTCCCACGTACCTTATCCCCCTTTTCTTTGTTCCAGTAATTTATGATATTATCAGCCACGATATAGTAACTCCTATTTTAAATCCGAAGAGACAATGACCTGATAACCACTGTCTATCTGCTGCACCCAGGGCAGCACCAAAGCTTTAACTATGGCGGCAGCATTCTTTTCTGCCAATTCCAGAAGATTTTCCTCATTGGCAGTCCGCCGCTCCAAATCTCTTTCACATAATTCAAAAGCTTCCTGGTGTACATTCTCCGTTTCGTATTTTTCATCCTTAAAAATATATTTCAGCGTACCTGGGTCAACTGTCTTTTCCTGGAACTCAATATCAGGAATTGTAATTTTTATTACTTTCCTTTTTTCATTAATATCCACCAACAGCTTGCTAAAATCAATCCCTGCTTTCACTGTACCTTCATACGCAACATAGTACTTTACCGTTTGCCCGTCCTCTTCATACGATTTTGCAACCGCATTATAAATATAATCTGCCGTTGCCAGTTCGCTGATTTCAAAGACCTTATCCAGTGACGCTTTGCTGATTGTCGTTACCTTCCCCTCTTCCCCCTCAAGCAGATTCTTAGCAGTATCTTTTGCCCTGTCTGAGAAGGAATCATGGTTCAGAAAAACCTTAAACAAGATAATTATAATGCATAATAACAGCAAAACCATAAAGCGTTTTTTATATTTTAGCATTTTTATTATCATTTTTTCATTTTCATTTGAACACATGCTGCCCCTCAATCATTATAACCGAAATTTATTTGTTGCCTCATTTAAGTTATCCACAATCTGGTTGGAATCCTGCAGGGACGTATTAACAGAATCCGAAGTCCCCACTATCGTCGTAATACGGTCCGCTATATTTGCAGTTCCAATGGCGCTTTCACTGGCGGCCTGCGAAATCCCTTCAATAGAATCCGTAATATTGCTGATGGATGCCAGAAGTTCTTCTGATATCGCACTGAAATCCGCTACAAGCAAATCTATTTCCTTTGCGTCCTCATTGTAATCGTTTGAAATGGAATCAAACAAATGGATACTGTCCATAACCTGCTCGTCAATAAAGGAAAGAAGCGCCTGGGAATCCATTGCAAGGCTTTTAACAGATTCACTTACCTGCTCCGTCACCTTCTTAATATTCTCTGTGCTTTCCTGTGACGCTTCTGCAAGCTTCCTGATTTCATCTGCAACTACTGCAAATCCCTTCCCTGCTTCTCCTGCCCTTGCCGCTTCAATGCTCGCATTAAGCGATAAAAGATTTGTCTGTGTAGTGATTTCCATAATAGATTCTGCCAATGTCGAAATCTCTGAAACCACCTTAACCTTCTCAAGGGCATTATTCAAGTTGTCTTTTATAGAATCTTTCTGTTTTGTCAGGTTTATTTTCGTCTCATTTGTAGAAGACTTTGCGCCTGCTGCCTTCCTATAAATATCCTGCGCATGTCCTGCCCCTTCCTGTGCACGTTCTGCTACATTTCTGGCGGCGGATTCAATTTCCCTTGTCATCTCATTAATATCCCCCGATGCGGCGGACGTTTCTTCCATAGAAGCCGAAAGCTGAATTGTCGTTGAGGATACATCATCAATTTCACCGTTGAGGTGGTACATATTATCCCGTATCCCATTCATGCTTTCTGTAATCAGGCTGGTTTCCCTTTTCACATCATTTACAAGTGCCCCAATATCTGTACGCATCTTTTCTGCAATATTTAAAAGTACGCCAAAATCATCTTTACGTTTTAACAAAGCAGGGTTTGTCTGAACTGAAAAATTACCCTCCGCCATATTTTTCATACCTACCCCTACTGCCTTTAATGGTTTTGTAATATTGAAAATCATATAAATAAGGAAAAGAATAATTGCGATTGCAAAAACAACGCAGACCGCCAGGAAAAGCCGTATTTTATCATTCGTATAATCGTCAGCCTCCTTTTTCGATTCGGCAATTTGTTCATCAATATTATCTATATAATTACCTGTGCCAACCACCCAGTCAAATGGTTCATAATACTGAGTATATGCCCTTTTAGGCTTTGGTTCTGTCTCACCCTCTTTGGGGTACTGGTAGTCACTGTAGCAGCTCCCTTTCTCTACCGCACCTGTAATAAAATCCTTTACCATTTCAAAACCCGCAGCGTCTTTTGTGCCTATTCGGTTTGTCCCTTCAATTTCGTTTCCAAGCAGGACAATATTTACGCCATCTGACTGGTCAACCCAGAAGTACCCGTCCTCGCCATACCGTAAATTCCTGATTTTGTCAGCCGCAAGCTTCATCCCTTCTTCTTTCGTATAAATACCAGCCTGGATATCTGCATTGTAACCATCCAAAAGCGTAATTACCAGCTCAACTTCACTTTTGATACTGTAATCATAGTCTGTCCTGATGCTTTTCTCCTCCCCCGCAATTGTCTGCTCCTCAATTGCATTCATGCTGTTAACCGAATAACAAATACTGAACACAATGAAAGCCAGCACAGTCAGGCCAATCAACGACATCTTTGTAATTACTTTAAGATTCTTCATAAAATAGATTTCCCCCTTTACTTACTGCATCGCTGCTATTTCTCTCCTGACACAAATGGCAGCGACACATTTTTCTGTTCTGTATATGTAGTTATATATTTTACCATGGAAAATAATGAAGCACAATGGTTCTTTTTTGCCGGAAACGATTTTTTTCTTACTTGACTTTACCTTTGCCACAATGTTAAAATGAAATAGAACACACGTTATTTTAGATAGCATTCATATCATAAAGAGAAGGAACAGGGAGCTGTCATGATGACAAACACCTGTAAATGAAAAATGGGGGTACTATAATGACACAAAAAAAGAAAATTGCTATCTGCGCAACAAGCATACATCAAAGGTCAGTCCACCGCATGATGTCAGAGCTTGGAAGCGAAGCAGCAAAAAGAGGATATGATGTACAGATTTTTGCATCACTTTCTGACTTATATCATCACTCTGAAAATGAACGGGCACAAAGCCAGGTTTTTGAACTAATCCCATATGATGAAATCTGTGCATTAATTCTGTTTTCTGAAACAATTAAGGATGATAACCTGCGGAACCAGCTGGCAAAACATGCCAAGCAAAAAGGCATCCCAGTTTTTTCCCATAAACAGTTTATGTCTGGATGTTATCACTTTCATTATGATTCTGAACATGCGCTTGCGGATATCCTGCGTCATCTGATTGAAATCCACCATTGCAAAAGGATAAATTTCATAACCGGCATAAAAGGAAATGACATTGCAGAAGGACGCACCCAAGTCTACCGGGAAATTCTGAAAGAATATGATTATCCTATTGAAGAAGAACGGATTGGTTATGGTGATTTCTGGGGAGAACCAGCCAAAACGGCAGCAGAATCTTTCCTGATGTCCAACCTGCCCCTTCCTGATGCAATTGTCTGCGCAAATGACGCCATGGCAATTGGAGTGACAGATTATTTGGCAGAAAAGGGAATCCGTGTCCCAAAAGATATGATTGTAACAGGACTAGGCGGAATTGAAGCCCGGCAATACCACCTTCCATTACTGACCACTGCAATTTACGATGCTTCCCTGAGCAGCATATACTTTATGAACACTCTTGACGCCTTAATGGAAAACAGCAGAAATGTCCCGGCTTCAATTGCCATCCCCTGTAAAAATGTTTATACAGAATCCTGCGGCTGCATTGAACATGATACCCATGAGGCTGAAAAGCACCTTATGCAGACATACCTGCAATTAGAGCGGGAACGCCAGTACAGCCATGCAACCCATGATTTCGTTAACAATATCAACGCAGAAGGGACATTTTCTGCATTGACCGACGGACTTCCAAACTATTTATGGGGACCACAGGTAACAGAATATAATTTATACCTGGACGCCGCCTTTGCCCTAAGCGGAAAATGGGAAGATAAAAGCATTACAGAACGGCAATTTATATTATTCCATCAGAAAAAAAAGCAGTGCGGCCAAATAAAAAAACTGCTCCGTTATCAGGAATATACCGACCAGGAAAGAAACCTGTATGGGGAATCCCATCAGATACTGACAATCCCATTAAATGTTGAAGGACATATCTATGGAATATTCAGCATGAATTATCAAGGCACACAAATTAACCATGAGTGCCTCTATGAACTGATTATGACTTTAAACAGTGCGCTGCATTCCATACATAGCCAAAAAGACCTGCTCCGTGTCAGCCGTCAGTTAAATGAGCTTTCTGAACAGACAATCCAGTCCCTTGCTGAAATTGTAGAAGCAAAATCAGAATTTACCGGACTCCATGTAAAACGCGTTTCCGAATATACCCGGATTCTGGCAGAAGCAATGGGATATTCTCCAGAAAAAGTTAATATTATCCGAATCGCTTCCATGATGCATGATATCGGCAAAATCAACATTCCTTCTTCCATACTAGAAAAGCCTGGCAAACTGACAGATGAAGAGTTTGAAATTATTAAAGGCCATGTAACGGACGGCGGAAAAATGCTTCAGAACGCTTCCGGTGAAATTATGGAAACAGCATACAAAATTGCCCTCCAGCATCACGAAAAATGGAACGGCACTGGCTATCTTGGGATGGCAGGAGAAGAAATTGCACTGGAAAGCCGGATTGTCGCACTGGCAGATGTATTTGACGCGCTGGTCAGCAAGCGCCCATATAAAAAGCCATTTACTGCGCAGCGCGCCTTTGAAATTATAACCCAGGACAGTGGAACACATTTTGACCCACAAGTAGTCAACGCCTTCCGCAGCCATTTTGACCGCTTCCTCCAGGTGCTGGCCAGCTACGAAGACCAGGAAGAAGCAATATAAAAAACAGCCTCTATAGCCAGTACAGCGAATAACTAGTATAATCCGTTATTCGCTGTACTATTTATAATTTAATTCCCTGTAAAAGTTTTGCAAATGGGCTTTCATCATGCGTATCATTTTGGCTGGCACGGTATTCCTCCGGCACCTCATAATTATCATCCGCAGTATCCGCTTCATCTTCCATCAGGGCTTTAATACTTAATGAGATCCTGTCGCCTTCTATTTTAAGTATTTTAGCCTTGACAGTCTCACCGGCTTTTACTACTTCCTTTGGGGATTTGATAAATTTATTGGTAATCTGCGATATATGGCACAGTCCAGTCAGCCCTTCCCCAATATTGATAAATACGCCATACGATTCCATCCGCTCAACCCTGCCTTCTACAATATCGCCTTCTCTCAGGCGGCCTATTTTCTTCGTCTTCTCTGCTACAGCACGCTCCTTTGCAATCATTTTTGCGGAAAGGACCAGCCTCTTTTCTGAAGGCTCAACAGTAATAATAACCGTTTCCAATTTCATGCCAACATAACTGTCTGTATCCTCTACATATTCCAATGCAAGCTGGGAAGCCGGAATAAACGCACGGATTCCCTTGACATAGCAGACAACGCCCGCAGGCACGGATTCGATAATCTTTACAGTAAATACTGTGCTATCCTGGTAATCTTTTTTTAATTCATCCCAGATAAGGATGTCATTTGCTTCCTTCATAGAAAGAATAACATTTCCGCTTGGGCTTTCTGCATCAATCACCATAGCCTTCACATTATCGCCAATGTTTAAATCATTTTTAATGGAAAAAGACGGGTCGTTGCTGCACTCTTCAAGCGGTATAACACCTTCTGTATAATAGTTTAAATCTACCGTCGCTTCTGTGTCCGAAATGCCAATCACCATAACATCTAAAATATCGCCTTCTTTTAAAATCTGAAAAGAATTGTCCAATTCCTTTTCGTAATCCTTCATGCTCTCATTTTGTGCCATTATAATGCCTCCTTTAAATTAATAAATCCCAGAATCCTGCCGTCGGGCGCGCAGTACTCCTCTTGATTTTGCCATAAAACAGTTCACAAATCAATGGAATTATGATATGATTGTTTTGTTTTTGACAGTTCCTAATCTGGAAGATTTTGAGAAATGGAGGATGATAATATGGCTAAGATTCAGATGAAAACACCACTGGTTGAAATGGACGGGGATGAGATGACACGTATCCTCTGGCAGATGATTAAGGATGAACTTCTTCTGCCATATATTGATTTAAAAACAGAATATTATGACTTAGGCCTGGAGCACCGTAATGAGACAAATGACCAGGTTACAATAGATTCTGCGGAAGCAACAAAAAAATATGGAGTTGCCGTAAAATGTGCAACGATTACACCAAATGCGGCCAGAATGACAGAATACAACCTGAAAGAAATGTGGAAATCCCCTAATGGGACAATCCGTGCTGCATTGGACGGGACGGTATTCCGTGCCCCAATTCAGGTAAAAGGGATTGAACCATGCGTAAAGAACTGGGAAAAACCGATTACCCTGGCAAGACATGCCTATGGGGACGTATATAAAAATACAGAAATCAAAGTACCAGGGGCAGGCAAAGCAGAGCTTGTATTTACAGGAGAAGACGGCAGTGAAATCCGCAAGACAATCCAAGAGTTTACCGGTCCTGGCATCATACAGGGAATCCATAATGTAGACAAATCAATTGAAAGCTTTGCAAGAGCCTGCTTTAGCTTCGCATTAGATACAAAACAGGATTTATGGTTTGCAACAAAAGACACGATTTCCAAAATATACGACCACAATTTTAAAGACATTTTCCAGGATATTTTTGATAAAGAATATAAGGAAAAATTCGACGCCGCAGGCATTGAATATTTTTATACCCTGATTGATGATGCTGTTGCACGCGTTATGAAGGCAAAAGGCGGTTTTATCTGGGCCTGCAAGAATTACGACGGAGATGTAATGAGCGATATGGTATCCTCTGCCTGTGGCTCCCTCGCCATGATGACGTCTGTCCTGGTATCGCCAGATGGGGTATATGAATATGAAGCGGCACATGGAACGGTTCAGAGACACTACTATAAGCATTTAAGCGGAGAAGAAACTTCTACAAACTCTGTAGCGACTATTTTTGCATGGAGCGGGGCGCTCCGCAAGAGGGGAGAACTTGACAGCCTTCCAGAACTTTGCAGCTTTGCAGATAAACTAGAAAAGGCAACCCTTGGGACAATCGAATCTGGTAAAATGACGAAGGATTTAACACAGATTACAAGCTTAAAAGAAGTAACAGCCTTAAACAGTGAACAGTTCATCAAAGCAATCCGGGAAAACTTAGAAAGTATGATGTAAACTATGGAAAATATCAAAAAAAATATTGTGCCGGAAAAGGGGTTTACCCATGGCGGGAAGTTCCATTCAGACGATGTATTTTCTACGGCACTGCTGCGGATTTTGAACCCCAAAATCCAGATAGAACGGGGATTTGAAGTTCCAGAAGCATTTGACGGCATTGTATACGATATTGGAAGAGGACAGTTTGACCACCACCAAAAGGATAAGGAATACCGTGAAAACGGATGCCCTTATGCGGCATTTGGACTGCTCTGGAGGGCCTTTGGCAGCCGGCTGGCAGATGAAAAGGAAGTGCAGCGTTTTGATACAGAGTTTATCCAGCCGCTGGATAAGTCGGACAATACAGGCTGTGACAATGTACTTGCAGAAATTATCGGTGAGTTTAATCCAGGATGGGATTCTGGGTTGTCTTATGATGAATGTTTCTGGAAAGCAGAAGAATTTGCAGAAACAATCCTCCGGAACCATTTCCAAATGCTGGATGGAGTGAAACGCGGCAAAGCAGTGTTAGATAAGGCAATGGAAGAATCCAATGGTAAAATACTGGTAATGCCTGTATATGTCCCCTGGAAGCAGGATGTAATTGGAAGTTCTTACCTATTTGCCGTGTACCCTTCCAACCGCGGCGGGTTCAGCATCCAGGGAGTCCCAAAGAGCCTGGAAGACGCTTCCTTAACCTGCGATTTCCCAAAAGAATGGTGGGGAGCCGAAGCAGAAGAACTTGCAAGGCTAAGCGGGATTAAAAGCCTGCGTTTCTGCCATCCCAATGGATTCCTGGCAGCCACTGATACCTTGGAAGACGCAGTAAAAACTGCCGAATATGCTGTACAAAATAATGGAAAGACATGTTAGGAACTTGTTCAAGCAATTCATTTGCAGTCCCTTAAAATTAGTAGAAATTTGTTGGAAAAGCACGGACACGCACCGATTTGCATAGGATATAAAGATATCATTTAGAGGTGTCAGTAGTGCAGTCTTTTCCAAAACCCCTGAGTGCAAAAGAAGAAAAAGAATGCATAGCAAAATGTCGTGCCGGGGACCGCAGTGCAAGAAATTGCCTGATTGAAAAAAATTTAAGGCTGGTAGCTTATATTGCCAGAAAATATAATATGGGAGATAAAGATATGGATGATTTAATCTCCATTGGAACAATTGGCCTGATTAAGGGAATCGATACCTTTGATGATACGAAAAATATCAGGCTTGCAACATATGCAGCAAGGTGTATTGATAAAGCACAGCACCAAATTGACAAAAAGCGCAATTTCCTATGACAAAAAAAAGGGAATGCCAGCGCATTCCCCTTTTTCAGTTAAAGTACCTATTATTTAGAATATTGCTTTCTTAACAATTCAAAAAATTCCTCTTCCGGCATTGGCTTAGCGTAATAGTACCCTTGTACCTGGTCACAGCCAATACTCTGCAGCAATTCTACCTGCTCTTTTGTCTCTACCCCCTCTGCCAGAAGCCCCAGATCCAATTTGTTTGACATGGAAACCACCTGTTCCAAAATAAGCTTGCCTTTTCCCGATACCATCATATTTTCAATAAACTTCTTATCCAGCTTTATTACATCAAAAGGTGTCTCCAAAAGGATGTTCAAAGAAGAATATCCACTTCCAAAATCATCCATCAAAAGGGTAAAACCTTCCTCTTTTAACTCCAGAGCCTTCATGCTTACCTGATGGTTATCTGCCGTTTCTGTTATTTCCAGCTCCAGCAGGGATTTCGGAATATGGTTACTTTCTATTAAATCAGAAAGCACTTCAATACATTCATTATCCTGTAAATGAACCCTTGAAACATTGACAGAAATCGGGCAGGAAGTAATGCCGATATTCTCACATTTTTTAATAAACTGGCAGGCTTTCGCCCATATGTAATAATCCACTTTCCTAATAAACCCATTTTCTTCAATAACCGGAATAAACTGGTCAGGATAAATCATCCCGCGTTCCGGATGGCGCCACCTTACGAGAGCCTCCGCCCCAATAATCTCATTCTTTAAAATGCTGTACTTCGGCTGGAGATACATCATAAATTGATTTTCAGTAATCGCAGCCTGCATATTTTCTTCAATAAACTTTTTATTATAAAGAGAAACCTTAAACTGCTCTTTATAAAACAAAATATTTGTCATGATATTATTTTTTGCCGCTTTCCTTGCCATCGCAGCACGGTCCTCCATCTGCCGGAGTTCTATTTCCCTATCTTCCACAGTATATACGCCATATGTCATATGGAGTTCTATTTTTTTGAAATGACTTATATTTTGATCCAGCCCATTAATAAAATCAATAATATCTTCCAGTTCATCGTATTCTGTAACAACCATAAATACATCGCTCCGAAGATTTATAAAAAACTGGTTCTCATTACAATATATACTTAACTGTTCCCTGATAAAGTCTAATATTTCATCACCAAACTTTTCCCCATATATGTCATTGACAATTTTAAATTTCCGAATATCAAACTGGATAAAAGCAACCTCTTTTGATGTGGAAAACAAAAGGTTATTTACATTTCTTCGAAAACGGCGGAGCTTACTGATATTTTTAAGGACAATCTCCACCTCGTCATTCGCAGGAAGATCCTCCAAACTGATGCTGGTCTCTTTTTTATGTTTCAATTGTTCCTCCAGCAATTCTTCTAACAACTCGATACAAATCCCCAGAGCCTTCGGGCATTTTTTTAATATCAGCCCCTCTTTGCGGATGTCTGCCATTCCCTGCGGCGTTGAAATATCCTTCCCTAAAATGTCGCGGCAGTCTATTACCCCGCCCATTCTTTCTGTAAAAGTTTTTACAAATTCGTCCGTTTTCTGATTACCATATACTTCCAGTTCCCTGTCCTGTGAATCATAAAAACCAAGTGCCATCCCAAGAACCAGAAGCCCGCCTGTGATACAGCCACAGGTTCCCCCCTGACGCATTCCTGCGCCAAAGCAAGTGCTGATTTTAAATGCCGTTTTTAAATCCAGCCCAACATCTTCTGCAAATGCCCCCAATAATGCCTGTGAGCAATGATATTGCTGATGCAGGAGCTGTTCTGCCTTTTCAATATGTGTCATATACGCTACCCCATTTCTATCTGCTGTGTTTTCCTACTACGTTTATACAATTATTAATATAATAGCACATAATAGGCCTGCCGTGAATAGATAATACTGTACAAAACAAAAAAGTGTAAAGCCTTAATCCCCTAATAAGACCTTACACCTTTTGCTAACTGCCGTTATTCAGTTTTGCTCACTTGTCGTTTTGCTTCAGCAATCACCTCGTTGATAAGCTCTAAAGCCTTATCCTGGTTGTCGCTTTCCAGCAAAGCTTTTATTGAGAGTAATACTGTTAAAAGTTCTAAACGAGCCATAATCAATCACCTTGCTTTCTTTCAATCTGTACTGATTGCTACATCTCTATCGTACAAATTATTTAAAATGTGTAAAGCCTTATTAAATCGCCAAATAGTAGTCCAGCATTTCTTCATAAATGCTTCTAGCCTGTTCTTCATCTCCCCATGACAAAGGGTCATCCGCATAGCTTAAAGCCCAAAATGGCTCTATGTCCTGGATATTCCCTGGCAGGCTTTCCCATAAGCTATACATTCGGTTTGCAAAGCATTTTATATCCGAAGAATTTATATAAACCTCCCTTAATCTGCCCATTAAAATTTTGCCAAACCGTTCAATGTCAAAATTATTATAATCACAATGCGTCCTCACATAAATAATAGCTTTTTTAATGTCCGTTTCCCATTCTAAATAAAGCAAATCAGCATTTTCCGGGTTGTCGGAAAATAACTCATCAAGCCATTTATTATACTCATTTTCTGTTATCAATTTCTCATAAAGCAAAATTACAAAAACCAGCAATTCCTCCATGCTAACGCCCCCAGCTTTCACTTTTACATTCTTTTCACATGCCAGATTATTTCTTGCTCGTTACTATTCACGGCCATTCTTTTTTCATGCAATAGACCGTGAATAGTAACTCTTGTTCAGATACATTATAGCAGTTATATAGCAAAAACAAAAGCCATAAATATAGTATAAACATATACATAACAGTAGATTTTAACCGTATCATTCACGGTATTCATTTCTACACAGGAGCATCAATGGCAAATAACCTAATTCATGTATCACTATCTTCCCACCCTGCTGACCAGGAAAAGCTATTAGAAACATTTCAGGAAATGCAAATTCTATACACGGAGTCAATACTATCCTGCCTGACAGAAAACCGCCTGCAAAGCAGCGGAAACGTAATAAACAAGGCAGAATACCAACAGAATGGAGAGATTGGAAGTATACTTCCTAACAGGCAATTATCCGAGGCTGAAGCAGAACAGGTGCTTCACTATATGAAGGAGAAGATATGGAAAGAAAAATAAGGATTGCATTATATGCCCGGAAAAGTAAATTTACAGGCAAAGGTGAATCTGTGCAAAATCAGGTTAACATATGCAAAAAGTATATCGCAGAACATTTCCAGGATGAAGAATGGGAAATAACAGTATATACTGATGAAGGGGCGTCCGGAAAAAACATGGAGCGTCCGGAAATGAAGAAAATGCTGCAGGATATTGAAGCAGATAAAATTGATTTGCTAATTTGTTACCGTTTAGACCGTGTCTCCAGGAACGTACGAGATTTTTCTAATCTAATTGAGCAGTTAACAGAACAAAAGAAAGAATTTATCAGCGTAAAAGAAGCTTTTGATACACGCAATCCTATGGGGAGGGCCATGATGATGATTAGCTCTGTCTTTAGCCAGTTGGAGCGTGAAACGATTGCAGAGCGGATTTCAGATAATATGTATGCCCTGGCAAAAACCGGAAGGTGGCTTGGCGGCAGTACGCCTTTAGGATTTAAAAGCAGGCAGGTTGCCAAAGGAGATCCGGCAGATAAAAAAAGATGCCATTTCATCCTGGTGCAGATACCAGAAGAAATTGAAATGGTAAAACTGATTTATGCAAAGTACAGAGAACTTGGCTCTCTGACGAAGCTGGAAGAATATTTAATGAACTTCAATTATCATACGCGAAATGGAAAATATTACGGCAGGTATGTCCTCCGTTCCATTCTTACAAACCCGGTTTATTGCCCCGCAGACAGCCACGCATGGAATTTTCTTATAGAAAATGGATATGGCGTATACGCAGAAAAAAAGCTGTTTGACGGGAAACACGGCCTGATTGCCTATAATAAAAATAATGGACAGAAAAAGCAGCGCCAGAACCCGGTAGAAGAATGGATTGTATCTGTCGGAGAGCATCCGGGAATCATAGATTCTAAAGAATGGATTACGGTACAAAATAAAATAAAGGCCAACAAAAAATTGTCCTACAGAAGCCCGAAAAAAAGCAATGCCATCCTTTCCGGGATTGTCCGGTGCGCCTGCTGTGATTCTTTTATGCGCCCAAAAAGCTCCAGAAAAGCAAAAGATGGAACGCTGCATTACTTTTATGTATGTGAGCAAAAAGAAAAAAGCAAAGGAAAGCTTTGCCAGGTAAAAAACATCCCCGGCCACCTGCTGGATGCCCTGGCAGCAGAGGAAA
Source organism: bacterium D16-51 (assembly GCA_003612285.1). Lineage (GTDB taxonomy): Bacteria > Bacillota > Clostridia > Lachnospirales > Lachnospiraceae > Butyribacter. Next base: position 14,501 of record RAYE01000039.1, on the reverse strand, counting down.
TTTTTAACAAAGCAAAAGAAACAGTAACAGAACATTTTTTTATGGAAGCAGAAATCAAGCGGATAGAACAATCAGTAAAAATGCATCCTGAAAATCTATTATTGGAAAAACAGATTGAAAGCACTGGAAAACAAATTGAAACTTTATTGTCCGCACTTACGAAAAGCACCAATGAAATCACGACAGACAATATCCTAAAAAAAATAAACCAGTTAAATGAAGAACTGCAAAAAATAAAAGAACAGCAAAAGCTTACAGAAGTTAACACCCCCGTAGAAACAGATGATGTTTTAGCCAAAACACTGGCAGAAAAGATACTTTCAATGGACAAAGAATTGTCTGATATACTTCCTGCAGCAAAGAAAAAGGAACTGCTCTCAAAAATCATTAAAGAAGTTTCCTGGAATGGCAAAACGGCAGTAATACATTTATGGGCAGAAACATAACATGACCCTACAGCGTGTTTGAAAATTAAATATTTCACAAATTTACTCTCCCTGGCAATTCCAAAATTTTACCAATAGCAGCCCGCTTTCGCTTGAATGGGAAACGCAGTGGTGCATAAAGCCTTAAAAAACAAGGCTCAAGCACCAGCGTTCCCATACAGCTGCCATATGATAAAATTTTTGGAATTTGCCAGAGTAATGTAAGTTTCATGCAATCTGACGGTTTAAAAGCAATTTTCAAACACGCTTTAGTATACCTGATAGTATAACATCTAAAAAATGTTGTCATCTCCGCTGGGCTGCTAATGAGCTTCTTATGATGCTCCGTTCTGAAAAAAAGACAGCAAAAGATGTTTACTTATATGATTCCATTGGCTCTGATAAAGAAGGGAATGAAATCAGCCTGATTGACGTTATTGAACATATTGATGAAGATGTTGTAGAACGCGTGACACGGGAAGAAGACATTTCACGCCTGGAAGGATATGTAGGCCAGGCGCTGAGCCAGCGCGAGCAGGAAATCATCAGAATGCGTTATGGATTAAACGGCGGCGAGGAAAAAACACAGCGGGAAATCGCATTGATGTATGGAATTTCTCGTTCCTACGTATCAAGAATTGAAAAAAAAGCGCTGGAAAAATTACGGAAGTGCTATGAAAAACAGGAATAAACACTATCCCAGGGCATGTTTGGAACATTAAAAATATCATTTCCAAACACGCCCCTGTGTCCTGTCCGGCAAACAAGCCCATATGTAACAACACAATTATTGGATAACAATTTTAGCACATTCCAAATCATTTGCCAAATCATACACCTGCCCTGTTGTCAGCCCAACCACAACCGGCCGCAGGACTGAATCAGGATTATTTTTTACCACACGGGCCTCCTCACCAGTACTCAGCAGCACATCAGAATCTACCGGATATAAGATAACGCTGTTCAGGAAACTTTTCATTGCTGTAATATCCAGTTCCTCCGTCATTGACATTATCATCTCAACCGCAGTCCGCTGTGAAAATGACTTTTTATACGGACGTTCCGTTACCAGAGCATCATATACATCTGCAACGGACAAAATTTTTGCGTATGGGCAGATTTTCTCAGAAGTAACCCCCAATGGATACCCCTTTCCATTCATTTTTTCATGGTGCTGCAGCACCGCGAGGGAAATTGCAGTCGAAAATTCATTCTTCTCTTTTAATATCTCATATCCAAAAATAGAATGCTTTTTCATAATTGCAAATTCTTCATCATTTAAACGGGCCGGCTTATTCAGTATCTCTAATGGGATTTTGGACTTGCCCATATCATGAAGAAGCCCTGCAATCCCTATATTATAGATATCCGCCTGTTTTAACCCCTGCTTCTTAGCAATTATCATAGACATTGTCGCAACATCAACACTGTGCTTAAAAGTATATTCATCACTCGTTTTTAATGCATTGATGTCGACAGCAATCGCATCATTATCCTGAATTGCTTTCATCAGGTTATTCGTAATATTACTTGTCGTATTGGCAAACTTTTCTGAATCAGAATTATTGTATAAATACTGGATTCCTTCGGAAACCCTTTTTTTCACACTTTCTGTCAGCTTTACCTTAGAAGGGTCTGGCGCCCTATGTTTTGAAATATTGTTCTTGGCAGCCGCCGGGATAGGTTTTTCAACCTCCACCTGCTCAGGTTCCGGGTCCTCCTCCCCCTCCTGGATATACACACCACCTATTTCAAGCTTCTTCAGCGACTCAATCAGGTAATCATTCAACGGAGTCCCACGGGCAATCAATACACGGTCCATCCTGTCCTTGATATTCTGGTCTATCCTCATGCCTTCTTCTAATGAACGTGTCCTTACAAAAAATCGTCTTATCACTAATTATTCTCCATTCCTGTTTATATAATTATATCCCACGTTTCCTGACTTACGCAGAATATATCTCCTGCAAATTTATTATCGTCTATTATTATAATACATTTGCTGGAAGTTTCCAATATCTTTTTATTTAGAAATTAGAATAGTTAACCTATGCATAGTTACTATTCACGGCCAGTTGTTCCAAAGCCAAACAGATAATATATAGTTTCCCTATATTTTTAATGGATTTCCTTATGGGAAAACTTTAGGGTTTCTATATTTTCTGCAAAAAGGCGAGAGTCCTGCTTTGTTTTCAATTGACAAAAATTATAGAAGACATTGCTTTCCGGGCAATCCTACGCTCTTAAGAATTGCTATTGCTTTTTGCTTCCGGCTTTGATTAGCGCGCCCACTGCCAAAACTCGCCGGAAACAACGATTTCATGATATTCCGGGCGGGGCTTCAGAATACGTTGGTACTTGTGTCTGGGACGGATGTTTTCACATCCTCCCCAGACACTATGTACCATTACGTATTCTGTGCAGCGGGAACGTACCGCCCGGAATATCCATGAAACTCTGTTGTTCCGGCTCAGACAGTTGTTCGTGGGCGCGCATATGCCGGAAGCTTAAAAAGCAAAGCAATTCTAAAAGAGCTAAATTGTCCTGCGGAAAGCAATGTCATTCTAAATTTTTGTCAACTTGTAAATTACAAAAACTTTCGCCTTTTTGCAGAAAATTTGAAAAAATTATTTTCCCATAAGGAATTCCATAAAAAATATAACAGGGAAACTATATATTATCTGTTGTTAAGATACAACTGGCCGTGAATAGTAACCCTATGCATCATTTTTTCTTTTTGTTTCGTTATAGTAATTATAGCCACTTTGTACTGCTCTGGCACAGAGGAAGTTATATCCTGTGCCAGAGCCATGGTGTACATCAGCCGCAGGTATTACTAAGGCGGTTAAATATAGAATGGATTGGAGATGTGTGCAGAAATGAGGATTATTATGAGTTTTAAAATCTTTTGGAAAAAAATGTTATTTGCCATTATCACAGGTATCTTTTGCATCGCAACGGCAAGGATACATACATTTGTGACTTCTGAATTAGGGTATACCGACCCGGATGGCCAGGAGTGGAAATACAAAAAGACATTATCAAAAATAAAAGACCACCCGTATGGTTCAGAAAAGATTACGTACCGTATCTATACAAACCAAAAAAATCTCCAATTTGGTAATGTATATGAAGCGATAAATGGAAATGGAACTACTGTATGTATGTACCGGCTGCAGACAGAAGGGGCATATCCTCAGTTTTATTTACTGGAAGAAACAACAGAACCTATCCCAACTCCCACACCACCTATTTACTATGTCAACAAGGCAGGAGTAGAATTTATTTCAAACGAGTATGATATCATTTATCAGCTTTGCCAATGGAAGATTATCACAGAGGAATATTTTGAACATATGAGCCAGACAGAGGTGGATTTTTTCTTATCTGATAGTCCCTTTGGGAATATTTATGAATTTAACTATAAAGAAGAAATGAAAGAAATCGTTAGCAACGATATCGTTTATACAGAAGATTTTACATACCAGAACCAAAAAGACGCCTTACCTGTCACACAGCCAAAACAGGGACAATTAGTGAAGATAATAAAAGAAACAAGGCAGGAGATTTTAAAACGCGCGAAAAAAGAAAAAAAAGAGGAGTTTGAATATAGCGGATTCGGGATTCCTGTATATCATGCAAATTTAAATAAAAAAAATATAAGTATTGACTTTGAGAACCATATAATCAAGGTATGCTTTTATGAAAAAAGCGGACTTCATAAATGTTACGTTTATATCGGCTTTGACGGTCTGACAAAAAAAGTGATACAGACAAGGCGGGATATATAATATGAAAAAAAATCTGAGAAGTATTGCAACTATAACATTTCTATTCTTAGGGATTGGCATCGTTCTGCTATTAAAACCAGAAAAGAAGAAAATCCATCCAGAAGAAAAGGGAATTTATTACGAGCCACTGGCAAAAGAAGCTTCCTTAGGCAACCCAAACCGCGGCACACCCCAATATTCATATTCGACTTTATATTATAATGATAAAGTATATACAAGTCCCGGAAGCCAGCTTGCCTATGATAATTTTTCCCTTGAAGAATACACAGAACTTTTTGACAGCCTTCCTTTAGAAGAATTAACAGATGTATATGGCATTGAGGCATACTGGACAACAGACAAGGCAGACCTTTATGAAGTCCAGAACAATGGAAAACTCTATAAAATCCAAGGCTGCCCCGACAGCAGGCTATGCTTATGTTACAGCACAGAAATACGCCAGGCAAAAAACAAATCGGAGTGTTCCTACAATATACTTATCTTTGACTGCCTGAATGGAATTTATCTTGAGCATGGAAAAGATTTATATCAAGGCAGGCTAAACCTGGAATATGAAAATATACAAAAAGCCTACGCCGGGCATTACAGTGATAATTATGAAGTACCTTATGAAGAAAGAATAGAACCTGCTTTGATTGACCATACAGAAAAAATATTTTCCTCATTTTTTTCAGCCCTGTATAAAGGGGAATTTGTCGCTAAAGAAGACGCTGCAGGGCTTACCGGCAATAATGGAGAATTCATAAAATGGGAATTTATCCTTAATAATTGTGATGACTATTTCCTGCTAAAGGATTCCTATGGGACAAATATAGAACTTTATATCTCCCCAGCAGGATATGCTTTGTTTTTCAGCCCGGAAAGCACACCATTTATTACCAAAGTTGACAAACAAATCTGTAAACAAATAATTTCACAATACTTTTAGAACTTTGCCCAAAATATTTGCTACTATTTGTTACTGATATATAGTAACTTTTGTCAAGAGTAAATTTGCAAGATTTACAAAAAACCACATTCTGTTGTTACTATTCACAGCCCAATGTCATTTAGTTAAGTTGTGGGGTTAGATTTTAGAATAGGATCTAACCCCAAATCTTTCGTATAATTTTCCCTGTTTCCCATGCTCTAAGTCATGGAGAATGACACATTTTAGCTTATCCTCTACACCTTGGATACTGGTATCAGAAAAATGCACCTCAACTAAGTAAGCCGTTTTATCCAATCTTTTTTGCAGGCAGGGCGTTAATCGCCATGTAGCGTTGTCTGAATGTTGTCGCTCATGTTCCTCCTTTTGGACGCAAAAAAGCGCATGGTTTACAATTTACTGTTTCATGCGCCTTTACGCTGTTATTTTGATATTAAATTGTTTTGCCGATTACACTAACTGCATAACCTCGGCTTTGACCTCTTCAATTTCCTCGTTAGATAGTTCTGAAAAGAATATCTGTATTTCATCTAATGAAATCTTTCCGTTTTTTAACATTAGAATTGCTTTCTCTTTCAATTTATCCCTTGCCGCTTCATTCCTCATATCTTCCATAATTTTACACATAGCCGCAACTCCTTTCTCGTCTTGCTTAAAATATCGAGCTTTTTTAGCAAGCGTTTCATAATTCATATCATCGGGATTAGTGCATGAAAAATCGTGCATCAGCTTTCCAATCTCATCGTTGCCCCTGTATTTCCCATTGACATATATGATATGCGAACCGTCGCCGAACAATACCTTATTTTCCCCAATAGTGACATATCTCTCTACGGGATATATCGGCTGGTTTCCTTTCATTACATCATTTTCTGTTATGAAAATAACATAGCTGTCGGAAATGTCCTCCGTATCATCACCAGCCTTTAATATGTGTGCATCCAACAAGCTGCTATTATGCCTTGCTCTCTTTGCGCCTGCTCCTGCGTCTTTCCTCTGAATTTCAACATCAAATTCCTTATTGGTGCTGTCAATCACATGAACATCTAAAACAGCCGAACGTCCCTGCAAATTCTTCAATGATTCTTGTGTCCTGACCGATTTAACTTTTATATCCTCCCGTCCTAAAACAATTCGTAGTATCAGTTCCACACCCTCAAAATTATCTGCAAGACAGACGGACATAAAATCATCGTCCATATATCGGAGTGATTTCAGACGCTCTAAATCCAACAAATGTATTTGTTTTTGATGTGTCTGCTCCATTGTATTCAAAAATATCACCTTCTTCTATTGCTTTAATTATACATCAGATAATGCCTTTTGAAAACTGAATTTCCCATAAAATTTTCTCAGTTTTCTATTCGCTCTGACCTTGTGCTACTTATTCAACAATCAAATCAATTAAATGCTGTATATGTATTTTCATGGTATCTAAGCATGGAATAGAGCATACTTCATCATTAAGCAAAAGGGGCAATTCCGTACAGCCCAATATTACAGCTTCAATATTATCTTCTTTCTGCATACTTTTCAGCCTGGAAAGCACACCATTTATTACCAAAGTTGACAAACAAATCTGTGAACAAATAATTTCACAATACTTTTAGAACTTATTCAGAATACTTCTGTTTCTTACCCAAAAGAACTTAAAGTATTCCGGATTTTAGAACGCCGGTATTCATCTGGCGTCATCCCCTCCATATGCTTAAAACGGCTGATAAAATGGCTGCAGGAAGAGAACCCAAGGAATGCGCTGATTTCCGTGCAGGATGCTGTACTATTTTCCAGCATATAACATGCCGTACGACATTTCTGCCCCAGAATATAATGATTTAAGGCAGCTCCCGTCTCTTTTTTAAACAGCCTGGACAAATAATCCGGATTACAGGAAACAGCCTGCGCAACTTCTTTATTTGTCAAAGGGTGTGTTAAATGCTTTTCTATATAGTCAATTGCCCGGATAACTGGAAGAGACTCTGGCTGCTCCTTTTTTAAGTTGTGCATAATACAGGTATACCTGGTAATGATTTCCCTTTTCAGGCGTGACAGTTCTATGGAGGAAGCAGCCTGGTCGACTTTGCGGATATACATGTCGCTCATCGTATAAGCAGTCTCACTTCCAAGCCCACCTTCCACGCAAAAACGGGTAATCATCGCAGTTAAAATAATTAAATGGTACTTCATGTTGCGCATAGAATCATCAGACAGCATCCCCATGCCATCTAATGGCTCTATTTTCATATCCCCCTCCAAAACAGAAAGATCCCCTTGCTGAATACTGCGGTAAAACTGATATTCTTTTTCAAGGGATGTATGAAAATTATCTTCTTCCTGCTGTTTTAACAGCAATTCTTCCAATTTCTGTTTCATAAATCCTCCCTATTTCAATATATCATAAAATCAAGTCTGATATATAATATAAATATCGAATTTATTATATCATTTTTCCCTTAAATTATCTATGATTATTTCAGCAACCTATGCCGAAGGCAGGGGGGCTATCGCATGAAAAAAGAAAGGCCGTGAATAGTAACAATTGGAAATAAGAAGGAGACATTACTATTATGAAAAAATGGACGGGATATCAAAAAGGCGTCAATCTTGGTGGCTGGCTTTCCCAATGCTGGCATGCAAAAGAACATTATGAAACATTCATCACCAGGGCAGATATTGAAAAAATTGCCGGATGGGGATTAGACCATGTGCGCCTCCCAATAGATTATAACTTAATAGAAGAAGAAACCGGCATTTACAAGGACGAAGGATTTGCTTATATCCAGCGCGCAATTGACTGGTGCAGCGAATTCCACCTGAATATCATCCTCGATCTGCATAAAGCAGCAGGGTATTCCTTTGATGCAGGAGAACAGGAACATGGCTTTTTTGAAGAAGAACGATACCAGGAACGTTTTTACCGCCTATGGGAGGAAATCGCCCGGCACTTTGGGCAATATAAAAAAATGCTGGCATTTGAACTTCTAAATGAAATAACAGACAAAGAATTATGCAAGCCATGGAACAAAATTGCCGATACCTGTATACGCAGGATACGCTGTATCTGTCCAGATATCTTTATTTTAATTGGCAGCTACTGGAATAATAATGTGACAGCAGTAAAAGCACTGCCGCTGCCACAGGATAATTTTATTATTTATAATTTTCACTGCTATGACCCGCTGCTTTTTACACACCAGGGTGCATCCTGGGTAAAAGATATGCCAGAAGATTTCCGTTTTCAATTTGGACACACATATAATGAATATTTGGAGACAATAAAACAAGTACTTCCAGACCAAGTTGAAGTATTTCCGAAACTGGACTGCATGGAAAAAACATTTGGTGCAGAATTTTTCCTTACCCTTTTTGCAGATACAGTAAAGTTGGCAGAGGAACGGAATACAACCCTTTACTGTGGTGAATATGGCGTCATCGACCATGTAGCTGCCCCAGAGGCGCTGCAATGGTACAAAGCAATCCATCAGGCATTTGAATATTACGGAATCGGACGGGCTGCATGGAACTATAAAGAATTGCATTATGGGCTAACAGATGAACATTTTAAAGAAGTATTAGGAGAAGCCATAAACTATTTATAAACAGAATTGTTGATTGAGAGGTAGATTAAGGGTGAAAGAAAAAAGAAGAAAGGATAAAATGCAAACACACATCTTTCACCCTTTGTGTTTGCGCTCCAAATGAAAATGTAGGCATTTTCACTTGAGGCTTGGTGCAAAATATGAATTCAAATACATCTTCACAAGACCATGCACAAAAGCTGTGGCGTTTTTTTGTGATTTTCTGGCCTTTGCTGTGTTTTACTTTTGCCGGAACGATTATATTCCAATCCGGATTGAAAACTGAAAAAAGCCTTGTCGGCGTAGGGTTTACGATAATCCCACTGGTTTTTTTTGCTATAGGAATGTCCATACGCCGTCGTCTGTTGAAAGAACGCAAATATGCCACTGCACGAACTACGGCAACTGTTATCTCTGTGGAAAGCAGGCCAGCTATATCAGAGGGAAATAAAAGAGTTTATATTCCCATATATGAGTTTCAAGTTGGAAAGGATACTTATCAAGTCAAGTCTCCGGCCGCATATGGCAACATCGGTGTGAGCCGGGGACAAGTGGTGGATTTATATTATAATCCCCGGAAACCACAAATGTTTTATGTTCCCATTATGCAGAAACGCGACAACCGTTGGTCTGTGCTTTTGTGCGGAGTAGGCATTATATACCCGCTGATTGGCGTGTTTTCACAGTTTTTTACTTTACCATGATAGCAGCCACCTTAGGAACTGTAGAAAAATAAGCAAGGCAAGATGCATCAGTTATTTTCCTACAGCTCTTTACCGGACTGCTACAAATTCATCCTCATAAAGAACTTCCAGCAGCCGCTCTATTGTCATACATCCCAAATCACCGCCATCTCTTGTGCGGACAGAAACACAATCAGCTTTCACTTCCTTCTCACCCACCACAAGCATATATGGTACTCTCTCCATCTGCGCAGTTCTTATTTTATAGCCTATTTTTTCAGCCCTTCCATCTACTTCGCAGCGAAATCCGTTCTTTGCTAAAACCTTCTCAATCTCTTTTGCATAGCCATTATATTTATCCGAAATAGATAATATTTTTATCTGCACCGGTGAAAGCCATAACGGAAATTTCCCGGCAAAATGTTCAATCAAGATACCTATAAAACGCTCAATAGAGCCAAATACTACCCTGTGTACCATAATTGGGCGGTGCTTATTTCCATCTTCCCCAATATATTCTGCCCCAAAACGCTGTGGTAATTGGAAATCCAACTGAATTGTCCCGCATTGCCATGTCCTTCCAATAGAATCTTCTAAATGGAAGTCAATCTTTGGTCCATAAAATGCCCCGTCTCCTTCATTTACAACATAAGGCAGCTTCAAATCATCTAATGCATTTTTCAGGCCGCTTGTTGCCATTTCCCAGTCTTCGTCACTTCCAATAGCATTCTCCGGTCTTGTGGATAGTTCTACATGATATTTAAATCCAAAATCTGAATATACCTCATCTATTAGACGGGCAACTCCTTTTATTTCGTCCTGCATCTGCTCCGGAGCCATAAATATGTGGGCGTCGTCCTGCGTACAGCAGCGGACGCGCATAAGACCATGTAAAGTGCCCGATTTTTCATTTCTGTGTATCAATCCCAACTCACTGATACGCAGGGGAAATTCCCGATAAGAGCGGGGTTTCATTTTATATACAAGCATACCGCCCGGACAGCTCATGGGTTTTATGGCGAAATCCACCCCATCAATCAAAGTTGTATACATATTATCCCTATAGTGCTCCCAATGTCCGGATGTTTCCCAAAGCTGCCGGCCTAATATGATGGGAGTGGATATTTCCACATACCCTTCTCTCTCATGCAGCTTTCTCCAATAGTCAACCAATAAATTTTTCAAAATCAAGCCCTTTGGAAGAAAAAATGGAAAACCCGGCCCTTCCTCAAATAATGCAAACAGGCCTAATTCCTTTCCTAATTTCCTATGATCTCTCCTTTTCGCCTCTTCCAATCGGTTTAAATATTCCTCCAACATGGCTTTATTTGGAAATGATGTGCCGTAAATTCTGGTAAGCATTTTATTTTTTTCATCCCCCCGCCAGTATGCGCCTGCAACAGATAACAGCTTAAATGCCTTAACCGCACTTGTGTATGCCACATGCGGCCCGGCACACATCTCCAAATATTCCCCTTGCTGGTAAAAACTGATTTCCTCCTCTTCCGGCAGCTCATTTAACAGTTCAATCTTATATGGTTCATTTCTTTCCTCCATAACCTGCATCGCCTTTTTTCGGTCTGCTGTAAAGTGCCTGAGCTGTAAATTTTCTTTCACAATTTTTTTCATCTCTGCTTCTATTTCAGCAAAATTCTCTTCCGAAAAGTGGAAACCAAAGTCAAAATCATAATAAAACCCCTCTGCAATAGATGGGCCTATTGCACATTTTGCCGCTGGATACAGCCTTTTTACTGCCTGGGCCAAAATATGCGCTGTTGTATGCCTAAATGCCTTTTTCCCCAGTTCCTCTTCAAAGCAAGCTTCCTGAATGGAACCATCTTTCATTTTAATCTTCATGTTATCATTTCCTTTCTAAATAAATTTTTGATTAACAGTTACTATTCACGGTCTAATTCTGAAAAAGACTGAAATCGTTGTGCTTGCACATAAGATTTTAGCTCTTTTCCAGGATTAGACTGTAAAGGCTGTTCTTTTTACAAGGAACTGCTCTAAAATAAGCTATTATCTATATTATTTTTAGGCAGTTCCTTTAAGATAGACAAAGTTGCATAAGCAACGACCTATGCCGAAGGCAGAGGGTCTATCGCATGGTAAAAAGAATGGCCATGAATAGTTCTATTCACATAAGAAAAGCACCCTTAAAGATACTTGCACGGTATCTTTAAGGGTGCCTAATTGCACGGTTCCACCTTAATTTTTTACTTCAGGTTCTATCAAACCCTAACCTTTAACGCAGGTATACGGCAATACTTACATTTACTTTCAGTATTACAGCTCAAGAATGGTTTTCACATACAATTTACATAAACATCTTCCACCAAATGATGCTCTCTCTGTCTGCAATTAATATGCTACTTGTTTCCGTCATCGCTTTTTCTTATGCTAACTTGTTAAACATAATAACATTCACACTATAGATTGTCAACAGTCAAATGGAATTGTGTGTGCAGTTGTGGTAAAATATCCACATTGAGATAACTTGACAAGTTTATTGAAAAGCACTCAAAAGTTTACATCCAGCAATCCTAACTTGCTATACATCTTGTTAATAAAAGGATATAATAGGTGAGAAAATGACAACAGGTGAAAAATTAGCGTTGCTACGCGAGCAAAAAGATATTACACAAGAAAAATTGTCTGAAATATTAAATGTGTCTCGTCAGTCTGTTTCAAGATGGGAAACCAATATAAGTTTTCCTGAAACGGAGAAACTTATTAAATTAAGCAAATTATTTGAATGCAGCATTGATTTTTTGTTAAATGAAGATATTCAAGGAAATGAAGAAAACAGTATTGATGTATCTATTGATAATTGTTATAAGTTTATACGCGAATGTGGATATTTCTTTTTGGCAACATCATTTAAGAACCAGCCAAAATTAAGACCTTTTGGCATGATTTATTCAAATAAAAAGGCATTATACTTTGCTACGGATAAGCGGAAAAATGTTTATTCTGATTTAATCGGAAATCCACAGATTGAACTGGCAAGCTATAATGTAAACACACGCAAATGGATAAGAGTTAATGGAAAAGCAGAAGTTGAAAATTCCATTATGATTAAGGACGAAATGATGAACAAATACCCTTTGCTAAAACAAAAATTTTTTGACAAAACAGAAATGTTTCTTGTCATTTTTAAATTGAACATTGATGAAATTAGTATTTATTAAACATGGAGGATTATAATGGAAAAACTAACTTTGGAAACAGAGAAAATACTGAATGAGCGATTTAACAAGGACAATGTAATTGCTCTGGCAACGGTACAAGACGGAATACCGTATGTCCGTAATGTGAATGGATTTTATGAGGATAGTTCATTCTATGTGATCACATATGCGCTTTCCAATAAAATGAAACAAATAGAAAAAAATCCATATGTGGCAATCAGCGGCGACTGGTTTACTGCACATGGAAAGGGAGTAAACTTAGGCTGGTTCTGCGCGGACAAAAATAGAAACATTGCCCAAAAACTAAGAGAGGCTTTTAAGGAGTGGATTGACAATGGACACAATAATTTTGATGATGAAAATACTTGTATTCTTCGCATTGAATTGACGGACGGTGTTTTGTTCTCACATGGAACAAGATATAATATAGATTTTTGTGATAAGAGTTGTTGATGAATTAAGAAACTGTTGTATGAAAACAGGATATTGCTTATCTATGGTGGCGATTTACCCTAACGGAAAATCAGTTACTATTCACAGTCAATGGTATCATAAATTGTAGAAACAAATAAAAAATGATTTTCCCTTTGTATTTTCCATATTATGCAGTATGAGAAAGCAGAAGTCGTCCTGATTTTCTGCAAAATAACTAAAGTTTGCTGTAAATTACAGCCTGACAAAAATTTAGAAAGACATTGCTTTCCACAGGACAATTTAGCTCTTTTAGAATTGCTTTGCTTTTTAAGCTTCCAGCCTATGCGCGCGCACGGACAACTGTCTGAAAAGAACTAAAGTTCTTACGGAAACAACGATTCCATAGATATTTCGGCTGGTACGTTTCCACTGCACAGAATGCGTAATGGTACATAATGGCTGTGGGCGGCAGAAGCGTGATTGATTGTTCCAAGGCGATTGTGGCGGCCGTTTACTATGATGGTGATCCGTGGGAAATGATCTCACTTCGCAAGCCGATTGGAAAGGCTCTGCCGATTGTAACAATTTAGACACTTGCGGCAACGGGGAGTGAGGCAGACGCGGGGCTGCCATATCGAATCCGGCTACAAATGAGAAGCTGGGATTAGGCGCGCCTGTGCTTATGCCGAAGGCTTCTATTATGGATCCGACTTATACGTTTAGCGTACCGGCAAATCAGACCGCTGCCGGGTGCGCGGATATTATGTCGCATTTGATGGAGCAGTATTTCGTCCCTGAAACAACTTATATGGACGATATGCTTGTAGAATCTATGATGAAAACTATTATTAAATATGCGCCGGCTGCGATTAGGGAACCGGAAAATTATGAGGCACGGGCGCAGATTATGCGGGGCAGCTCCATTGGTGACAATGCTACGCTCTGTAACGGGAACAAACTGGCTGTATTTGGCGTTCATGGAATGGAACATGAACTTTCGGCTCATTATGATCTGACGCATGGCGTAGGGCTTGCAATCCTGACACCAAACTGGATGCAAAATACTTCCTATCTGTCACGTTTGAAGCAGTAACAATGGCTCTGGCAATCATCGTCTGTAATGCCTTTATTAATGCGGGGTTGCCGGCATTTGCTGGGGATTATGCGCATTGGGCAAAGATGTTGATTTATCTGTGCGAGATGACGTTCAGTATTGCTCTAACCGTAGGAAGTGTGAAAGGGGCACAGAGCCTTACCAGTAAGGTGCTAGGCTTGTAAGGAGACATTGAATGTATGGAGAATCATCGTTATTGCCACAGCAGGAAAAATAAACTGTTAAAACGTCTGAAAAAGGAATTTGTAACTGTATAGTCTGCTGTATTTGTGTATAATATAACTTATCAGAACTTGCTTTTTAGTTCTGATAAAAGGCACATGCTTTTGTGCCGCAAATCTGATTATGAAAAGCCGTTTTTGCTTTTCATAATA
>RAYE01000038.1 GCA_003612285.1 bacterium D16-51 | reverse complement strand
AATGTCTTTCTAAATTTTTGTCAGGCTGTAATTTACAGCAAACTTTAGTTATTTTGCAGAAAATCAGGACGACTTCTGCTTTCTCATACTGCATAATATGGAAAATACATCCAAAGGGAAAATCATTTTATATTTGTTTCTACAATTTATGATAGCATTGACTGTGAATAGCAACAATTAAATGATGAAATGACTGCCTTAGAGTGTGTGAACCTTGACAAAAACAGTACATATTGTTAAAATCGGAGATGGCATGAAAAAGCACCGTCTGCACTGGTGCTGCAAATGTTACATAAAACTGCCGCAAGGTGAAAAAGAGGTGTCATATGAATAAACGTGTATTATCTATTCTGGTTGACAATACATCTGGGGTTTTGAGCAGGGTTTCCGGATTATTCAGCCGCAGGGGATATAGTATTGACAGCCTGACAGTTGGTGAGACGGAGAATGCTTCCTATTCCCGCATGACAGTTGTTGTCCATGGGGATGACCAGGTGCTTGACCAGATAGAAAAGCAAGTGGCTAAATTAGAGGACGTCCGTTGTGTTAAAGTTTTAAAAAGCGGCCACAGGGTATGCCGTGAACTGATTCTGGTAACGGTAGGGGTGACGGCGCAGGAGCGGCCGGAGGTGATTGCGATAGCAGAAATATTCCGTGCAAAGGTTGTGGACGTTGGCATTGATACGCTGATGATTGAATTAACAGGCAACCAGAATAAGCTGAGTGCATTTGTGAAGCTTTTGGATGGATATGAGATTAAGGAAATGGTCCGTACAGGGATAGCGGGATTAAGCCGCGGTGCGGAGGATATGTTCGAGGAAATAGATTAGGAGTAAAACGCCCGGTCGTATAAGACATGCGCTTTGCATAAATTATTTCAATTTAATATAGGAGGAAAAAGAAAATGGCAGATGCAAGAATTTTTTATCAGGAAGATTGTAACTTATCTCTTTTGGATGGCAAGACAATTGCGATTATTGGTTATGGAAGCCAGGGACATGCACATGCGCTTAATTTAAAGGAGTCTGGATGCAACGTTATCATTGGGCTTTATGAAGGCTCTAAGTCATGGGCAAAAGCTGAAAAGCAGGGATTTCAGGTATATACCGCAGCAGAAGCTGCAAAGCAGGCCGACATTATTATGATTCTGATTAATGATGAGAAACAGGCGGATATGTATAAGAAGGATATTGCACCAAATCTTGAAGCAGGCAATATGCTGATGTTTGCGCATGGTTTCGCAATCCACTTTAACCAGATTATTCCTCCGGCAGATGTTGATGTAACAATGATTGCACCAAAAGGGCCGGGCCATACAGTACGTTCAGAATATCAGGAAGGCAAGGGTGTGCCTTGTCTTGTAGCAGTACATCAGGATGCCACAGGAAAGGCGCAGGAAATGGCGCTTGCTTATGCCCTGGGGATTGGAGGCGCAAGGGCTGGTGTCCTTGAGACAACATTCCGTACAGAGACAGAAACGGATTTGTTCGGTGAGCAGGCTGTCCTCTGCGGCGGTGTGTGCGCGCTGATGCAGGCCGGTTTTGAAACGCTTTGTGAAGCAGGGTATGATCCAAGGAACGCATATTTTGAGTGTATTCATGAGATGAAGCTGATTGTAGATTTGATTTATCAGTCCGGGTTTGCAGGAATGCGTTATTCCATCTCTAATACAGCAGAATATGGTGATTATATTACAGGGCCTAAGATTGTTACAGAGGATACAAAGAAGGCAATGAAGCAGATACTTGCAAATATCCAGGATGGTTCTTTTGCAAAAGACTTCCTGCTTGACATGTCACCAGCGGGCGGACAGGCTCATTTTAAAGCTCTTAGAAAGCTTGCAGCAGAGCATCCGGCTGAGAAGATTGGTGAAGAAGTTCGTAAGCTGTATAGCTGGAACAATGATGATGAGAAACTGATTAATAACTAATTTCCGTTTCAGGGAAATTCAGGCTGTCTGCCAAAGGAGGCAGGCAGCTTTTGGTTATATTATAGTAAACGCATAAAATACATGCGTTTACTATAATGGATGCGCACGGATACACATAGGAAGTATGCTGCCTTGCAGCGTGTATCCGGCGCTGAAAACGAAGCAAAACGCAAGCGTTTTTTTCGTTTACTATAAAGAAATCAATGGGAAAGGGAAGGCGGTGCAAAAAGTATGGCAATTATTGCAGGGGTAATCGCAGTCGTAGTAATCGCAGTTGTAGTTGTGGTAGCGGCTGTGTCAGCAGTTGTAGCAGGAGTTAAGGATTCTCTGAAGGATGAGTAGGTATAAATGATTCAGGTAAAAAATGTGAAGATTGGAGCCGGACTTCCCAAAATCTGTGTTCCGATAGTAGAAACAACCCAGGAACAGATTTTAAACCAGGCGCAGGAAATTGACAGGGAATTGGTTGATTTGGTGGAATGGCGCGCGGATTTTTATGAGGATATAGACAATCTGGAAAAGACAGCCTCGACAGCAAGCCTTTTGCAGAGTATCTTGGGGAAGATACCGATATTGTTTACATTTCGGACGGCGAAGGAAGGCGGCGAGAGGGAAATTGCTTTTGAAGCATACAGGGAACTGCTTCTTCATATGGCAAAGAGCGGCTGTGTTGATTTAATTGACGTAGAGGTTTTCCGCGGGTATGATAAAATGCAGCGCAGACGCAGGGAATGGAAAACTGCAGATTCCTGTAACAGGGAAGTACAGCAGATGGTGAAAGAACTGTCAAAAAGTGTGGTTGTGGTCGGCTCATACCATAATTTTACTGAGACGCCTTCCAGGGAAGAAATCCTGAAAAGGATATTTTTTATGGAAAAGATAGGGGCGGCGATTCCGAAGATTGCTGTTATGCCAAAGGAACAGGAAGATGTAATCTGCTTGATGGAAACTACATTGCTGGCTGGCCGGTTAATGGCAGACAGGCCGGTTATTACGATGGCAATGGGGGCGCTTGGCAAAGTGACGCGTATGGCGGGAGAATCTTTCGGTTCGGCTGTGACATTTGGCTGTATGGGGAAGGCAAGCGCCCCAGGGCAGATTGAAGTGGGGCAGCTGCGCCAGGGGATGCAGGCGCTGCATGCAGAAGAAGATGAGTAGCAGCAAAGATGAAATGAGGCAGAAGATGGTAAAATTACAGAAACATATTTTTTTAATTGGTTTTATGGGAGTTGGGAAAACCACGACTTCAAAAGAACTTGGAATAAAACTGGGCGTAGAAGAAAGAGATACCGATGCAATGATTGCTGCACAGGAACAGCGGAGTATTTCGGAAATTTTTGAAGTATCTGGAGAGGCGTATTTCCGTCAGGCAGAAACAAGAATCCTGGATGTCCTGGCAGAGGAAGCGCCTTGTATTGTTTCCTGCGGCGGCGGCATGGCAATGCGGGAAGAGAATGTTGCGAAAATGAAAAAATGCGGGATGGTAATTTTCTTGAAGGCGTCGCCGGAAACGATTTATTCCCATGTAAAAGACAGCACTCACCGTCCTCTTTTAAATGGAAATATGAATGTTCCATATATCCGCCAGCTTATGGAGGAAAGAGAGCCGAAGTATCAGGCGGCGGCTGATATTTGTATTGAAACAGATGAGTTGATGCCGGAACAGGTTGCTGATAAAATTGTGGAATGCTGCCAGTCTTTTTGTTAATGGTTCTTTTGCCCGGCATAAAAAAGCCGCACACTGATTTTGGGTGGCGGCTTTTTTTGCTTTATAGAAAATTGCTGTAATTGTGATGGCACACCAACAAAAAGCTTTTTTGGATTATTTTATGCTTTGTTTATATCCAGAATTTTTAAGCAATTTTTTGTAAGCGGATTTTTTGCTTTTTGGAACTTTGATTGTTATTTTTTTGCTCACATTTTTAAAAGCATTTATACCGATTTTTTTAATTTTTGTCCCCTTTATAGTTACTTTGTTTAGGTTTTTGCAGTCTTTAAATGCTTCCTTTCCAATATCTGTCACATTTTTTGGGATGGTAATGGATTTCAGGCTGGTACATTTTGCGAATGCCCGGCTTCCAATTTTAGTGATGCTGTTTGGAAGGGTGATTTTTGTTAGTTTTGTGCAGCTTGTAAATGCTTTGTCTGCTATAGTGGTTACCTTATAAGTTATTTTTCCAATGGTAACAGTAGAAGGGATTGTTGTCTTAACCGTTTTTTTGCTGATGCTGACACAGGAAACTTCACATTGGCCTTCTTTTATGGAAGTAATCTGATAAGTGACATCTTTTACGGTAAATTTCTCCCCCGTTTCTATAGGGGCATTTGACGGGATAAGCTGTATCGTTGCTTCATCATCATATTCTTCAATGCTGCCATCTTCATGGTGGTAAGTTTTTTTGCAGGTTACTTTTAAAAAGAATTCTTCTTCCGTAAATTCTTTTATGGTAAATTCATATCCCCTGTTATCCGGTAATGGCTTTTTAGACAGGATATCACTTGGCCTTTCTTCCCATATGCCGTCATTATTTCTAAAGTAGGTTGTGGTATTGAGGTCTGATATGCTCATTTCCTTATCATCATTATAAAGCAGATAGAATGTTCTGTTACTTAGCTTTTCATATGAAAATTCATAGTCATTTCCTGCCTTATTTGTAAGAAGCCCTTCGTCAGATAATGTTTTCCCATGGTAGAAACCAATACTTGGGTAATCTGCTATTATTTTACGTGCTCCGGCAAGTTTTCCGTCTTTTTGGCAGGCAATAATGTATGTCCCTGTTTTTTGGACATGCATTCCAATAATACCTTCCCGGCTGCCATTCCAGATAGTGGCATTTTCTACGGGGTTTCCCCAGATATCTGTTATGGAGAGCTGTTCTGCATTTACCATATCTGTCCCATATTTCAAAGAAAGCCAGTTGTCGTATGGGAGGGATACCCAAATGTCTTCTTTGCGGTATTCAGCGTCATCGCTGATGTCTTCAGGGCCGTTCTCATGCCAGTTGTCGCTGAACTGGTCAGTATACCAGAGAGTTTTTTCTGAATCATATCCTATGTAGACAGTGCATTCAAAATCCCACTTGTTTCCATCGCTTTCCGTGATATTTCCTCTGGCGCTCAGTTCGATGCCGTCTGGTTCGCTGGCGATGAGATGGGGGTTGGCTGTTATTTTATACGTTTTATCATCCACTGCCTCATATTTCAGATAGTCTTCAACATTAGTTTCTTCATTCCAGTTTACCCTAAACGATTGGAAGTCAATTGACTGGCTGCCATTGCTTGTTAATATCATATAAAATTCATTAGAGTTTTCGGTAATCTGCAAATTGTGCAGGATGGTACTGTCGCTTGCAGTGCTGTTTTTGTAAAATCCGATTTGTGGAAGCTCCACATAAAGGGTAACATAGCTTTCTTCCCCATTATCCGGCTTATAGCAGATACGGTATTCTCCACAGTGGCTAAAAAGCAGCTCGGTAATTTCTTTGTTTTTTTCATTTCCAGCCACGGTTGCAGTAGGGTCTTCCCTGAACACCCCATCTTCACCTTGTGATTTGATGGAAATCTGGTTTGATAGGATTGCATTGCCGTTTTCAGAAGCATTTTCTTTATATTTTAGTGATAATGATGTTCCGAGGAGGCTTGTCCCTAATTCTTTCCTGTATTCCGCTTCCGGGTTTGCTTTTGGGACATCCTCCTCCCAGTCCAGCCAGTCTGCAGCCAGCAGGCCTGTTTCCGCCTCCGCCTTTATTTTCTGGGCTGGCAGCATTAGGATTAATGCTGCAAACAGGCTGAAAACGATAAGCGGGCGGATATGTTTTTTAGTTTCTCTTTTTTCCATAGTAAAATCCTCCATCTTTATTATTTATATTCCTGCAGGGAATATATGCTGTAATTATACTACAGGCATTCTTTTCTTTGGTGGGCGTATCTGCCCACTAGTACAGCGTAGCGAATTGCCCTTTTCTGCTGTTATTATTCCCAATCAGCATAGGGTATTTTCGCCAATATCCGTCAGCAGTTCATTTAAATCTTCTTCCCCCAGGTTATGCTGAAGGCAATATAAAATTGCCGCATCGAACCGGTTCCGGGGATAGAGTATGGGACGTTTCCCAACTGTCAGAAGCTTCTGTGTTTCCGCCACTGACATCCGGCAAAGGAATGCAAAACGGATTAAAAAATTTCTAGTGGGCTGACGGCGTCCCTTTAAAATCTGATATGCATAAGAGCGTTCCATATTCAGCCTGATAATCACATCCTTTGCCCTGAGATTATGATACTTTAATAATTGATTCAAATAATCCGATATACTGATATCCGAAAAAGAATCCTGTTTTTTAAATTCCTCAATATCTATATCCTTTAATAACGTAAACAATTCTTCTGTTGACTTCATCAGGCCTCACCTCATTTTTCCGCATATATTCCATCCCAAAATACAAAACATCCAATGTTGAAACGCATTTTGAATTTAATTTTAACATAAAGCCAATGGTTATAGGTGGGCAATTTTGCCCAGTATGAAATCTAACGTTACTATTTGCGGCAGCAGCCAGGCACCAGGACGCTTGTTTCAGAAATTAAATTACTGTATAATCATGCTTAGGAACTGTCGTGAAATAATTTGCTGATAGTTCGCAGGATTTTTCTTTGACAGTGCCGGCCAAAAATCGGGCGCATAGCGGGCTATGTAACTGATTTTGGGTTGGTGCTGTCAGAGAAAAAGACAAGAAATAGGGCAAATTATTTTGCGACAGTTCCTTAGAAACCGGCATGCCTGTTACATAAGAATGGCAAAGGAGGTAAAGATTTTGGAGCAGGAAAATATAGTAAAGGATTTTTTAAAGCAATACAATGCAGCGAATGCACAAATAAAACTTCCTGAATTTTTAAAAGATTACCAGATTTTATCCTGTACTTATGAAAAGGCTAAAAAATCCTGTTATCTGGCTGCCAACAGGGAAACGGACCAAAAATACCTTTTAAAAATTTGCAGCAATGACAATGCACATGATATATTAAAAACAGAATACCAAAAACTATGCCAGCTGGCAGAAGCCTATCCTGACGAATACCAGAAACCTGTCTATCAGAAAGAAAATGAAGTTGAATATCTATTAAGGCATTACATACCGGGGATGGACTTAGAAACATACCAGGAGCAGTGCAGGGAACTCAGCATACAGGTAATTCTGCGTATTACAGTCCAGTTATGTGAGATTGTAGAAAAATTACATATTTTAAAGCCATCCCTTCTGCACAGGGATATTAAGCCCCAAAACCTCATTATTGACGATAACGGCAGGCTTCATCTGATTGATTTTGAAACGGCGAGGAATTATTCTGCAAACAAATCAAAGGATACCTTATTTTTCGGGACAGAAGGAAACGCTGCCCCGGAACAGTATGGGTATTCTCAATCCGATGCCAGGACAGATGTTTATGGCATTGGAAAAGTATTGGATTTTTTATACAGGGAAAATAGCATATACAGAACATGTACACTAAAAACAGGCAAAAAATTAAAAAAGATCATTGTAACGGCAACGGCATTTGACCCGGCACACCGCTACCAGTCTGTTTCTGAGATGAAATATGCATTAAAGAAAGTTCTGCATAAAGCAGATGAAAAATACCTTTTAAAAAAAGTCCATATTATTGCAATAGCAGAAGCCGCCTCCGCAGTGCTTCTTATATGCGCCAGTCTCTTTTTTACGAAGATACCTTTTAAAAATACTGTCTCTATGGAATCCACGGACGGCAGCTCTCCTGATATAATAAGCTCCCAGAACTACGCCCCACAAAACGTTGAAGAAAATACAGATTTGGATAAAGGAACCCATTATACCATGCTTCCATCCAGCGATATAAATGATATTGCAAAAATTATTTTAGGAAAAAAAGAAATTACAGATGCAGATTATAAACAAATCACGCAAATTGCGGTGATTGGCAACCAGATATATGAAATGGGAACAGATCTCGAAAAACTTGAAAACGACATAGATTGCCTGGATTTTAACCAATATCTGATTAATGGGGGCATAACGGATTTATCCCTGCTGGCAAAAATGAAAAACTTAAAAGAAGTCTGCCTTTGCAACCAGAACATTACTGACATCAGCCCATTAAAAGGTCTGCCAATCGAAAAATTATATCTGTCAGGCAACCAGATTTCTGATTTTTCTGTGCTTAAAACATTAAAAGAGCTAAGGGTATTATTTATTGTAGATAACCCAATCTCTGTTCTGCCAGATATTTCGGGGCTAAACCACCTGATATCCCTAAATCTTTCGGGAAATGTATATGAAAATTTGGATTTTTTAAACAATTCAACAGTGGGGTATCTGGATATACGCAATGTTATTATAAAAAACAATGATTTCTCTGTTTTGCCGAAGCTGCTAAACCTCACTAAATTAGGAAGCGCCGATAACCAGCCGGCATTTTATGAAGAACTCCCCAAAATACGGCAGCTTACAGAACTGGGAATCTGGGGGTACAGGGAAAAAAACTTATCTATTATATCATCCCTGCCAAATTTAAAACGTTTATTTGTTTCTGGGGACAGTGTAAATAGCCTGTCCGGTATAGAAAAAGCCCCTAACTTACGCCAATTGCACATAGATGGGACAAACATTACCGATTTATCAGGTATTGAAAAACAAAAAGCGCTTACATATATCAGAATCACCGGCAATGCAATCACAGATTACGCCCCGCTTTTTCAATGTACCAATTTAGTAAGGGTATACGCAGATTCATGGCAAAAAAAGGAAATCGAAAAAATTAATCCATCACCTTCCTTTGAAATAACAAATGAATAGCAGAAAGTTACCATTCACGGCCTGTTTTTAGAAATGTCTGTAATCAGGGCTTGAAATGACAGGAAAAATGAGGTAGACTAGACTACGGTATTATAAAATAGATAGTATTAATTTTTGATTTTGTGATTACATGAAGGAGGATATTATTATATGGTATCAGCAGGAGATTTTAGGAATGGTTTGACGATTGAGTTTGAAGGCAATGTATATCAGGTCATTGAATTTCAGCATGTGAAACCAGGGAAGGGTGCGGCGTTTGTCAGGACAAAGCTGAAAAATATTAAGAGTGGCGGTGTTGTTGAAAAGACATTCCGTCCGACTGAGAAATGCCCGCAGGCACATATTGACCGTTCTGATATGCAGTATTTATATAGTGATGATATGTACCATTTTATGAATACAGAAACGTATGACCAGATTGATATGACGGCAGACCAGGTTGGCGATTCACTGAAGTTTGTAAAAGAAAATGAGATGGTTAAAATGCTTTCCCATAATGGTGAAGTATTTGCGATTGAACCGCCGCTTTTTGTGGAGCTGGAGATTACAGAGACAGAGCCTGGGTTTAAGGGCGATACAGCGCAGGGTGCAAATAAGCCTGCAATTGTAGAAACAGGAGCACAGGTGAATGTGCCGCTTTTTGTGGAGACAGGCGATAAGATTCAAATCGATACACGTACCGGGGAATATTTAAAGAGGGTGTAAGGAACTATAGGAATAATTTTTTGAAAAAGCCAGGAGATTTCCTGGCTTTTTTGCGTGCAGGTTATCTCTGTTGACAGTCGGGAGGATGTATGGTAATATATAGAAAAATTATATATAAAATTTTTACATATGGGGAGGCGGTATGTATTATCCAATTTCTGCACTACTGATTGAATGCCTGATTCTTTCTGTATTGGATGGAAAGGAATCATATGGTTATGAAATCAGCCAGACAATAAAAATGGTTTCCCAGATTAAAGAGTCTACATTATACCCAATTTTGAGAAAGCTGGAGAATAATGGGTATGTCACAACGTATATCAGGGAGTACCAGGGAAGGAAAAGGAAATATTATATTATTACAGACAAGGGAAGGGGGCAGTTAGCCTTTCTAAAGGAGGAGTGGCAGTCTTATCGCGACATGATTGACGGAATTATAGAAGGGAGGATAAGAAATTGAACCGGGCAGAGTACTTAAATCAACTGAATAAATATTTGAGAAAATTACCAGAGCCGGATTTTGAAAATGCAATGGAGTATTTTACAGAATATTTTGATGAAGTTGGCGAACAGAGAGTGATAGAAGAACTTGGAACACCCAAAGAGGCTGCCGCAGAGATAATGAACAATCTCCTGAGCCAGAATTTAGAAAATGGGCAGAGCCCGGCAGAGGGAGGCCGGGTTTCTGGTAAAAGGATGGGTTTCTTTGCTTATCTGTCAATTTTAAAAGTGGAATCTGGTATTTGGGGAGCAGTGGGTGCTTTTTTGCTTTTGCTGGTTGTCCTTTTGGCGATTTTAGGGCTGTCTGTTGTTGGTGTTTTGGGGACTTTTTCTCTTTTATGGCTGGGAGGAAAATATTTTATATATGGGATAACAGCAGTTTCACATTCTCTTTCTGGGGCATGTATGATGGCTGGGATGGGAGCTTTTGGGATGGGAGCAGGTTTTTTGGTTTTAACGGGGGCTGTTCTAGCATGCCGTTTGATTTTTTCTGGAAGTACGCAGTTGGTACAGAGGCTTATTTTGAAAAGGAGGGGTAAAAAATGAAGTGGGTTATCAGGATTTTTGCAATAGCAGGGGTGGTGCTTTGCGTGTGCGGTTTTGCGATGACCGGCATTGGTTATGCATTTGGCGGTGGAGAGTATATACGGTCAGTGGATTTAGTGGACATAAAAGATGTTTTTTGGGCAGATATAAAGGATGGCCTGGGTAAAATATCGGGAACGGGCGGCGGCATAAAGGTTGATACAGGTAAGGATACAGGCATTGTGCAGGAAGGAAAGAAAAATGCTGCCAGTATAAATGCCGGCAGCATAAATACCTGGGAAGCAGAGGATATAAAATTAAACTCTGTGAGCAGGATAGAAGTTGATTTTGATTATATTGATTTAAAAATTGCAAGGTCAGATGATAGCGATTTCCATCTATCATATAAGCTGCAATGCATGAATAGCAAAAATCCTCTGTCGTATAGCCTGGATCATGGAGTCTTAAAATTGACAGAAGGAAATTTTAAGGAGCCGGGATGGGGAAAAGGTACCTGGGGAATTGGAAGCTGGAGTGTATGGTATGGCGGATATTACAGTTTAGTAACTCTGTATATCCCGGACAATACTGTTTTAGAGGGCTGCAATCTGAGGATGGCAAAAGGGGGACTGACGGTACATGGGCTTTGCTGTAACTTAATGGAACTGGAATTACAAGATGGTGATGTTGTAATCAGAGAAAGCTCTTTTTCAAAGGCAGCAATCCAGACTGCAGATGGGGACATTACGTTTTCTGACAGTAAAGTTTCTGGCAGCCTGCAAGTAGACACAGAAGATGGGGATGCTGTTTTTTCCGGGACTCGGGTGAAAGGGGCTATAAAAATAGATTCTGCAGATGGGGATATGACATTTTCCAAGCTGGACGCTGGAAGGGGGATAGACATAGACACAGCAGATGGGGATGTTTATCTCTCAAACTTTAAGACTTCTGGGGTGGTGCAGATAGATGTTAGTGATGGTGACGTTGCGCTTTCTGGCGTTACAGTACCGGGCGTGATGGATATCCAGACGGAATGTGGGGATGTGGATGCATCTGGCCTTAATGTTGATGGTGAAATGCATGTATTGACAGAGGAAGGGGATGTGGGCTTAACCAGGCTTAGCATTACAGGAAAAGTTGTCATTAATAGCGAATATGGCGATATTTCTGTGCAGGTGAAAAAAAATTTTGTTCCACATCTGAAAATTAAACTGAACACAGAGGAGGGGGATTTATCAGCAGCACGTTCCCTGGGCGGCAAAAAAACAAGGGGGCATTATGAAAAAAGTGGTTCTGGAAAAGCCTATTTACAGGGGAATACAGAAGAAGGTGATATTACAATACGTTGATTTTTGCGTACGCAGCGAGCCAAACGCAATGCCTGCAAAACATAAGCAGGACAGGAAAGCTTTGGAAAATGAGGAGGGTTAATATGAAGAGGGAAAAGAGATTTAGATTAATGATGTTAATGGTATTTTTTTGCATGGCAGCCGGGTTTTGCAGCAGCCATGCCAGTTCAAAAGGGGCAGAAAACGGCAAAGTTAAGGTATTTACAGAGAAGGGAAAGCAGATTCCGTCTTTCCACAGCATAGAAGCGGATATGAAGAAAATGGACTTAAAAATTGTTTCCACAGCAAAAGAGAGAGGAAGCCTGTCTTATACAATATATTGTAAAAACAGTAAAAATCCGTTTTCATATTACGTAAAGAATGGCGTGCTGCATTTGAAAGAATCGGGGCTGGAGCAGCTTTCAATGACGGAAAGAAAACAAAAATTAGGGAAGAAGGGCTGGAATTATTTTCCTAAAGTTACGGTTTATATACCAGAGAAGACAGTAGTTAAAAATATAAACATGTCTTATGCAGATTTGTTTCTGGGGAAAAAGATACATTTTGCCAATACTCAAATTCATATGAAGAAAGGGGATATCTTTTGTAAAAAATCTGGCATTACGGGAACGTTGAAAATAAGTTTGGATGACGGCGACTTTTTTGGGAAAATGATTAATGTTCCAGGCAGTATGGAGATAACTGCAAAAGAGGGGGATGTTTATATTACTGGGCTGAAAATATCAGGAGAGTTAAAGGTTAATTGTAATTTGGGCGATATTTTTGTATCAGAGGTGGATAAAAAATCCTTTTCTGCGATGTCAATTACGGCTGCAACATCAGTCGGGGATATGTTTGTATCAGGGGAGATGAAGGCTGGTAAAAAGAAAGAAAAGGGAAGCGGCTATTTTTATAAAAAGGATGGCAAAGGGAAGTGGAAACTTACAATTACTACAAAACTAGGGGATATCTTCTTAAAATAAACATATTCTGCGAAAAAGCGCACCTTGCTGGTGCGCTTAAATATTATGCAAGCTTTTCCTGATAGATTTTTTTGTATATTTCATCAATCCTGGATTCATCTAACTTGGTATCTAAAAAGAATTCGACGGCATATAATGCCTGGGCTACAAGCATTTCAAGGCCATTGACGCCTTTCATGCCAAGTTCTTTTGCCTGTGCAATAAGCTTAGTTTCCAGCGGATTGTAGATTACATCAGCAACTGCTGTACATTTCGGGAATTTTACAAGGTCGACAGGGCTTGCATCACATTTTGGATACATGCCAACTGGACTTGTATTGGCAATAAATTCTGCATCGGTATGTTTTTCAAAGCATTCATCATAGGTAATTGCCGAGTCGGTTTTTCTAATATCAACAATAATGATTTCCCTGGCATTAAGCCTTTTTAAAACGGCAACAACTGCTTTGGAAGCGCCGCCATCGCCAAGTACAATACATTTCTTTCCTGATATATCTATTTTATGCTTTTGAAGCATATATAAAAAGCCAGAAAAGTCAGTATTATGCCCATATAATTTACCATTTTGATTTACAATTGTGTTTACAGCGCCAATTGCTTTGGCGTTGTCATCCATTGCATCCAGGTAAGCGATGACTGCCTGTTTGTAAGGGATTGTAACATTAATGGACTTAAAGTTGTGCTGTTCCATAAAATTTCCAAACTCTTCTTTTGAAAGCGGACATAAATCATAAGTGTAATCCGCCAGCATTTCATGGATGTCCTTTGAATAGCTATGTCCTAGTTTTTCGCCAATTAATCCGTATTCCATAAAAAACCTCCATATGTTTTGTATTGTATCCCCTGCCATTTGCTTTGAAGATGGATAGGGGGATTCTCTTTATCATAACGCATTTTAATTTTAAAGGCAAATGTATTTTGGCATGGAAAAATGGACGTGGATAATAGCAGAAATTTCCCTCTAGAGAAACTTTTTTATAAATTATACTTGAGGTTTTGTCCATTTTTCACTATTATATAAAGAGAGGTATTTTAACTATAGTGTGAACGTGAAGAAAGGCTGAAAAACTATGAGTATCATTGGATTAAAGGAAGAAAAATGTGTTGGGTGTAATGCATGTGTAAAGGTCTGTCCGGCAGGTGATGCGAACATAGCCCATACGGATGAGGAAGGGAATCTAAGGATTCAGATTGATAATGAAAAATGTATTAAATGCGGGGCATGCATTAAGGCGTGTTCTCATGGCGCAAGGTATTTTGAAGACGACATTGACCCATTTTTGAAGGATCTGCAGGATGGAAAAGAAGTGGCAGTCCTGGCGGCTCCTGCAATTAAGATTGCCTTTGACGGAAATTGGCGTCATGTCCTCCAATGGCTGCGGAACAAGGGGGTAAAAGCGATTTATGACACAAGCTTTGGGGCGGATATCTGTACCTGGGCGCATCTGCGCTATCTGGAACAGCACCCAGATGCAAAGGTGATTTCACAGCCTTGTGCAGCGGTCGTAAATTATATTCAGTGCCACAAGCCATCGCTTCTTTCTCACCTTTCACCAATCCACAGCCCAATGCTGTGCATTGCTATTTATGTGCGTAAAGTCCTGGGATTTAAAGGGAAGATTGCCGCGATTTCGCCATGCATTGCAAAAATTGATGAGTTCCGGGAAACAGGTGTGATTGATTATAATGTAACAATGGAACACTTGAAAAGGTATTTTGAGGAAAATAAAGTAGATCTTCCGAAAGTTAAGATTTACAGTGAGTTTGAATTTGATGAGCATCAGGGGCTGGAAGGGGCTATCTATTCTAAGCCAGGCGGATTGATGAAGAACCTCCTGATCCATAATCCTGAGATGGAAGTAGTAACTTCCGAAGGGACGGATAAGCTGTACCGGGATTTAGATACTTATGAGAAAGAAAAATCCAGATGGCTGCCAACTGTTTTTGATGTATTAAACTGTGAAAATGGTTGTAATGGCGGGCCGGCTACAGGTGTCAATTATAACTGCTTTAGTATGAATGACATTATGCATGATGTGGAGCGGTATGCAAGGAAGGTCCGCAAAGCGAATACTTCCAAAAAAGGAGTTGACAAACAATTTGCTGGATTTGACAAGACACTAAATCTAAATGATTTTATTCGTACATATAAGTCGAAATATTCAGAATCTGCAAAAGTCACTGAAGCGGATATTGAACGGGCATACCGTTCTCTTGGGAAAACAACGGAGATGGAAAAGAACTTCGACTGCCACGCCTGCGGGTACAAGTCGTGCCGTGATATGGCAATTGCTTTGGCAAAGGGAATTAATGAGAGGGAAAACTGCCATCAGTATATGATGAAGTCTATTTACAATGAGCGTAAAAAGGTTACTTCGATTAATGAAGAGGTTTTGCGTATGAATAATGAACTGGTGGAAGTATTTGGCAATTTGTCAGAGAATATTGAAAAGGTTCGTGATGAAGCAGTTGTTATCCGCGAGACAGGGAAAGAAAGCAGTACAGAAATGACAAATGTAGCGAAATATATGAATGAACTGCAGGAACTGAACCAGAGTATCTCGACTTCATTGGAGAATATTAATACAAGTATTAACCAATATAATATTATGACGCAGGATGTTGAAAAAATTTCCGGGAAAATTAATTTACTTTCTTTGAATGCGGCGATTGAGGCTGCAAGAGCTGGGGAGGCAGGAAAGGGTTTTTCTGTTGTCGCTACGAGTATACGCGAACTGTCAGAGAGTTCAAAAGCATCTGTTGGCAGTGCAAGGGAAAATGACGATGCGATTCAGCATGCGATCCAGGAGGTAAATGAAATTATCCAGAAATTCAGCACGGTGACTACGGAACTGTTGGAAGCGGTAAACCTTTCTATTGAAAATGTAGACAGGACTTCTGAAAAAAGCGTAATGATACAGGAGTCGATGAATACAGTATCGCATATAGCAGAACGTGTCCAGGAAGTGATAGAACAGACAAATTCAATTTTGAATTAGGGATGGTTGTGCTGCAGAAGGCGCGGCATGGTGGATTAGTATGAAGATAGCAGTTTGTGAAGATAACCAGGCAGAGGCGGATTGGCTGAAAAAGGTTATTGAGAAATGGGCGGCAGATAACCGAATGGATGTGCAGGTTTCATGTTATTCGGAAACGGGGCAGTTTCTGTTTGCTTATGAAGAGTCCTGTTTTGACATGCTTTTTTTGGATGTTCAGATGCCGGAGGAGGACGGGATTTCACTGGCAAGGAGGCTCCGGAAGAAAAATGATTCCATACCAATCGTGTTTGTAACGGGGATGGATGAATATATTTCGGAAGGGTATGAAGTAGAGGCAGTCCATTATCTGGTCAAGCCGGTAAAGGAAGAAAAGGTAAAAGAATGCCTGGAACGGATTGCTAAGAAGCTGGCAGCAGGGATGCCATATGTGGTGCTGGGCACAGAGGATGGCGTATATAAAGTGTTGCAGAAGGATATTGTAAAGATAGAAGTTTTTGCAAGGCAGTGTTTTTATACAACAACAAATGGGCAATATGCAGTAGTGCAGTCCTTAAAGCAGGCACAGGAAGGTTTGGAGGCAGGCTGCTTTAAGGAGTGCTACCGCGGCGTGCTTGTGAATTTATGCCATATTGAGGCGGTTGAGCATAACCGGGTTCTGCTTACCGGCGGGATAGAAGCGCCAGTAAGCCGGCGTCTCTATGGAAAACTGAATGAGGCTTTTATCGGATATGTCCGTAAAACATTGTAGATTGTATTTTAAGGAACTCTATGACAGCATTTAAGGAACTGTTAAGAAATTAATTCTTAACAGTTCCTTAAGAAAGGGGCGGGGAATATGGTCTGGGGAGCATTTGCAGTAATTTTGGGGATGCTTGCCATATTGTATTTCCTCGCTGTTTTTTTCTTTCTGCCTGCATTAATTGAACGCAGGCTTGAAAACCGCCAAAATGAATATGCAAAACGCCAGTTAGAGGAAATCCGCAGCACATACAAAGAAATGCGGGGATGGCGGCATGATTTCAGGAACCATATGCATGTGCTGCGGATTTATCTGGAAAATGGCGAGGTTGAAAAGTGTCAGGCGTATCTTTTGCAGTTGGAAAAAGATTTAGAGGAAGTAGATTTAAAGGTTAAGTCTGGTAATGCCATGGCAGATGCTATTTTAAACAGTAAGATGTCGCTTGCAGGAACGAAGGATATCCGCCTGGATGTGACTGCCAGGATACCGGAAAAGCTTCCGATATCGGATACAGAGTTTAGCGTGGTTTTTGGCAATCTGATGGATAATGCCATGGAAGCGTGTGAAAAGATTGCCAGACAGGAAGAACGGTTTATCCGTGTATATATAGGCATTTATAAAAAGCAGTTTTATATATCCGTAACAAATGCTACAAACCAGACAAAGAGGGTAGAGCGTTATATCACGGAGAAAGGGGCTGGCCATGGCTTTGGTCTTTACCGGATTGATAAGATTGTAAAAAAATACCAAGGATATCTGAAACGGAAAAATGAACCAGGCGTCTTTGTTACGGAAATAATGCTGCCTTATATAAAAGGGGAGCATAAAAAAGTGAATTAGCCGTGAATAGTAACCATTTATGCACTTACAGATACCGCTTATGAAAAAATCATTAGCGGTATCTTTTTTTGTGTATACTAATCTTAGTGGAAGTTAAGGAACTGTATTACTTATTTTTCTACAGTCCCTAAAAAACAGGATAAAGGAGATATCTTAGAATGGGAAAGGCAGGAAGCAAAAGGGAGGGAGCGCATAGGATGCGGGAAAGCGGCCGTGAGTTTTTGGCGCTTTTATCTTATGTCTGGAGATGGAAAAAGTCTGTTTTTGCGATGATGGTAATTTATATGGTGTCGTATACGGTGATGATGACTTTGCAGGTTTACCTGCCGAAAGCGGTTCTGGCAGAATTAGAGAACCGTCAGACAGTCCAGCATCTTTTTATGGTACTGGGCATTATTTCTGTTTTTCTGATTGGCAGTATTTTGCTGTCGGATCATTTGGTGGTGCGCCTGCAAAACAATAATGTTATTTTGCAGAATAAAATGAAGATGGATTATATCCATAAGCTGCTCTATACGGAATATGCCAATTTGGAAAATACAGAGTTTATTACAATGCGTGATACCGCAAAGGCGCAGTTATACGGGGGAGATGTTGGGGAAGAAAATGTATCGGTTGATTTGAGCAATTTTCTGTCCAGTCTGAATACAATGCTTGCAACGTTTTTGAGTATGGTGTTTTATGCAGTTATGTTAGGGAGAAAGTCAGTTTTTATAACATTTGTGGTAGTTATCACGGGGGCTGCAATTTATGCTGTTTTTTCACAATCTGGCAAGAGAAATTACCAGTATAATGAAATGATATCAGATGCCTGGCGCAAGGCAAAATATGCGACGGACAGGGCGGGAGATTTTTTGATGGCAAAAGATGTAAGGCTATACCAGATGGAGGGATGGCTTACCGGGGTTACCAGAAAATACGTCGGAATCCGCCGGCGCTATAAGGGGATTGTCCAGAGGTTTGATGGGGAAATGGAGGCGCTGGTGGGGGTTTTTACAGCCGTTCAGAGGTTTGGCGTTTACGGGTATTTAATTTATGAAGTATTGTTTTATGGAATGCCGGCTTCCGATTTGGTGCTTTATGCCGGTATGGCAGAGGCTCTTTCAGCAGGGCTGAATGAATGTTTTGGGCATATGCGGAGGATTAAGCAGATGTCATTTAGCTTTTCCTGTATACAGAAATTTTTGCAGTATGGGAAGGATACACAAGAAGAGGCTTTGCCAATAAAAAAGGAAGCGGTGAGTATCAGGCTGGAGCATGTTTCTTTCCGGTTTCCGGGGATGGAAAAAGACATTCTGCATGACTTGGATTTTCAAGTGGAGAGTTCCGAAAAGCTTGCAGTTGTCGGTGTGAATGGGGCGGGGAAAACAACATTGATGAAATTAATCTGTGGGCTGTTAGAGCCGACAGAAGGCAGGATTCTGTTAAACGGCAGAGATTTGAAGGAGTTAGCGCCGGATGAGAGGTATACCTGGTTTTCCTGTGCCTTTCAGGATGTAAGTTTCCTTCCGGTAACAGTGAAGGAAAACATCTCCATGCGCCCGGAGCAGGAAACCGACAGCCAAAAGGCAGCAGAATGCCTTTTGATGGCGGGGATAAGGGAGAAAATAGAAAGTCTGCCAAAGGGGATGCAGGAGCGGATGGAGAAAAATGTTAATGAAGATGCAGTAGATTTTTCTGGTGGAGAGCGGCAAAAGCTGGTGCTTGCAAGGGCTCTGTACAGGGATGCGCCTGTTTTGATATTGGATGAACCAACGGCGGCGCTGGATCCGCTGGCTGAAAATGAAATGTACCAGAAATATGCAGAGTTTGCAAAAGGAAAGACGTCTTTCTTTGTATCGCACCGTCTTTCGAGTACGTCCTTTTGCGACAGGATTCTTTTGTTGAATGGAGGAAGGGTTGCAGAGGATGGCACTCATCAGGAATTATTGGAAAAGGGCGGTTTGTATGCAGAAATGTTTGAACTGCAAAGCCATTATTACAAGGAAGGGGCTGCCCAGGAAGGGAGGCTGGCATGAAAAAATATGGTTTTTCATTAAAGGAATTACTTTACATTAACCTAAGGGGGATTGCATTGATTTTTAAGCTGGGGAAAAAGGTTCCGGTTATATTGCTCGTATCATTGACTTGTGCGGTCAGGACCTATTGGACAATATGGTTTACGGCGATTTTGCTGGATGACGTTACAACAGGGGCGGCACAGGAAGTAATTATAAGGGATCTGGGGCTGTTTGTCGGGGGAGGGCTTGCATTTAGCCTGCTGAAAGCAGCGGTTGACCATTATTATTTCTTTCTTGGTTCGGGAATTTGGGACGCGGCAAACATCCATTTAAATGAAAAGATATTAAATATGGATTATGAATATTTGGAGTCGGAAAATATCTATAACAAAAGGCGTGACCTGGAAGAAATGGCGCATGTTAAAGGCGGCGGCGGGATTAATATGCTGTATTGGAACCTGATGTCGCTGGTATGGGAAACAGTTGATATCGTGATTGCTGTTGTTTATATGGTACAGATGATTCTAAAAAGCGGCAGTGCTTTTCAGGGAAGCCGGCTGTACTCTGTCGGTTTTGTTCTGTTTACAATTGTTTTGACGGTGCTGGGTATGCGGCAGGTAAACCGGCTGCATAAAGAACTTTTTGAGATAAATAATCAAATGATACCCTGCTTTAGGGAGTCGGGGTATTATGTCAGCGATTACCTGGAGAAGGAATCTTCTGGGAAAAGTATCCGGCTGTTCCATCAGCAGCCGCTTATATGGGGGCATATGGAAGAGCTGTTTCGGAAGATGTGCGGGTTTCAGGCAAAAGGATTCAGGAAATGGGTGCAAATTGATTCGATTACTTCAGGGGTAAAAAATTTGATTTTGTGCATCATTTATTTTTACCTGGGAATTTTGGCATTAAAGGGGGTGCTGTCCGCAGGTGATATTTTTCTTTATGCAGGAAGCCTTGCAGTTTTTACAAACAGTTTCAGT
The DNA here is from genome assembly GCA_003612285.1 of bacterium D16-51. GTDB lineage: Bacteria > Bacillota > Clostridia > Lachnospirales > Lachnospiraceae > Butyribacter. The sequence goes on along the minus strand of RAYE01000038.1, from coordinate 36,014 downwards.
ATATGGGTTTCTATCCTTACGCAGCTTGCAGGCAATACAAAATACCTAAAGGCGTATTTTGATTTTCTTGATATACCAAATAAAAAATATGAGGGCGTGCTCCCTGTTGAAAAGAGGGATGATAACAGGTATGAACTGGAGTTTTGCAATGTCTCATTCCACTATCCTGGTTCAGAAGAGTATGTTTTAAAGAATTTTTCCGTTCGTTTCCGAATTGGGGAGCGGCTTGCCGTTGTTGGCAGGAATGGCTCTGGCAAGACGACATTTATTAAACTGCTCTGCCGCCTTTATGACCCGACAGAGGGGGAAATCCTGCTGAATGGGATTGATATCCGCAAATATGATTATCAGGAGTATTTAAGCCTATTTAGTGTTGTTTTTCAGGATTTCAAGCTGACAGCGCTGCCCTTGGGGCAGAATGTTTCCGCTGCCATGGATTATGATAAGGATAAGGTAAAAGAGGTGTTAAGGCGGGCAGGCCTTGGGGGACTTCTGCAGAAATTTGAGATGGGGCAGGGGCTGGAAACGCCGCTTTATACAGATTTTGATGCAGATGGTGTTGACATTTCTGGTGGGGAAGCGCAGAAAATTGCGATTGCAAGGGCGCTTTACCATGATACGCCGTTTGAAATACTGGATGAGCCGACGGCGGCATTGGACCCATTGGCAGAATATGATGTTTATTCAAAATTTGACGATCTGGTTGGGACAAAAACAGCAGTTTATATTTCACACCGCCTTTCAAGCTGCCAGTTTTGCAATGATATTATTGTGATTGACAAAGGAAGGGTTGTGCAGCATGGAAGCCATGAGGAGCTGGCGGAGGATAAGAAAGGACTTTATTATAAACTTTGGAATGCACAGGCGCAGTATTATCAGGTGTGATTTGGCTAGGGCATCTGCGCCTGTTTTTTGGAATTTGCCATTAGAAAGCAATCATTTTTTTAATTTACTGAAATCTTTAAAATTTCTTCACATGTTTTACACATTTCATTGATAGACTATGTTACATAGTTCTGATTGCGGAAGAAAAAGTAAGCAGATAATAACTCGTTATGTGCGCAGGACGCATGGAAAAGGGGGATTTTTATAATGGATGAAAATAACAATAGTTTGAATATTGGTGAATCTAATGGCAGTGAAGAAAGCAATATAGCGGCGGATAGCAGCAAAGAACAGGAAAATACAGGTTATACAGGGGAATATGGCAATTCCGTAGAAGGGGATTATCAGGACCATAACCAGTCGGTGTACCGTTATTCTTATAAAGATGGGAATGGGGAAAGCACCCATTCCGGGGATTATTATGAGAATAAGAATGAACAGGGGAATTCCAGGGATGCTGTTTCCCAAGAAAATACGCAGGGAAACGGGCAGGCAGGACAGGGTTATCAATATGGGGGATATCAAAACAGCGGTAACCAGGGCGGCTATCAAAATAATCCATATCAGAACAATGCATATCAAAATAATGCTTACCAGAATCCTGGATATCAGAATCAAGGCAATGTGCCGCCTAAAAAGGAGAAAGGGCAGGTTTCTTTTGGGAAGAAAGTTCTTATTGCGGCAGCATGCGCAGTTGTATTTGGTCTGGTAGCTGGCGTATGCTTTAACGGGGTGAATTATATTTCACAAAAGTTTTTAGGGACTCCTACAGAGGACGTCCAGCAGTTAGACAAGACAACAGTGGGAAACCAGGCGGAGAATAAGGAAAGTACTACAAAGAAAGCTGTTGCAACGGCTGCAAATGATGTTTCAAGCATTACAGAGCAGTGTATGCCTGCCGTTGTGGCGATTACAAGCACCACACAGGGGGCAGACTATTATGATTTGTTTGGGCAGTATTACCAGGGAAGGGATACAACAAGCTGCGGCAGTGGGTTTATTATTGCACAGAATGACAAAGAGCTTTTAATAGCTACAAATAACCATGTGATTGACAGTGCGAAGACAATTTCGGTACAGTTTATTGACGGGGAAATTTATGAGGCTGTTGAGAAAGGCGCTGATTCTTCAAATGACTTGGCAGTGATTGCTGTGAAAGTATCAGATGTAAAGAAAAGCACAATGGAGCAGATTAAGATTGCTGATATAGGAAATTCAGATGATACAAAAGTAGGGGAAATGGTTATTGCGATTGGAAATGCATTGGGATATGGGCAGTCTGTTACGGTAGGGTATATTAGTGCAAAAGACCGTGAGATTACAGAGTCTTCAGAAGATGGACGTGTCCAGAACAAAATTAAGGCAATTCAGACAGATGCAGCAATTAATCCGGGTAACAGCGGCGGCGCATTGATTAATATGCAGGGGCAGGTAATTGGCATCAATTCAGCAAAGATTGCAAATTCTTCTGTGGAAGGGGTTGGATATGCAATTCCGGTTTCTGTTGCAACACCGATTATTGATGAACTGATGAATCGTGAAGTCTTAAATGATGATGAAAAGGGGTATCTGGGGATTACCGGGAAAACTGTGTCACAGGAGGCGGTTAGCTACAATGTCCCATATGGCGTCCATGTACAAGATATTGCAAAGGGCGGCGCAGCGGAAAAGGCTGGAATTAAGGCGAATGATATCATTACTGCTGTAAATAAAATGGAAGTAACGACGATGGAAAGCCTTCAGGAAAAGATAAACAGCTACCGCAAGGGAACTAAGGTGGAAATTACGCTGCAAAGAAGTAATAATGGGAAATATGAGGAAAAGAAAGTAACCGTGACATTGCAGGGGGCTGAATCACTGGAAAGCCTTCCGGATGATAACAGCGGCCAGGGGTCTGGTACACAGGATAATGATAATAATGGGAATAACAACGAAGGAAGACAGCAGCCATATGATGGAAATGATGATGGCTCAGGAAGTTTTTGGGACTTTTTCAGATAAAGGCTGTTTAGGGACTGTCGTGAAATAATTTGCAGGTAGTTCCTAAGGAAAGGGGTACTTTTTGAGATGTGGCAGTCAGGGGAAGAAGACAGGAAAAGTAAATGGCAGGGATTTTGTCATAATGTATATTTTCAGGTTGTTTTCTTCCTTTCGGCTGCTTTTTTGGAATTTGCCATTTTAGAGCTTTATTTTGGTATTTCCATATTTGATTATAAGGCAGATGTTATTATAAAGAATGTCCTGATTTTTGCCGGCGTCAATCTTTTTTTGGCAGGGCTGTTCCACAGCGTCAGGCTTCCGCTAATGATATCTGTTGTTTTTTTCACTATTGTTGGGATTGCAAATTATTTTGTGGTTTCCTTCCGTGGCTATGGAATTGTATTTATGGATTTTTACGCTGTAAAAACAGCGGCGGAGGTGGCTGGCGGCTACAGCTATGATGTAGGGTGGAATTTTATAGCAGCGTTATTCTGCGATATTGCATTATTTGGGGCATGTTTCCTTCTTCCAAAAAGAAAGCATGCTTACCGCCATGCAAAATATATGTTAATCTCTGTGCTTGGGATGGCGGCAAGCGTTCTGTTCTTTTTCTGGATTGATTCAGATACTGTATTTTTTAAGGATGTCAGCGGCCTGACGTGGGACCACAATATAGGCATGAAAGATTATGGATATGTCCTTTATTTTACTTCCAATGCAGGAAAGGCGACTGTTTCAGAGCCGGCAGGATATTCTGTAAAAAAAGCGGATGAAATTTTATCCCGTTATGAATCGGCGAAAAAGGAAAATAACTCAAATGCAGTATCTGGCAGGAAGAATAAAGAGGAACTTCCGAACCTAATCATGATTATGAATGAGTCCTTTTCGGATTTAAGTGTTTTGGGTGAAATTAAGACGGATCAGAAGGTGATGCCGTTTTATAATAGTCTGAAAAAGAATGTAATTAAAGGGTTTGCGGAATCTTCGGTGTATGGAGGATATACGGCAAATTCAGAGTTTGAATTTTTAACAGGATGTACAAAGGCGTTTCTGCCAGGCAATCCATATCTACAGTATATAGAGGATTACATCCCGTCTTTGATTACGAATCTAAAGGAGCAGGGGTATCAGGAGGCGGTTGCCATGCATCCATATTATCCTTCCGGCTATAACAGAAACCGTGTTTATCCACTTCTTGGCTTTGACCGTTTTTTGTCCCTGGAGGATTTTGGGGAAGGGACGCCTGTGCGGGACTATGTAGGGGACATGGAGAATTATCTAAAGATAGAGGATCTTTTTGAGGAAAAAGAGCCGGGAAGCAGGCTCTGCCTGTTTAATGTTACCATGCAGAACCATAACCCATATGATAATGTGAATTATGTATTTGAAAATCCTGTACATATTACAAATTTTTCAGCAGATATGACGGCAAACCAATACCTTTCTTTGATGAAGATGTCTGATGATGCTTTAGAAGAGCTGATATCTTATTTTGATGGTGTAGAAGAGCCGGTTATGGTTGTTCTTTTTGGGGACCATCAGCCACATTTAAAAGATTCTTTTTATAAAACAGTAACAGGAAGCCTCCCAGATGTCTTTTCGCAGGAACAGGTTATGAAGAAACATCTGGTGCCTTTTATGATTTGGGCAAATTATGACATTGGGGAACAGGAAATAGAACGGATTTCCCTGAATTATCTTCCTGCCCTGGCGCTTAAAACGGCAGGGCTGAAAATGAGCAATTTCGATTGTTATCTTTCAGCCCTGCAGGAAAAACTGCCTTCTGTCAGCACCAGCGGCTATTATGATAAAGAAGGAGCCCTTCATGAATATTCGGAACATGGTACAGAGTACCAGGAACTGTTGGAAGAATATGAGATTGTACAGTACAACTACCTTTTTGACAGGGAAAACCGTTTGGAACGTCATTTTTCAGTCTCTGATGGTTAGAGACTGAAAAATTTTTTTGCGGCAGCTTCCTGCTGTTTTTAAGGGAGCTTCCCAAATACTTCGCCAAGCCCCTGCTGGATTAGCAAATCGGCTTTTGTATCATACGGGGTGGCTGATTTATTAATCAGGACAAGGCTGTCCCCGGTATAATACTGGAGCATCCCGGCAGCAGGATAGACAGACAGGGATGTACCGCCGACAATCATTAAATCTGCATGGGAAATGGCATGGATTGCCCCATTTACTGTCTGGTCATCAAGCCCTTCTTCGTATAGTACAACATCCGGTTTAATTGTTCCGCCGCATTCACATTTTGGGATTCCGGTACTATTGATAATGGAATCAATCGAATGGGCTTTATGGCATTTGGTGCAGTAGTTCCTGTGGATAGAGCCATGCAGTTCAAATACCTTTTTGTTTCCGGCAAGCTGGTGCAGGCCGTCTATGTTTTGGGTAACAATCCCTTCCAGTTTTCCTTCTTTTTCCCATTGCGCCAGTTTATTATGCGTTGTATTGGGCTTTGCATCCAGGTAAATCATTTTGTCACGGTAAAAATTATAAAAATATTCTGTGTTGCGGAGAAAAAAGCTGTGGCTTAAAATTGTTTCTGGCGGATAGTCATATTTTTGGTGATAAAGCCCATCTACGCTGCGGAAGTCAGGAATACCGCTTTCTGTACTGACGCCCGCGCCGCCAAAGAATACGATGTGGCTGCTTTTCTCAACTAGTTCTGCTAATTTTTTGATTTTTTCTTCCATAAGAAAACCCCCAATCTAAATCTTTTGTTATAGTATAACATAAAATTTGGTATTTTTATTATATAAACATGTTCTGGCAAAATCTTGTGCCGCATGGTAAAATAAAAGGGAGGTATAAGCACGAATAAAAGGAGGAGAGATATGAAGAAAGACAAGGTGAAAAAACAGAAACAGTCCCATTCAGGTTCGATTAAGACAAAGATAATTGGGACGATTGTGCCGATTATAGCGGTTTTGATTGTTGTGATGATTGTGCTTGCATACACGATTTCAAGCAGCATTATCCAAAGAAATGCAGCAGAGCTGTTGGATTCTTCCATCAGCTATCAGTCAAAAAGCATTGCGGCATGGCTGGATGAAAATCTGGCGTCTTTTTCTGGCGTTAAACGGGTGATTGAACAGACAAAGCCTTCAAAAGAGGGGTTACAGGAAATTTTAAATTCTTATGCGGATTATAATGCGAATTATCCAAATGGACTGTATATAGCAGATTCTTCAGGCAATGTTATGAAAGCAGCAGGTTCAGAGAATACATACAGTGACGTATTAAACGCTACATGGTATAAAGAAGGGCTGTCGCGTGTGAATATGCGTTATGGCAGTGCGCATCAAAGTGAAGGCGGCACAAACCAGGTAAGCGCGTCTGCTGTGATAAACGATGGTTCAGACGATATCCGGGTAATATCGGGAGATGTGTCTCTGGAGAGGATTACCATTATTGTAAATTCCTTCGTTAAAATGAATGATGCAGAAGCATTTTTGGTGGATACCAATGATGGGACGATTCTTGCGCACCGCGATGCTTCGTTAATTTCTACGAAGCTGGATTCTTCCAGCAAAGATAAATATCTTGCTGCCGTTGCAAAAAAACTGGATAAAAGAGAGTATACAACTTGTGAATTGGAGGGGAACCTGACAGGGTTCGAGACAGTAAATGGTACAGAATGGGTTCTGGTGTCTTTTATCCCTCATGAGATTATTTATGCTGATGTAAATGGGCTTCGTACAAAGATGATTGTAATTGCCATAATATCCCTGCTGGTTTTAATGGTATTAATTGAACGGGTTGTGCATATGGTAGTCAAGCCGGTCCGCAGCCTGACCAATACAATTACAACAATGGCGGATGGAGACTTTACAGTAGGCGTTAAGGTTAAGGGCAGGGATGAAATTGGGAGAATGGGGCGGAGCGTAGAAGAATTTCTGATAGCTATCCGCGGCATGCTGCATGAGATACAGGATATTTCTGAAAAGGTGTCAGGGCAGTCGGAGACGACGAACAATTTGTCGGTTGACATGAATGATGTTGCAAAAATTCAGGCTGAGTCAATGAGTGACTTAAATACGACAGTAGACCAGCTTTCTGAGTCAATTGGTGAAATTGCTGACAATGCGACGTCGCTTGCAATGGTAGTTTCAGACACAAAGGCAACCAGTATGGAGGTTGATAAATGTATGGGGCAGACTGTTGCGGCTTCTGAGAAAGGGAAGAGCGATATGCGCCATGTGAATGTGGCTATGGGGAATATAAGCGATTCTATCCAGAAGCTGAATGTGGCAATTGATAAAGTGGGAAAAGCCTCAGAGGAGATTACAGATATTGTAGCTGTTATTGGAAATATAGCAGAAGAGACGAACCTTCTGTCGTTGAATGCTTCAATTGAAGCGGCGAGGGCAGGCGAGGCAGGAAAGGGATTTGCGGTTGTTGCTTCAGAAATCGGGAAGCTGGCGCAGACAAGTACTGAATCAGTGGAAAATATTGTAAAGCTGATTGGCGAGGTTACAAGGCTTGTGCAGGAAACGGTAGGGCAGGCTGCAGAGAGCATGAAAAATATTGATGAAAGCAGTGAAATGATTGGCACGGCGCTGCAGACATTTGATGAGATTTTTAATGATATCCATACTACGGAAGAATTGATTGGCCAGATGATGGTAAAAGTCAGTGAAGTAGATGAGGTTGCTACGAACATGGCGGCGATTTCAGAAGAGCAGGCGGCCAGTACAGAAGAAATCAACAACACTTCTGAAAATATGGTGATTCAGGCGAACAATATAGCGGGCAGCAGCAGTGCGGTAATGGAGGATGCTAAAGAGCTGTCAGAAAGCGCAGACAGCCTGAAAGAGCGGATTGGACGGTTTAAAATTTAGAGATTTTGGAAGGAAAAAAGGTTTTTGATGACAATTGGCCGTAAAGGAAGGCGGCATGGAGGGATTGCTATGAAAAAGGTATGGAAATTATTGACAGCGCTGTTTGCTTGTCTGGGCATATTTACAGGATGCGCAGGAAATGCCGGAGATGGGGAAGATTCGGCAAAGGGGGTTAAGATGTACCTGACAGTGTCTTCTGCTGATACATTTCGGCAGAACCTGATTGATTCAGCGGAGAAAACAGCGAAGGAGATGGGGGCGGAGTTTACGGCGAGCGATGCAGAAGGCTCCTTGGAAAAACAGCTGGCGCAGATTAAAGAGGCTGTTGAGGGAGGTTACGATGTTATTTTATGTAATCCGATAGATGTAGATACAGCATTGCAGTTAGAAGTAGCGGCAGGCGATATCCCTATTGTGTTTTATAATTCCTGTCCGGCTGATGAATATCTGGAAGAGGATAAATATGTTTTTGTCGGTTCTAATGAAGCGGATGCCGGGAAATATCAGGCTGAATACATTTTAGAGGAGTTTTCGGGGAGTGATTCAATTAATGTCGCTGTGTTTGAAGGGCAGAAGCTTCATTCGGCAACTGTGGGGAGAACCAGCTCTTTGAAGGGGGCGTTAAAAGATTCCGGGAAGAATATCCAGTATGTTTTTGATGATTATGCAGATTGGGACACGGAAATGGCGAAGCAGCAGTTTGAGGTTCTTTTGAAAACCGGGCAGAAGGCAGATGTGGTTGCCTGTAATAATGATGCAATGGCCCTTGGGGTGATTCAGGCATGTGAGGAAAAAGGAATCGGTTTTGATGAAATAAAGATTATTGGCATTGATGCAACGGCAGAAGGATGCCAGGCAATTAAAGATGGGAAGATGGCATTTACGGTATACCAGTCAGCATCCGGGCAGGGAAGCTATGCAGTAAAGGCTGCTGCACGCCTTGCCCAGGGGAAGTCATTGGATGGCATGGAATATCTTTCCGAAGATAAAAAATATGTCTGGGTTCCATTTGAAAAAGTGGATAAAGGAAATGTGAAAGATTATGAATAGGAGTGGACAATTCCAGTAAAAAATGATAAACTGATTAGAGGGCATTGTTTACCTAAGGTGTTCTTAAACATGCCCTGGTACAGTGTGTGGGACAGCACAGACAGGGGGAAACTATGATTCGTGAAGGAAAAAAGGCAGAAGTTATATATGCTAAGCACGGAGAAGCCGTTTCGCCAGTCAGGGCGTCTGTCCATACAGTACAGGATGCCACTGTTACAAAGGTAAATATCAAAAAGCAGGCAAAGGCAAATATTTCAAAAGTGCTGCCGCAAAGTGTAAAAAATACAGAGGCATTGCGGGGAAAAGCTGTTTTATGTAAAGGGGACAGCGTGCCATTAGAAACAGTAACCTGTAAAACAGTGACAGAAGATATTACTTTGCAGATGCTGTTTTCAGATAAGAAGTGACAGGCAGTTATGGTGGAAAACGCAGCCGGCATGTTGGAATGGAATTTGCCGTTTTCCCGGACATGTTCTGATGCTTGGAATCAGCAGAAGTTTTAGGAAACAGGGAGGAGAGCGTATTATGCTCGAAAGTGTGTCATATTTACATATTAAGCCGATTGTGGCATATAAAAGTGGGGAAAACCACCCAACAAAGCTGACAAAAACTGATTTTCAGGATGTGCTGAAAAAGGAGGAAGAAGCACAGGAAACAGAAAGCAGGGAAGAGGTTACCCAAAAGGATGCATCAGCAGAAAAGTCAGAAACTGTGTATAAAGACCCGGTTACTGGGAAAGAAGTTGTTTATATAGATGTTGCAGAAAAGAAAGATTCTGTGGAGAAGTCATCTTCAAGCAGCAACACGACTTCTGCAGATGCGATGAAGAAAACGAAATATGATGAATATTTCAAAAAGGCTGCAAAAGTATATGGTGTTTCGGAAAGCCTTTTAAAAGCAATTGCAAAAGCAGAGTCAAATTTTAACCCAAATGATGTGTCAAGCGCAGGTGCAATTGGCATTATGCAGCTGATGCCGGGAACGGCAAAGGAACTTGGCGTATCAAACCCATATGACCCGGAACAGAATATTATGGGTGGCGCAAAGTGCATTGCACAAAAATTAAAAGAATTTAATGGTGATGTAAGGCTGGCGCTTGCAGCATATAACGCAGGAAGCGGTGCAGTAAAAAGGAATGGCGGCGTCCCGTCATATTGTAAGTCTTATGTATCTAAAGTATTAAGTTATAAAGAAGCATATGAAATAGCAGAGGCTGTGGGATAATCCCAGCCTCTGCTGCTTTTATATTATAGGAAATTTTGCTGTTACATGGTGGTTGTCAACAAGAATTGCGAAGCAATTCTTGCTAGCGCACCAGCGCTGGCGGTGCGCTTTTTTATATTATGGGAAATTGCGCTGTTACGTAGTGGCTGCTGCTTATCTGGCAGGGTGTTTCCGGGTTTGGAAAGGCTTTGCGCCTTTTTTGCCCGGCCGTTGTGTCAGGGCGCTTTTCCAGATTACCGGGTGGAACAGAATCAGCATCGGGAATAGCTCCAGCCTCCCGGCAAGCATGTCAAAAATCAGGACATATTTGGAAAACGGGGAGAAAAAGCCAAAATTCTCTGTTGGGCCGACCAGTTCAAATCCCGGGCCTATATTATTAATACAGGCTGCAACGGCTGTAAAGTTTGTGGTAAAGTCCTTTTGGTCAAAGGAAATAGCAAAAATTGAAACAGCGCAGATCAGGCAGAATGTGATTAGGTAAACGTTGATTGTGCGGACAATTTCATGTTCTACCGGTTTTTTGTCTACCTTAATTTTGCGGATGCTTTTTGGATGGATGTAGGAATTTAATTCTTTCGCCACTGTTTTTATTAAAATGATCAGGCGGGAAACTTTAATGCCGCCGCCCGTACTTCCGGCACAGGAGCCGATAAACATCAAGCCAAGCAATATCATTTTTGCTGTCTGCGGCCATAGGTTAAAGTCTACGGTTGAAAAACCGGTTGTTGTAATAATGGATGCAACCTGGAAAGATGACTGTGTCAGCGCATCCCAGATTCCAGAGGTGGTTTCCAGGATTTCGATAAAAATAATGGCAATTGCAGACAGGATAATCAGGAAGTAATATTTTACTTCTTCAGAGCTAAGGGCCTTTTTAAAGTTACGGTACAGCAGGTAATAATATGTATTAAAGCTGACGCCAAAAAGTATCATAAAAATTGTAGTTACCCATTGGATATAAGCAGAGTAACCTGCCAGGCTGTTGTTTTTAATGCCAAATCCGCCGGTGCCCGCGGTGGCAAATGTTGTGTTGAGTGCGTCAAAAACAGGCATGTTTCCTGCAATCAGTAAGATAAATTGCAATAGGGACATTCCCATATAAATAATATATAAAATGCGGGCAGTGTATTTCATTTTTGGGACAAGCTTGCCAACAGACGCCCCGGTGCTTTCTGCACGCATCAGGTTAATATGGGAGCCGCCGCTCATCGGTATAATGGCAAGCAGGAACACAAGCACGCCCATTCCGCCAATCCAGTGTGTGAAACTCCGCCATAAAATAGAGCAGTGGGACAGCGCTTCTACATCACTTAAAATGCTTCCTCCTGTTGTCGTAAAACCAGAAACGGTTTCAAAAAGCGCATCTGCAAAGGACGGGATTTCCCCTGTAAAAATAAATGGAAGACAGCCAAAGATACTCATAACAATCCAGCTCAAAGCGGTAGCAACACAGCCTTCTTTCTGGTAAAAGACAAAGCTTGCCGGTTTTTTAATTGTAATCAGCATTCCAACAAAGAGGCAGATTGCGGAAACAGCGAGGTAGTATAATCCTTCTTTTTCCTGGTAAATAAGGGCTGTCAGGCATGGAAGCAGTAAAAGAAGCCCTTCTATTTTTAAAATATATCCTAAAATATAACGTATAATAGAACTGTTCATAGGTTACTCCATTTCTTATTCCAAAATATCCTGGATATCATTAAAACCGGTATGTGTTGTTACAATCATGACGGTGTCGCCAACTTTGATGCAGTCCTTTCCACTTGGGATAATGATTGCGCCATTCCGGCTGATAAAAGAAATCAACAGGTTCTTTTTCAGGGAAAGATCCATCAACGGGATATTGGTAACACTGGATGTCTCGTTTACACGGAACTCAATTGCTTCTGCCTTGTTATCGAACATATGGTATAGAGTTTCTACATTACTGTTCATGGATGCTTTTTTTGCGCGTACATAGGCGATGATTGCCTCTGACGTGATATAGCGCGGATATATTACGCTGCCAAGGTCAAGGCGGCTGATGACATCCTTAAAGTTAATGCGGTTGATTTTGGTTATAACTTTTGCCTTGGAAACCTGGCGGGCATAAAGTGTCAGCAGAATATTTTCTTCATCAATCCCTGTCAGGGGAACAAAGGATTCTGCATAAATTATTCCCTCTTCTTCTAACAGTTCCTGGTCAGTTCCATCCCCATTTATAATAATAGCTTTCGGGAGAAGGATGCTTAGGGCTTCGCACCGGGCGCGGTCATTTTCAATAATCTTGACAGAAATGCCCATATGTAGTAGCTGCTCAGCAAGATAATAAGCAGCCCGGCTTCCGCCAATTATCATAGTGTCCTTTACCTGGTTTGTCTGGAAGCCGGAACTTTCCAGGAAAGCTTTTGCTGTTTTTCTGGTTGCTACAAAGGAAACGACATCGCCTTTGAGCATTTGGAAATTTCCGGAAGGGATATAGACATCGCCATTCCGCTCAATAGCGCAGATTAATATGTCCGCTGTTGTATTTTTGCCGAAATCTGCAAGCGTGATGCCGTCAAGTGCATTTCCTTCTGGGATTTTAAGTTTAATTAGTTCTGCCTGCCCATGTGCGAAAGAGTTGACTTCCAATGCAGTTGGAAGATACAGGATACGGGCAATTTCCCTGGCGGCTTCCAGTTCAGGGTTAATAATCATGGCCAGTCCGAGCTTTTCGCGCAGGTAGCTGATTTCGTGGCTGTAGTCCGGCGTTCGGACTCTGGCGATTGCCGAACATTCACCAACACGTTTTGCGATGGTACAGCAAAGGAGGTTTAGCTCGTCCGATCCTGTAACGGCAATGAACAAATCCGTATTTTCAATGCCTGCTTCCATCTGGACATTGTAGCTGGCTCCATTTCCTGTCATTCCCATAATATCGTATTGGTTTGTGATTTCCTGGATTTTCTGGGCATTCTGGTCAATGATCGTAATATCATGCCCTTCGCGGGAAAGCTGTTCAATTAGGGTTGCGCCAACCTTGCCGCAGCCCACAATAATAATATTTAATCCCTGTTTTGCTGGTTCAGGGCTTTTTGTTTTAAACATGGTTTATCCTCCGTTTATGCTTTGGGTAAAATTCAGGCAGCAGGAGCTGTTTTCTTACAGTTCCTGAGTCATTGGCCACAGAGTGGACAGTGACAATAGTAACAGTGTACCACTTTAAAGAAAAAAAAGAAGTATAAAAAGAGAAAAAATATTGTAAAAATTTGGTGAATAGTTACTATTCACGGTCGATTTCTGAAAAAGGCCGAAATCGTTGTGCCTGCACATAAGGTTTTGGCTCTTTTCCAGAAATTGACTGTAAAGGCTGTTCTTAAACAACATAAGTAAAACGCAAGCTGCTTTAGCAGCGGTGCTAAGTGCCTGTGACGCTTGTTTAGCACGGACCGAAGCGGAGCGGAGACCTGACAGCTTTGCTGGCAGGTTTTACGCATGTTGTTTAGAATGGCCGTGAATAGTTACTATTCATCTTCAAAAATGGTTTCATTCATTTCAGGAAAATCTAATAGTTCTGATACAGTCATATCTAAACCGATTGATAACTTATGGAGCGTTTTTAGTTTGGGATTTTTTGTCTTTCCAGATATAATATTTTCAACAGTGGATTGGGTAATGCCAGATAGAACCGCCAGTTTATTTATTGTAATATTTCGTTCATTACATAATTCGGTCAGTCTTTTGATAATGGCGTCTGAATATGTCATAAAGAACCCCCTGGATTTATCCACCTTATTATAGTGTTTTTTGGTTTGCCATATATTATACGAGGTTTTATTAAATGATATTAACGGTGTAAGGTTGACTGGGCGCTTCTATTGTGATAAGTTAATGGTGTACGGCTATTAGAAATTCAGAATATGGAAGGAGACCAGCAAATATATGAAGTCAGAATACATACAGTTACCACCTTTGCCTAAAGATATGCCGCTTGAGTCAATAGAATTAGTTTGGCTATATGCACGATTGCCAGAAGAAGAACAGGAAATGCTTAGAAATTTTATAAGGGAAAGTCTTAATGGGAGAAGTGAAAAAAATGATGAAGTGGATTTTTCTAAATTGATTTCAGATTCTGCTGTGGAAGTGGATCCGAATATATTAGAATATGTCAATCTTATGCGAAAAATGGTGGGGACATTGATAGCGCAGTCATGTGAACTGTCTGCAATTATATACCAAAGATACTGTATAAAGAAAAGTTCTGTAAAGGAAATATCAGATGAACTTAATTTGGATGAAGAATTTGTACAATTAATGACACAGTATTATGACAACCCCAAATAATGATAAGCATATTTCTATTACGTGGGTATGCTGCTGTTACTGGGCACGGAGTGAACAGTAACATTAAGATGTAGCTGCAAAACAGGCGTACTATCAGGAGATTGCCAGGGAATGTCTGTTGTGGTACAATCAGTTACGGAGTAACCGTGTTACAAGGTGGACGAGCCTCCCTAAACTTACATAAGAGGGGAGGTGGTGCGGATGGAGATGTATACATTCCAGGATTTAATCCTGTTCTCAACATTTTTAATCACACTGCTTGCCTATATTGATAGTAATAACAAGCACAAATAAATAAGCCTGCCTTGTATCTTGCCGGATGAAGGCAGGCTTATAAACTGAACTTCAGGAGGCTAACCACTTTGTGGGCGGTTGCTCTTTTTATATGTCTAATATAGCACAGGTATCTTGTTTTTGCAAGGTGTGGTTTTAGAGCCGCAAGGCTCTTTTTTGTTATGGGAAACTATACTATTTTGCGCATGATGTTTAGAATAGCTGTGAATAGTAATAAAGAAAAGAATAAATGCCTGTTTTCCGACATACTATGGAATAAACAAGTAGTATCAGGGGGATGGAGCTTGAAAGAGTATATTGAGGAACGGGCGGTTGAAGCTGCAAGATATATCGTAGAGTGTAAGGCAACAGTCCGTCAGACCGCGAAAAAAATGGGGATTAGTAAAAGCACGGTACATAAAGATGTAACAGAACGTCTGCTTACAATCAACCCGTCTCTTGCTGCAAGGGCAAGGCAAGTGTTGGATGTTAATAAATCAGAACGGCATATCCGCGGCGGGATGGCAACAAAAGAAAAATATCTGCATCGTCAGTAATGTTTGGAAGGAGTCTGGCAACGCAATGGGATGCGTTGTGTAAGACTCCATTTTTTGGGAAAGAATTTCGTTGATTATTATAGTGGTTCGGGTATAATATATGGAAAGGGGTGGAGTACTGGAGGATGTTTGAAAGAATGGGGAGGGCTGGCTATGGGCAGATATATAAATTTAGGAAATGATGCCTTTGCTGCGATACGCAAAGGGATATATGTGGATAAATCGGAATTGGTTTCAATTATCAACAGTACTCTTGGTTCAAAAGATAAACTGACTTGTGTAAGCAGGCCGAGGAGATTTGGAAAATCATATGCTGCCCAGATGTTATGTGCATATTATGATAAAAGCTGTGATTCAGGACGTTTATTTTTTGATTTAGAGATTGCCGGGGATGAATCATATCAGGAGCATTTAAACAAGCATAATGTAATTTATTTAGATATTACTTGGTTTATTTCAACTGTAAAAGATATAAAGGATGTTGTCAGGTATTTGCAGACAGAGGTTATTCAGGAATTAAGAGAAAATTTCCCTGATGTTTTGCAGGATAGCGATTCGCTCCCTGTTGCGTTGTCTGACGTAAATCAGGTTAAAGGGAATAAGTTTATTATTCTTATAGATGAATGGGACGCGCTGTTTAGGGAAGTGAAAAATGATACGGCGCTCCATAAAGAATATATTCAGCTTTTACGTGGATTATTTAAGAGCAGACAGACAGGATGATTGAGGCTGCATATTTGACGGGGATATTGCCGATAAAGAAATATGGCACACAGTCCGCATTAACAGATTTTCGTGAGTATACTATGATTCAGCCTAAAAGGCTGGCAAAATTTGTTGGTTTTACAGAGGAAGAGGTTAAGAGGTTATGTAAAGAATATGGTTTGAGTTTTGGTGAAATGAAGCATTGGTATGATGGTTATGCTTTTAGCGGGGAGAAATCAGTTTATAGCCCTAATTCCGTTATGGAAGCTGTGAAAAGCAATGAATCCTGTATTAATTATAGAACTGAAATGGAATAAAAGTGATACAGAAGCGGTTAAGCAAATACTTGATAGACATTATCAGGAGGCGTTGGAAAAATATAGTGGCAATATATTATTGATTGGCATAAATTATGACAGCAAAACGCATGTTCATAGTTGCAAAATTAAGAAGTTATAAAAAAGGAGGGAATATGAAGAAACGGTTTTTCAAAATAATAGAATTATTTGTTCTGGTGGTATGCTGCATGGGCAGCGCTGCCAGGGTGAGGGCGGGACAGGCTGGAAGAATGGAAGAAAATGTTTCAGGTTATGTGTTGCATGGAGGCGGGCTGCTTGCTGGAAAAAATGCGGGAAAGGATGATTTATGCCTGGCCGGGCGGAAAGGCGTTAGTTTCCTAAAAAGGACACCGTCACAGGCGGTGTCCTTTTTAGGGACTGTAGGAAAAATTTTTCCACCTGTGCGGTTGCAATTCAATAGTTTGTCTGCATGCAATTTATTGCAATGCAGGCAAGCTGTTGGATTAGCAACCCACTCCTAAATGAGCAAAATGCGGATGCGTAAGCAGACGCAAAGAGCGCATAAGCGCGGGTTTTGCGAATGTGGAAGTTAGGTTGGATGCTCCTTGGAGTTTCCAACCGCACAGGTGGAAATTTTTTATAGTCTCTAATATTATTCAGCTTCATTTAACTTTTGAATAGTATTCTGGATATCTTCATAATGAAGTTCATTTCCGCTAAAGGATAAAATAGCATGAAGCGGCGTGCCCGCATGCATTGCCTTCATCAGATCTATTGTTCCTGCTCCCATAGTATCGCCTGCATTTTCTGCAGGAGTGCCAAAACCGCTTTTTTCCAGCAGTTCATTTAAAAGTTCCGGATTTTTAGAAAACAATTCTACATCTTCGCAGGTTGTCATATCTTTAACCTGGAATGGAAGGCGTTTTGTCCCTGCAATCTGGATTGGAGCATCTAAACGGATATCGCGTGAAGAAGCCCCGATTAAGATATGATACAGGCCGCTTTCTGCAAACCAGTCCCCTGCTGTTTCATTAAAATAAGCAAAGGAACGGTAATTTAAGGTAAAGGTAACGGTTTTTGCCTCGCCTGGCTGAAGGGAAACTTTTGTAAAATCTTTTAATTCCTTTTCCGGCCTGTTTTCGAGGCCGATAAAGTTTTTCACATAAAGCTGGACAATTTCTTTCCCAAAGGTATTTCCTGTGTTTTTGATATCAGCAGAGATTGTGACAGTATCTGTATCAAGAGCCTGGGC
Source organism: bacterium D16-51 (assembly GCA_003612285.1). Classification (GTDB taxonomy): domain Bacteria; phylum Bacillota; class Clostridia; order Lachnospirales; family Lachnospiraceae; genus Butyribacter. The sequence goes on along the minus strand of RAYE01000038.1, from coordinate 18,631 downwards.
TGGGGTATTATTTTGCTCTTTGCCATTCACTTCTATCTTTAAGCTGCTATATTCAAAGGTTGTATAGCTGAGTCCAAAGCCAAATGGGAATAAAACGTCCAGCTTCTTTTTGTCATAGTAACGGTAGCCGATAAATACGCCTTCGCTATAAGAAACTTCATTGCGGCTTCCTGGAAAGTTCAGGAAAGATGGGGTGTCCTCTATGCGGCAAGGGAAAGTTTCTGCAAGTTTTCCGGAAGGGTTTACGCGTCCTGTCAGTAAATCTGCTGCAGCTGCGCCGCTGGCCTGTCCGGCAAGATACATTTCAAGTACGGCATTTACTTTGCTAAGCCACGGCATACAGACTGGTGAGCCATTATGGAGTACGATGACAACATTTTTCTGTACTTCACAGATTTTATCAATTAAATAGTTCTGGCACTCCGGCATATTCAGATGGGTGCGGTCATATCCTTCGCTTTCAAAGGAATCCGGCAGCCCGGCAAAAATAACTGCAATATCCGCATTTTTTGCAGTTTCAATCGCTTCCTGAAGAAGCGGTTTCTCTGTTTTATCTTCTTCTGTCTGATACCCCTGGGAATAAGCGATTTCATATGATTTCAGGGATTCAAATGCATCCAGTGCAGAAGTTATCTTGGAACAGTTTATATGGCTGGAGCCGCCTCCCTGGATACGCGGTGTTTTTGCAAATTCACCAATCAGTGCAATCTTTTGCTTGGGTTTCAGCGGAAGGATGCCGTCATTTTTTAGCAGGACGGCAGATTCACAGGCAGTTTCCTGCACAAGCTTATGGTGGGCTTCCTTATCATAGGAAGGGCGCGTTTCTGGTTTCTTTGAAATATAGCTATTTACAAGGTTTAGGATGCGCAGGACAGTTTTGTCAAGAATGTCTTCCTCCAATGTGCCATTTTTAACTGCTTCCACAATCTGGCGGTCAGTTTCTCCGTGGCAGTCAGGCATTTCCAGGTCAAGCCCTGCTTCCAGTGCCGGAATACGTTTATTCATCGCGCCCCAATCTGTCATAACAAGTCCTTCAAAGCCCCATTCTTCCCGGAGGACATCGTTTAAAAGCCATTTATTTTCGCAGGAATAGGTTCCGTTTATTTGGTTATAGCTGCACATAACAGTCCATGGTTTTGCCTCTTTGATTACTTTTTCAAATGCAGCCAGGTAGATTTCGCGTAAGGTGCGTTCCCCGGCTTTTACGCTGATGCTCATCCGGCGCCATTCCTGATTGTTTGCAGCGAAGTGTTTCAAACTGGTTCCTACATTATGGCTCTGGACTCCTTTCACAAAGGCTGCTGCAAGTTCCCCGGCGAGATAAGGGTCTTCTGAATAATATTCAAAATTTCTTCCGCAGAGTGGGGAGCGTTTCATATTAATGCCAGGCCCAAGTAAAACAGCAACATCTTCTGCAACACATTCTTCCCCAAGTGCACTGCCTACTGTATGCAGTAGTTCACGGTTAAAGGAACATGCCATGGCAGATGCTGTTGGGAAACAGATGGCCTTTATGCTTTCAGCGACGCCCATATGGTCAACATCTTCTTCCTGCTTGCGCAGGCCGTGCGGCCCGTCTGATACCATAACAGAAGACAGGCCGAGTTCTTCCGCAGAGGCGGTGTGCCAGAAGTCTGCGCCAGAACACAGGTCTGCCTTTTGCTCTAATGTCATTTTTGATAAAATAGTGGTTACATCTAAGTCTTTTCCCATAACTCCTCCATTTCCAGCCAGCCTGATATAGTAGTACGTTTTTTTGCATTAAAAAAAGTGCTTGACATCCTCCTGCTTTAATGGTAGGATGAAAAATGCACTATTGTGGCTGACTATACTTTTTTATCCTTCGTAATTCATTATAACATAAGATTGCTTTTTTGAAAAGACTTTCTTGCAGGATTGGATAAAAAAGGGTTACGATTCACGGTCATTTTAAAAAATATGTGCAAAAAATATAAGGAGTGGAACATCAATGGAGAAAAACAGAATACATCCAATTGCAGTTAGTAATGGTGTGAGAATGAGTTATGCCCGTCAGCATGAAGTGCTTGAGATGCCGAACCTGATTGAAGTGCAGACTGATTCTTACAAATGGTTCCTGGATGAAGGGCTAAAGGAGGTTTTTCGTGATATTTCGCCAATCGCTGACTTTGGTGGTCATCTTAGCCTTGAGTTTGTGGATTTTGAGTTATGCCGCAACGAGACGAAGTACGACATTGATCAGTGCAAGGAAAGAGATGCTACGTATGCTGCGCCGTTAAAGGTAAAGGTAAGACTGCATAATAAAGAAACAGAAGAGATAAAAGAACACGAAATCTTTATGGGTGATTTGCCTTTGATGACTGCAACCGGGACTTTTGTGATTAATGGTGCAGAGCGTGTTATTGTAAGTCAGCTGGTTCGTTCACCGGGTATCTATTATGCCATTGGACATGACAAGATTGGAAAAGAATTGTATTCGGCTACCGTAATTCCAAACCGCGGTGCATGGCTTGAGTATGAAACGGACTCCAACGATGTGTTTTCAGTCCGTGTAGATAGAAACAGGAAAGTGCCGATTACTGTATTTTTGCGTGCGCTTGGTCTGGGGACGAATGAGCAGATCAGGGAGGTTTTTGGCGATGAGCCGAAAATCCTGGCAAGTATAGAAAAGGATACTACAGAAAATTATCAGGACGGCCTTTTAGAGCTTTATAAAAAGCTGCGTCCAGGCGAGCCGCTTTCCGTTGACAGTGCTGAAAACCTGTTAAACGGCATGTTCTTTGACCCGAAGCGGTATGATCTGGCAAAGGTCGGCAGATATAAATTTAATAAAAAACTGCATTTCAGATACCGTATAACGGGCTGTAAGCTTGCAGAAGATGTTATGCTGCAGACGACTGGTGAGATTTTAGAGGCGGGCACGCTGGTTACAGAAGAGCTTGCCGTCCAGATTCAGAATGCGGCTGTGCCATATGTAATGGTAGAGAAGGAAGAAAAGGTTACAAAGGTTCTTTCTAATATGATGGTTGATTTGCGGGAATATCTTCCAGGCGTTAACCCAAGGGAACTTGGCGTGACAGAAAATGTTTATTACCCTCTGCTGAAAGAGATTCTTGAGGAAAACCAGGATAATATTGAAGCGGTGAAGGAAATAATTATGGCAAATATTTCCGAACTTGTGCCAAAGCATATTACGAAAGAGGACATTTTTGCATCTGTCAATTACAATATGCATCTGGAATATGAGATTGGAAATGACGATGATATCGACCATTTGGGCAACAGGCGTATCCGTGCGGTTGGCGAGCTTTTGCAGAACCAGTACCGTATTGGGCTTTCCCGTATGGAAAGAGTTGTGCGTGAAAGGATGTCTACGCAGGATATTACTACAATTACTGCGCAGTCTTTGATAAATATTAAGCCGGTTACGGCAGCAGTGAAGGAATTTTTTGGAAGTTCCCAGCTGTCCCAGTTTATGGATCAGAATAACCCGCTTTCTGAACTGACGCATAAAAGGCGTCTGTCAGCCCTTGGGCCTGGCGGGCTTTCGAGAGACCGTGCCGGATTTGAGGTGCGTGATGTGCACTATACGCATTATGGGCGTATGTGTCCGGTAGAGACGCCGGAAGGTCCAAACATTGGTTTGATTAACTCACTGGCTTCTTATGCGCGTATTAATGAATATGGTTTTATTGAAGCGCCATATCGGAAAGTGGATAAAAGCGACCCGGAAAATCCGCGGGTAACGAATGAAGTGGTTTATCTTTCAGCTGATGAGGAAGACCGTTTTATTGTTGCGCAGGCGAATGAAAAACTGGATGCAGAAGGGCATTTTGTCAATAAAAATGTATCTGGGCGTTACAAGGAAGAAACTTCAGAGTTTGAGAAAAAGAAAATAGATTTGATGGATGTATCTCCGAAAATGGTATTTTCTGTCGCAACAGCCATGATTCCGTTCCTTGAGAATGATGATGCAAACCGTGCCCTGATGGGTTCTAACATGCAGCGTCAGGCGGTTCCGCTTCTTGTTACGGAGGCGCCGGTAGTTGGTACGGGAATGGAGATGAAGGCGGCCGTTGACTCAGGAAACTGTGTTATTGCGCAGGAAGACGGCGTGGTTGAGCGTGTTGCTTCAAATGAAATTGTCGTGAAGCCGGCAGTTGGTGAGCGTCACAGATATAAGCTTGCAAAGTTCCAGCGCAGTAACCAGGGAACCAGCATGAACCATCGGCCTGCTGTTACAAAAGGAGATAAGGTTACGGCTGGACAGGTTATTGCCGACGGTCCTTCTACCTGTGGCGGCGAGATTGCACTTGGGAAAAATCCGCTGATTGGTTTTATGACATGGGAAGGATATAACTATGAGGACGCCGTGCTTTTAAGTGAAAGGCTGGTACAGGAAGATGTTTACACTTCTGTCCATATTAACGAATATGAGGCAGAGGCAAGAGATACAAAGCTTGGTGCAGAAGAGATTACACGCGATGTGCCGGGCGTCGGTGATGATGCATTAAAAGATTTGGATGAAAGAGGAATTATCCGTATTGGTGCAGAAGTCCGCGCCGGTGACATTTTGGTTGGAAAGGTTACGCCAAAAGGTGAGACGGAGCTTACAGCGGAAGAAAGGCTGCTCCGTGCTATTTTTGGAGAAAAGGCAAGGGAAGTCCGCGATACTTCATTAAAAGTCCCTCATGGTGAATTTGGCGTGATTGTAGATGCTAAAGTATTTACACGGGAAAATGGCGATGAGCTTGCGCCGGGCGTAAACCAGACAGTACGTATTTATATTGCACAGAAACGTAAGATTCAGGTTGGGGATAAGATGGCCGGGCGTCATGGTAACAAGGGTGTTGTTTCCAGGGTTCTTCCAGTGGAAGATATGCCGTTCCTGCCAAATGGACGTCCGCTTGATATTGTGCTGAACCCGCTGGGTGTGCCTTCCCGTATGAATATCGGGCAGGTTCTGGAAATCCATTTAAGCCTTGCAGCAAAGGCGCTCGGCTTTAATGTAGGGACGCCTGTTTTTGATGGGGCAAATGAGTACGATATTATGGATACTCTGGAACTTGCCAATGATTATGTAAATACTCCTCTGAATAAAGAGGAACTGGAGGAGTCAAGGGCAGCGGCAGAAGCTGCCGGAGATACAGAAGAAATAGAACGGTTAAAAGATATTGTACCATTTGAGGAGAAATATAAGGATGTGCTTCTTCCGGAAGTTTTGGAATATCTTCTGAAAAATAAGGAATACAGGAAAGAATGGGCAGGCGTGCCGATTAACCGTGATGGAAAAGTGCGTCTCCGTGACGGGCGTACCGGTGAATTTTTTGACGGTGCGGTTACCGTTGGTTTCATGCATTACCTGAAACTCCATCATTTGGTAGATGATAAAATCCATGCGCGTTCTACCGGCCCATATGGAATGGTAACACAGCAGCCTCTTGGTGGAAAAGCGCAGTTTGGCGGACAGCGTTTTGGTGAAATGGAGGTTTGGGCACTGGAGGCATATGGCGCTGCTTATACCCTGCAGGAAATCCTTACTGTGAAGTCGGATGATGTTGTTGGACGTGTTAAGACGTACGAGGCAATTATCAAGGGCGACAATATTGCAGAGCCGGGTATTCCAGAGTCATTTAAGGTACTTTTGAAAGAGCTGCAGGCGCTTGCATTGGATGTTACAGTGCTTGACGAGGAAGGGAATGAAATCCCAATGTCAGAAAGCGTAGAAGAAGGCAGCGACGAGGAAATCAAGCCATTAATTGACGGTGATGACAATTTTGCTTTCAGGAACAGTGAATCATTTGAAGAAGCAGGCTTTACGGAAGGAACCGTAGAAGAGCTTGAGGAAGCATCTTTCAGTGTTTTTGAAGAGTGATAGTTAAGAAATTGCCCCTTTCGGGCAAGATGGAGGTTGCTATGGTAGAAAATAGTGCAAAGATTGAAAAAAGCATCACCTATGATGCGATTAAAATTGGTCTTGCTTCCCCGGAAAAAATCAGGGAGTGGTCGCATGGCGAGGTGAAAAAGCCAGAGACAATTAATTATAGAACCTTAAAACCGGAAAAGGACGGACTTTACTGTGAAAAGATTTTTGGGCCAAGTAAAGACTGGGAGTGCCATTGCGGTAAGTATAAAAAAATCCGCTATAAAGGGGTGGTTTGCGACCGTTGCGGCGTAGAGGTAACAAAAGCGAGTGTCCGCAGGGAACGTATGGGGCATATTGAGCTTGCTGCGCCAGTTTCCCATATTTGGTATTTCAAGGGGATTCCAAGCCGTATGGGGCTGATTTTGGATGTTTCCCCAAGAAATCTAGAAAAGGTGTTATATTTTGCTTCTTATATTGTATTGGAAACGCAGGATGGCACCGGCCTTACGCAGAAACAGATTCTTTCTGAACTGGAATACCAGGAGGCCAAGAGGAAGTATGGAGATATGTTCCGTGCAGGAATGGGCGCGGAATCCATTATGGAGCTTCTGATGAGTATTGATTTGGAAGAAGAGGCTATTGAACTAAAGACAGAGCTTAAAAATTCTTCAGGGCAGAAAAGAGCCAGGATTATTAAGCGTTTAGAAGTAATTGAAGCATTCCGGGAGTCAGAAAATAAGCCTGAGTGGATGATTTTAACAGTAATCCCGGTAATCCCTCCTGATTTGCGCCCGATGGTGCAGCTGGATGGCGGACGTTTTGCAACTTCTGACTTAAATGATTTATATAGACGTATTATTAATAGAAATAACAGGTTAAAGAGGCTTCTTGAACTGGGCGCTCCGGATATCATTATCCGCAATGAAAAAAGGATGCTCCAGGAAGCAGTTGACGCATTAATTGATAACGGCCGCCGCGGCCGTCCTGTTACCGGACCTGGAAACCGTGCCTTAAAGTCCCTTTCTGATATGTTAAAGGGAAAACAGGGACGTTTCCGCCAGAACCTGTTGGGGAAGCGTGTTGATTATTCCGGCCGTTCCGTTATTGTGGTAGGTCCGGAACTGAAAATTTACCAGTGCGGGCTTCCAAAGGAAATGGCAATTGAGCTGTTTAAGCCATTTGTTATGAAAGAGCTTGTTTCTGACGGGACAGCGCATAATATTAAACAGGCAAAGAAGATGGTTGAAAAGCTTCAGACGGAGGTTTGGGATGTTTTAGAGGATGTAATCCGTGAACATCCTGTTATGCTGAACCGTGCCCCTACGCTTCATAGGCTGGGAATCCAGGCATTTGAGCCAACGCTTGTAGAAGGGAAAGCAATTAAGCTGCATCCATTGGTATGTACAGCATTTAATGCCGATTTTGATGGTGACCAGATGGCAGTGCATTTACCGCTTTCTGTAGAAGCACAGGCAGAATGCCGTTTCCTACTGTTATCACCAAATAACCTGTTAAAGCCTTCGGATGGAGGCGTGGTTGCCGTTCCTTCACAGGATATGGTGCTGGGGATTTATTACCTGACACAGGAGAGGCCTGGGGCATTAGGCGAAGGAAAATTTTTCAAATCGGTAAATGAGGCAATTACCGCTTATGAGAATGGAGAATTGACGCTTCATGCTAAGATTAAAGTCCGCAGAAGCATCTTAAATAGTAAAGGTGAAGTGATAACCGGAAACGTGGAATCTACTTTGGGACGTTTTATCTTTAATGAAATTCTTCCGCAGGATTTAGGTTTTATAGACCGTTCTAAAGAAGAAAACCTTCTTTTGCCAGAGGTTGATTTTCATGTTGGTAAAAAACAGTTAAAGCAGATTTTGGAAAAATGTATCAATGCGCATGGAGCTACAGGGACTGCTGAAACAATGGATAATATTAAGGCACTTGGGTACAAATATTCTACCCGTGCCGCTATGACGGTATCCATTTCAGATATGACTGTTCCGAAAGCGAAAAAGACGATTCTGGAAGATGCAGAAAAAACAGTGGAGACGATTACCCGTAAGTTCCGCCGTGGACTGCTGACAGAAGAAGAGCGTTATAAGGCAGTAATTAATACCTGGAAGATTGCCGATGACCAGATTACAGAGGCGCTGCTTACAGGGCTGGATAAGTATAATAACATCTTTATGATGGCGGATTCCGGTGCGCGTGGTTCAGATAAGCAGATTAAACAGCTTGCCGGGATGCGTGGTTTGATGGCGGATACATCGGGCCGTACCATTGAACTTCCTATTAAATCAAACTTCCGTGAAGGGCTTGATGTATTGGAATACTTTATTTCGGCGCATGGCGCCAGGAAGGGGCTTTCCGATACAGCGCTTCGTACAGCCGATTCAGGATATTTGACACGCCGCCTTGTTGATGTGTCGCAGGAATTGATTATCCGTGAAGTGGACTGCTGTGCAGAGAAGGATTTCATTCCTGGAATGGAGATTGCGGGCTTCATGGATGGAAGGGAAATGATTGAATCCCTGGAAGAGCGTATTACCGGGCGTTTTGCCTGTGAAAGCATTTATGATGATGAAGGCGATTTGATTGTAAAGGCAAACCATATGATTACTCCTAAGCGTGCTGCCCGCATTGTAAATACAAAGGCAGTTATGGATGCCGGGGATGACGCAAGGATTAAAATCCGTACGATTTTAACCTGTAAATCGCATATTGGCGTCTGTGCAAAATGCTATGGGGCGAATATGGCAACTGGTGAGCCTGTTCAGGTCGGTGAGGCTGTTGGGATTATTGCCGCGCAGTCTATTGGTGAGCCGGGTACACAGCTTACGATGCGTACCTTCCATACGGGCGGCGTTGCCGGTGATGATATTACACAGGGTCTTCCGCGTGTTGAGGAGCTTTTTGAAGCGCGTAAGCCAAAGGGACTTGCAATTATTGCGGAGTTTGGCGGGACAGTTGCCATTAAAGATACGAAGAAAAAGCGTGAAGTTATTGTTACCAATAAAGAAACTGGAGAGCAGAAGGCATATTTGATTCCTTATGGCTCCCGTATTAAGGTTTTAGAGGGACAGGAGCTGGAAGCTGGTGATGAACTGACGGAAGGTAGTGTCAATCCACATGATATCCTTGCAATCAAGGGGGTACGTGCTGTGCAGGATTATATGATCCGGGAAGTACAGCGTGTATACCGTCTGCAGGGTGTGGAAATCAACGATAAGCATGTTGAAGTGATTGTACGCCAGATGTTAAAGAAAATCCGTATTGAGAATAATGGGGATTCTTCCTTCCTGCCAGGCGTAATGGTAGATGCATTAGAATATGAAGATGCTGTTGCAAAGATGACAGAAGAGGGAAAAGAGCCGCCGGAAGGAAAGCAGGTTATGCTTGGTATTACAAAAGCTGCACTTGCTACAAATTCCTTCTTATCAGCGGCGTCATTCCAGGAGACTACAAAGGTTCTTACTGATGCTGCGATTAAGGGGAAGGTAGACCCGCTGGTAGGTTTGAAGGAAAATGTTATTATCGGTAAGCTGATTCCGGCTGGAACCGGCATGAAGTGCTACCGTTCTGTTAAGCTTGATACAGATGAAGCGGCAGAGGAATTTTTACAGAGAAGGGAAGCTGCTATGAGCGGTGAATTTATGTTTGATGAAGAAGCTGAAGATTTGCCGGCAGTGGAATATGAAGAAATTGAGGGAGAAGAAGTGTATTCTACTTCAACAGAGGAATAAAGCTATTTGAAACAGCCGGACGCTGGCAATTGGATTACAGAATTGCCAGCGTTTGTTTTTTAATAGGTAGTAACACATTAATGTTAGTATCATTTATGGTATTGAAGCTGTTAAAATGAAGTTCAAGGTTATATGATTGTAACAGTTCAAGGGGTGGCGTCTGGGTACTCAACAGGAGAAACTATAGGAAGGCTTTCTGGAAAATCAGCAGGATCTGCCTGTTCCTTCCAGTGAAGTCATGGAATTGCGGCAAAATAACACACTTTTGCCACAGATTATGGGTGGATTTAAGGGATTTTATGGATATTTCAAAATTTTTTTATGATAAAAACAGGTCAATTATACAGCATAATTACCCAGAATCAATAAATGATATCGTTGGTTTTTGTGAAATATTGCGCATTTTTTGGTTAAAACTGTGTCAAAAAGTAATAATTCCCAATTGAATCGGGAAAACTTGAAAAAAAACGGCATTGACAAAATACAACAAATGGTGTAACTTATTTACTATAAAAAAAATAAGGAGGCAAAGCAATGAGGAAAAATGCAACAAAAATCGCTGCTTTAGCATTAACGCTGGCACTCACAGTAACAAGTGTGAATATCCCAACAAATGCATCAGCAGCAACAGTGAAGCTTAATAAGAAAAAAGCTACACTTTATGTAAGTGGTGCAAAGTCTAAAAAGACCACTACATTAAAAGTAACAGGGACAAAGAAGAAAGTAACTTTTACTTCTAATAAGAAATCTGTAGCAACAGTTAATAAGAAGGGTAAAGTTACAGCAAAGAAAGCAGGTAAGGCTACAATTACTGCTAAAGTAGGTAAGAAGTCTTATAAGTGTGTAGTTACAGTAAAGAAGAAATACACACCAGTAACTTCTGTATCTGTAAGCCCTAAGACAGTTTCTTTGAAGGTAGGTAAGACAAAAACAATTAAAGCAACAGTTAAGCCTTCTAAGCCAACTGAAAAGGGAGTTACTTATAAGTCAAGCAAGACATCTGTAGCAACTGTATCTTCTAAAGGTAAGATTACAGCAAAGAAGGCAGGTAAGGCTACAATTACTGTAACAGCTAAGGGTGCTTCTAAGTCTGGCAGCAACAAGAAGGCCACAGTAGCAGTCACTGTCACAAAGGACGCCGCAACGCCTACGGATTCGCCTAGCACGGCCCCGAGTGATACCCCTACTGATACACCAACGGATGCACCTACAAATGCACCAAGTGAAGCTCCTAAGACGCTTCCGGAGATGACAGAGGCAAAGGCAATTGACACTGACAAGATTGAAGCTACATTTGCATCTGACGTGCCAGCTGACACAGAAATTACTGTAACAAAAGATGGCGCTAACATTGAGGGTACTGCAACAAAAGAAGGTGCCAAGGCTACATTCGTAAGCAAGTCCAAATTTGCTGTAGGCACATACAAGATCACAGCAAAACTTGGCGATGCTACAGTAAGCAAGGATGTTGTAGTTTCAGCAGAGCATGTTGAAGAAATCAAGGTTACAAGCACACAGGCTCTCCTGAAAGCAGACGGTAAGAAGAAAACAGCTATTGTGTATTATGATGTTTACAACCAGTATGGCACTTCAATGAGAGGCTCAACATCTATCACATGGACTGCAAGCTCTGGCAATGTAAAGGCAAACAAGTCCACAGGACGTCTTGAAGTTACAAGGACAGATGCTGAATTCAGATATGGTGACAAACTTTATCTGGTAGGTGTTGATGCAAAGAGTGGCAAGACTGCACAGGCAGAAGTTGCAATCGGTCTGGAACAGGCTATTGACAGTGTTGAATTTATAGGATTCCTTAATACAAAAGGCACTGTACCTGCAACGGTAAAAGACCTTCCAAAGGAACTGCCTGCTGATTTTCCAGCAAAGACATATGTGATGCTTTATTCTGTAAAGGATCAGGATAACCAGGTTATGGATGCATCAACTTCTAATATTGAAAATACCAGCGGTGCAGCTATTACATTTACTTCTGACAACCCAATGGTATTAGACGGCAGCAAGATTAAAGATGGCAGCATTTATACAGTTGATGGCACAGAATACAGTTCTGCAACAATGGAACCTGGCATGAATGCCGGAAAAGGCGGTGAAGTAAACCTGCTTGTTATTTCTAATAAGACAGGAAAACAGTCTAAGATTAACTTTGTTGTTGGTGCGGCAAAGAGCCTTAAGACATTCACCATCGGCACCCCTTCAAAGACTGTTGCAGATGGTGACCAGTGGGTATCCATCCCATTCGAGGCAACAGATACGGAAGGCAAGAGCGTTAAGAATTACGAAACAATTGTACGTTCTACAAATACTTTGACATTAGGCACAAGTGACAGCAACAGTGAACTGTGGCTGCAGGAAAATGAAGATGGTACAGCAGCATTATATTGGTCCGATTCATTAAGTGCAAATGCATTTGAAAACAGCTCAGCATTTGACAACATGGACCGTAATGTTTCACTGTATGCAACAGTAATCAACGGTGAGGGCAGCAACATCATGCTTCCTGTTTCTGACATGAGACGTCCAGTTACTGTAAGCAAGGTAAAATTAAACGATGATGATGCGAATGCATTAGTTGAGCGGGCTACAGCCAGCGTTGACATCACTTCAGACAAGGTAACTTATTTAGACCAGTATAATGAGCCGCTTGCCAGCTGGATAGCAAAGTCTTTCTTTGAGAAATCAGCAACAGGCGCAGTAGCAAACAGCCATTTTTATGGTGTTAAAGCTGATGTGGCTGACAATGCTGATAAGCATATGGGCTTAGCTGCTGACAGTGTTGCTATTGGTACAGACGCCAGAAAGAATATAAATTATACAGCTACAGCAGGGGTAGTTTCAGATGAGAAAGTAGTAACAACAGATCCTATCAAATATTCCGTTGTAGAATGCAGCAGCAACAGCTCCACAGTTTCTGACTGGGATGAGACAGGCAAGGCTCTGAATGTGTCCTATACTGTTGTGCCAATGACAAAACTTTCAAACGTATCTTTGAAGGCTATAACAAAACTGCAGTTAGACACCGATATGTCTAGCAAAGAGAATGGCAATACAATTAGCGGAAGTGCTTTGGATGTTTCTGCTACAGGTACACTTAATATCCTGAACAAGGATGCATGGAATGCTAAAGTTGGCGTAACAGGTGTATATGCTTCAAAAACTTTAACAGTACCAAGTGATTTCTATGAAGTTGTAACAGGTGGTGCATTTGAAGTTAGCGGTGACCAAATCACCAAGATTGCAGAGAACCAAATCCGCTGGGATGAACTGTATGATGCAAATTCAGCTAGATATACCAGGAAAGATGCTGTAAAACGCCTTTCTGTAAAGGTATATAACAACACAGAAAAGACCGGGAAGACAATCGGAACGCCAAGCACAAACGTTAAGGTTTCTGATGGTGCATCTGTTCCAACAGAGATTAAGTTTACACAGTGGAATAGCGGTATAGTGACTTCTGGTAAAGTAACACCTACTGACCTTGTTGCTCCAAAATTTGACCATAAACAGACTGGTAGTGAATGGTGGTCTATGGTTGATGATGACAAAAACAATATCCGTGTAATTGTGCTTGACCAGTATGGTGCAGTATATAAGGAAGGCGGCAATTTTGTAGAGGTAGAATTTGCAATATCTGATATTAAAGAAAACACAGATGAATTCGCCCATGTTCCAAACAGCTTCCTGGTAAGCGGAAACAATTCTAAGGATGCAGAAATTACAGGTGCAGAGATTAAGGATACCTTTAAGCTGACAGCAACTGTTGTTGGCACATCCGTTACAGCTTCTATCCCTGTAACAGTAACTGCAGACTCTAAGGCAAAAATCAGTACGAAAACAGTAAATAATACTGATGAAACATTCCGTAAGGATAAATTAGGTTACACAAGATAAGCTGGCCTAAAGCAATGCAATTTCCTATACTCCTTCCCCGTTATGGGGAGGGAGTATTTTAACTTAGGAACTGCCGGGAATTAACTAAATAATTTTGCCTGCCTGCTTTTTCTTAATGATATAAAAGACTGCTTTTATATCATTAAAAACCGTATTAGAAATGTATAACTATATTTTGTTTCCGAATATTCGAGCAGCAGGCAGAAAGGAATCATATGAAAGCAAAAAATAAATTAATGGCGGCACTTTTTTTGGCGCTCTGCCTTTTGGCGGGATGTGGAAAGACGCAGACGAAAAATGCCGAAGATTCTTCAATGTCAAATATAACATCTGGAAAAGAAGCCGTTTCAACAGATAATGCCGGGGATTCCAATGAATCCTTTTTAAAACAGGATGAAAAAGCCGAACAGACTCCTGTCCCTAAAAAAGCAGCCTTATCCCTGAAAGAAGGGTACTCAGATAGTGGGAGATCGGTCTCCGTCCTGGGGTTGAAAGAGTACCCAAAACTGAAAGGCGATTTTGGTACAGATAAACCTGGGAAAGGGAATGTTTTTCTGGTGCTTTTCCTTGAAATTGAAAATGCCAGCAAGGAAAAAACCTATATTACCCCATATGAAACAGCAGGCAAAGCAGACGGAAATGAACTGGAAAATACCGTTCTCATTAACCAGCCGGAAGGCTATCCGACCATTTTTACCAATATTGAGCCCGGCATGTCGCAAAAAGGGTTCATAGTGTGGGAAATCCCCAAAAACTGGAAAAAATTTGAATTTGCCTATACAGGATGGAAGGGGAGTGACGGGTTGACCCTGAATGCAGCTTTTTCCAAAAAAGATTTGAAGACACCAAAAGAATATTAAATTTGTATTGTTGTTTTAAAAAAGCCTACAAGTTTTTGTTTCCTGTAGGTTTTTTTAATTCATTAGCAGGTCCGCCATGGAAAAGTGGTACGTTTTTTGAATATGTGTGGCAAACTTGACTGCCCGTGAGTATATCATTGTTTTACCCGGCTAAATATTTATTTGTTACGTTGATCTGTATTCTGTTATATTTGCATTTACTGGATATCCGCTGGACATCTGCCAACATCAATTGCTGTAGCATTTATTACAAAGCAATCTTCTGCTTTACAGAATACCTACATTTGACCTAAAACTTTTTTGCAAAAATATATTATTCTTCCTCATATTGGTCATAAGCAGTCTGGCTATACTTCTCCGGCTCTGTTAAATCTTTTTTTGTAAGCGCACTGTTAAGTGTCAGGCCATTACTGTCACGCCAGCCTTCATATGTTACCTCCAGCTTCTTCCAATCCTTTGGCACTTCCCAGACAATAAATCCCCCATAATATGAGTCTGCTGCAATGTTAGAAAAAATGGTCGGGTATTCTTCCGGCTCATTAAAAAGAACCGTGTTTTCAATTTTTTTGCCATCCACTTTGGCACTTAGATAATTGACATTAAAGTACACTTTCTCGTTGGTACGGTTGTGGACTTTTAAGAACAATACAAGATATCTTTTTCCTTTTCCTGCTTTGTCTGTGTATTTGTCTGTTTTAATCTTCTTATACTCTTTTAATCCCACAATAGAAATTTCACGGTCTGAATCACTGTACCCCTGTTCCGGTGTAATCACCCCGGCAGTCGGCACAGGAGTCTCCGAAGTCTGTGAAGGGGAATCTGATGCTGTTTCCTCATCATTAGCAGAAGAAGTATTTCCCGGATTGCTTTCCATATTTCTGGTAACGCTGGAAGCATCGGCAGATCCAGAGGGAACAGAAGAAGCAGTGCTTCTGTCATTGGAAGTTTCCCCTTTCCCACAGCCTGTCAGAAATATACTTCCCGCAAGCAGAAGGGCAAGGAGTTGTTTTGTCTTTCTCATGATAATTCACATTCCTTTCGCTTTGTTCAGGCACAACTTGTTGATAAAATAACACATTATGCGCCATTTGCTTTTTGTTTCCACGAAGCAATGAACCAAGTGTACACGCTTGCATATACACTTGGTAACTGCTGCGAAGGTCAATGCCCCACATTTAAAGTATCTATTTGTTTACTAGCTTTACAGCCGCAATAAGCGGATGCCAAAGCCAAAACATGATTCCAGAAACAATTTCCCGGCTCTGTCTTTGCCAGGCATCTGGTAAGTGACTGTATTTTTGGGGCAAAGAAATGCCATATATACTGCATATCCATATCATTAACAGATGTAATTTATCTTTTGGGTGTACATAATCAACAATATTGTTTGTGTCTATATTTTATTGATGCGCAGCATAACCATAAAGAGAGCCCCACATGCCATATAGCTTGTGGGACTCCCTGGATTATTCAGGTGAACCCATACTTTCCACAAAAGTTTGATTTAAAAACAGAAGGATTATTTGTTATATCCTAATTTTCCGGTACGGAATGTCTTGTCTGCATCTGCTTTCAAGTCATTAGTCGGTTGCCAAGACGCTGATTTGCTATCCTTGTTGGCTATAAATGTCTGCTGGTCAGCTCCTACTGTCACCTTGATTGATTTTGAAATGTTGTAGTTAGGGACTGTTGCTGTCAGTGTAAATGTATCACCAATTTCAGCACCCTCAATCTTCAGTTTGTTGCATGTGGAACCGTTGCCGGATACCTTGAAGCTGTTTGGCAGGTGCGTAAATTCGCTGGTGCTTTCCTTTTTGTCTGATACAGTGTATTCTAAGAAATTTTTTCCGTTTTCCGGATAATCCCATCCACCATTAGCGAATCCGCTCTCTTCATATCCTTTACCATACTGGTCATACACAGCAACAGCAAAGTGTGGATCTGGATTATTTAATCCAGCACCCGCAATTTCTGTATTGTTTGGCAGGAGCGTTACGTCTGTGGCATCCCATTTCCACCATTCCGTCTGGAAGCGGATTTCGGCTGGCACTGCTGGTGCATCAGATACCGTAACCTTTGCTGTGACTGTGTCTGCATCATCCCCTGTTGAGGCTTTTTTTACTTTAATCATCAGCCTCTTGACTGCGTCTATCCTAGTGCCTTTATTGGAGTTTTCATCATATAGATCGCCCCAGCAAAGTTCTCCATCTCTGATGCCGCTAAGCGTGCTGCTGCCATTTCCGTTTGTTGTATTAATCGCAAATGCGCTGCCGCTTGCTGTATCCACTTCATACCAGTCTCCTGGTATGGTAACTGTTTTTGATTTATACATGCCCTTTACGGAAAATGCATTGCTCATAGAGTCATCCGCTTTTTTACCGGATGCAATGCTGTTTACTGTTGCTTTATCCTCATAACTAGGAGAGCCTGATGTCCTGAATGCCTCAAAATTATTTTTAGATGATGCATTTGTGACAAGCTGCTGCTTCCCGATGTTGGAAATCTGAGGGTCGTCAACTTCGTTAATCGGCACAACGGTATAAGTGATGCTTTTTGTATTGTCAACATTCTCCCATGCATCGGAAGACTCTAAAGTGCCTGACGGCGCTGTCACAAATGCATAGCTGACATTGACTTCTTTTGCCCTGTTGCCGTCTGCCTTTGCTGTTACCTTAAGCGTTATTGCCTCGCCGCTCACTGTAGCAAAATTCTTCTCACCTAAATTTAATAAATCATGGTTGCTGTCAACTGTTGCCCTGATTTTGCGTATACGCTGGTCGCCAGCATATTTCAAGTATTTCTCGAGGATGTTATTGCCTAAAGAGTTTGATGCCTGGCCGTCAAGTTCTTTCCCATACTGGTCAAGATATTTATTATCCTGGCTCTTGAAATCAATTGTAGTCTCCATCTTATCTACAATGGCATTGCTGTCATCGCCATTCAGTTTAAGGTATTTAATGGCCACCGGATGTCTTGCCGGGGATACCGTAAGCATCAGTATGCTGTTGCTGTTGTCCCCTCCAATCACTGTTGTCCCAAGTGACACGAAACGGTCTGTTGCGCTGTCGCTATAATTCTCCGCATAAATATTGTCTGCCTGGTCATCCGTCCAGTAGATACCAGCCGTCCCATCATTTTCTTCTTTTATTTTCAGGACGCCTGCCCCGGCAGTCAAGTTCAGGGTATTGGAAGAACGCACGATTGTCTCATAGTTTGTAACATTCTTTCCGTCCACGTCCTTTGCCGTATAGGAAAGCTTCACGTTGGCATCGCCGCTTGCCACCGTATCAGCCGGTGCCTCAAGGGAAAGGCTCTGAAGAAGAGCAGCAGCCCCAACTACGAAGTTCTTGGCTGTCCTCTGACCTGTCTTGGTTGCGACAGCCGTGATGTTCACTTCGCCGCCCTTGCCCGCAAACTCGCCAGGGTTAATGGTTACTGCAGAATACTTCACACCGTCTATTGTAAATGTACCTGCATCATTAAAATCAGGGTTAATCAGGAGGGCATTGTCTGCAATAAACATAAGCTCCTGTTTTTCAATCTCTTTACCTGATACTTCCAGCGGGTTTTTCTGTTGGTCAAATGTACGGTATGCCAAGACATATTTATCCTTCGGGAAGTTCACTGGCAGGTTTTCAACCAGTTTTGTTGGGTCATCCTTGTAAATGAAGCCTGCAAACTCAATGCTGTCCACAGCCTGTGCCATGCCTACAGGGACACTCTTCGTGACTGATACACCGGAACCCGTATGGACGCCTGTCACATAAATGGACGAGCCGTAGTTAAGCAGGGAAAGGGCATCTTTATCTACTTTTACAGTAATCCTTCCTAATGACTTATCAACTTTCTTTGTTTCGTTGCCTACGCTCAGCGTCCATGTGACAGTTTCCTTGTCCTTGACACTTTCCCCATACTGGTTGAGTACATCAAAATAGATGTAAGCTTCTTTTCCAGCAATAGCGCTGCCTGTTGCTGATGGTATTTCTTTTGTTAATGCTTCTTCGCTTTTGATTACAATATCAGCTACATAAGAAGCCTTAACATCAGTTTCTGCACTTTCCTTGGCATCACCGAGAGTTGCTGTCAAAGTATACTTGCCCTCTGTGAAGCTGGCTGTTGCATCAAATACTACTGTGGAACCGTCAATAGTATATTTTCCATCAACTTTGTTGCTTCCTTTTGTTACCTCTACTGTTGTCCCTTCCGGTACTGCTGAATCAAATGTAGCTGTAAGCTGGGAAGCCTTTGTAGCCTTTAACTCTGTGATCTTGCCA
>RAYE01000037.1 GCA_003612285.1 bacterium D16-51 | reverse complement strand
TCCTGCGTTATCCTACAGGGTAGTACCAAGTCTACTTCTATTCACGCCCTTGCTGGGCGCACCTGTTCCTCGATTTTCATTTTGTCAAGGTCGGTGATTTTGCGCTTGACGGTCTTAATGGCTTCCGTCTGGTCGATACTGTGGATATGTAAGTTTACAATCACGCCCGTTTCAAGGTCTAACATATCCGCTAAAATGCGGTCGTTTAACTCCGGCGCAAGTATCTGTAAGAACGATACCGCGCCGATCTTGCGCCCCATGCGGAAATACCGCCCCTCGCCAAAACGGAATGAGGGCGGGGCGATAAAGTCCTTTGTGGTAAGCCCGGACGGGGCAAGCCATGAAAAATCAAAATGAAACGGCTCCCCCTCCGGGTGGAATACCCCGTGCATGGTCTGTAACCGTTCATAGCCTGTCTGCGGTCGGGCAGATACTCCCAGCACCTTGAAATTGTTCAGTATGTCCGTTTCAATACGGGAAAGCCGGGATTTTGCCGCGCTCATGTTGTCCGCTTCAATACTGAACGTGATATATTTGTGCTTCACAAGCCCGTTGTTCCCTTTGGAAAGCTGGCTTTTTAACATATCCCCGTATTCGGTGCGGATAGAGTTGAAAGCGTCCTCCTGCGCCGGAATGTTGATTGCTTTTTCCGCTTCCTCCCGCTGTGTCCCTTGATTGATGAAAGAGAGCTGCACCGATACGGAAGCGTCAAAATAGTTGAGGAAGTCACACCAGTTTTCAAAAATGGCGGTCTTGTCGTCTGCCTGTGCAAGCTGGTAGTTTATATCCTCGTAGACAATGCTCTTGCTGTATTTCTTTTCCGTTATCCGGCATATCCCGTCCGGGTACAGGTTGATGTAGGGGATTGTCTGCTGGGCGGTGTGCGCCTTTCCGTCCCCCTTTGCCTGTCTGATTGCGGCGGCGATCTGCTTCTTCTCGCTGCGGGTCAGTTTCCGCTTCGCCTTAGTTCCGGGGCTTTTTCCCGGTGCGCCGCCTTTGGTTGGTTCCTTTGACAATCGCTGATACCTCCTTTTCCAGTTTCCGCTGCCTTTCCAAGACAGCGTATAAATTCTGTGTCTGATAGGGTCGCTCCTTTGGTCGGACAAATTTTGTCTGTATGATGTTTTTCACCACGGTTTCAAGGGGCTGTCCGTGTTTCTCGTACATTGCCATGAGGAAGCAGGGCAGCATGACGACAATCATCACAAATGCCGCCGCGCTGGTTCCCGCGCTGTCCTTTAGCAAGAAAAAAAGCGGCAAGCCTGTAATGAGTGCTGCCGCGAAACAAACGATCTGCCGCTTCGTGAGGTTGAAAGCGACTTTTGTTTTTATCTTTGATAAATCCTTTGGTACGGGTACATACGCCATACCGAAAACCTCCTTTCCGTCAAAGCTCTATGCTGTTTTTTGTTTCATTCCCCCATGTGTCCCAGCCCGCCGTTTCCTGCCTTGCGAAAAGCTCTATCCGGGGAATGTCGCCCATAAGGGCAATGATTTTTTCCCGCGTTATGTCCGGCTTTTTGCTGTGCTGCTCTATGGGGGAGATAATGAATTGATGAATACCCGCCGATTTTCTCTTTGGGTGTCCCCGTGTGGCAAACAGGCAGAGTTCCGCGTTTCCCCGCGTCCAAAATCCCAAGCCGTAAAACCATGTGTAGGACTTTTTATTGAGTTTCAGCCATACAAAGGCGGCGGTCTTATAGGTAAAGCCCCAAGCCTTGATAAGCCGCAGGGCTTCGGGAAGCTGGGGGAATGTCGCCCACAAGAAAAGTGCGCTGTCCTCCGCCGCAAGGTCAGCCACGGGAAGCGCGCAAAGTTCCTCTATGCTCATGGTCGGGTAGTGGTGTTCTGCCGCGCCGGAAAGCCGCTTCTGTGCGTACTTCCACGGGGGATCGGCGTAGATTATGCCGTATTTCTTTTCAATGGTTTCTTGTCCCTCCTTTCCGTATGCTTCCTTTTAAGTTCCATAAAGGGTAATCAAGGCAAAGGTCAATCTTTGCCCTTTGCCTGTCCCTATTCTATGGGGGTTTCCGGTGTCAAGGTCGGGTCGTATTTTCGCCGCTTCGCTCTGAAAATCTCCACCCTATCCTTGACACGCCTTTAGTGCGCCGCGAAAATTGACTTTGCAAGTGCGCCGGATTTGAACAGGGAAAAGCAGAGGATCACCGTATAGGCAGCAAGGGAGAATATCGCGCTGTGTAGGTTGTCTGCCACTGTTATGTTGTTCACCAGCACCGCGTAAATGCCGACGCACACCATAATGAGGAAGCCTTGAAAGCCGATAGCGAACAGGGCTTTTAAGTAGTTGTTGCCGATCTGCCCCCACTCTTTATTTGTCATTGTTGCAAATGGGATAGGCGACACGGAACAGTAAAGGTAAATTTCTATCATTCTGCCGTAGAGGACAACGGTTATCAGTACGGACATGATTTTCATGCAAAGGCTCACAAGGCTTGTTTCCATAACCAGCAATAAAAGTTCGGGGATTTCCATTGCGTCAAGCCCGGACTGCATGGAAGCAAGGGCGGCGGCAACGTCAATTTCTGTGCTGCCGCTTATCACCCCCGCCGCGCCGGAAACGACGTGCTGCGCAACGTCAAAGACTGCCATAGTAATATCAAAGGTGTGGGTGACAAGGTACACCGCCACCCACGCCTTGAAAAACCACTTGAAAAACATAAATGTGTCAACGTCGTGCATATTGTTCTTTTCCGTTACCATGCTGATTAGCTCCACGCATAGGACGTAGGTAATGACAAGCCCCGCAATGGGGACTATGACATTTTCTGATAACGTGCGTATCATGCTGAAAATGCCCGCGTTCCAGCCCTGCGGGGTCTGCCCTACCTCTGCGGCAATCGTGCCGACTTTCTCGTTTACGTCCCCGAACATAGTTGACAGGTTCCCGTTAATGGCTCCTATGAGGATTTCCTTTATCCATTCCGTGATCGCGTCAAGTATGCTCTGCATAGGCTCTTACCCGCGCTTCTTAGCCGAACAGCCCGGAAAGCAGGGGTACAAGGGTCATACCAATAAGGGCAACGCCGCCGCCCGCCATAAGCTGTTTCATGCCCTGTGATTTTGCTGATGTGTGATAAAGAAGTAGTAGAAGTGTAAAAAATTTTGCCGTTCCTATCCGGCGTTTGCGCATTGCGCCGGATAGGTCGGGCGGTCATTCGGGCAGGTCTACCTTGCCAACGAAAGAGTAATAAATATCAATGTCCTGTCTGCGTGTGCCGTTCTCGTCATAGCTGCACTCATGCACAACGATTTTCTCCACAAACTCACGCAAAAGGGTAGGGGTAAGTTCTTCAAAGCTGGTGTACTTGCGGACAACATTCATAAACTTTTCTGCGTTTACCGTGGCTTCCTGCGCTTTGGAAAGCTCTGCCCGGATAGCGGCGGCTCTCTCTTTCAGTTCTTTCTGCTCGGCTTCATAGTCTGCCGACAGCTCCGTGAAACGCTCGTCTGAAATGCGCCCGGTCACGCTGTCCTCATACAGCCGCTTGAAGATAGCGGATAACTCGCTGATACGCTTCTCGGCGGCTTCCAGCTCCTTTTTCCTTGCGGCGTTCCTGCGCTTGCCCCCGTCCTCGTTCTGCTCGATCAGCAGCTTCATAAACCGGGCTTCGTGCTTCGCTGCATAGCTGGTGACTTTCCGCAGATTGTCGGTCACTCCGGCGGTCAACAGGTCGGTGCGGATAAAGTGCGCCGTACAGTCACGGGTACGCTTCTTGTAGCTCCCGCAGATATAACAATCCTGCTTGCGGGTGGCGTTCTGGTAACGCTGCTGGTAAAGGACGCTGCCGCAGTCGGCACAAAAGAGTATGCCGGAGAATAAGCCCACTTCATCATAGCGGTTCGGGCGTTTGCGCTGCTTGCGTAACTCCTGCACACGCTCCCACATCTGGGTGTCAATGATAGGCTCATGGTGGTTCTCGAAAATCGCCTGTTTCTCAATGGGGTTCTCTACGCTGTGCTTGGTCTTGTAGGACGGCTTCTCCGTCTTGAAGTTTACCAGACAGCCCGTGTACTCCCTGTTTTCAAGGATATGTACCACGGTATTGGTCGCCCACTTGCACTCATAGCCGGGGTGGTAGCGGCGGGTGCTTCCCGTCCGACGGTATTCCAGCGTTCCCGGCGTGGGGATCTCCTGCTCTGTGAGCATACGGGCTATCTTGGTCGGCCCGTTCCCGGCAAGGCACAAGCTGTAAATCTGCCGCACAACAGGGGCGGCTTCCCCGTCAATGATAAAATTTTCGTCCTCGTCCATAAAGTAGCCGTATACGGGTTTGCTCGTGACGGGCTTCCCGCTCATACCCTTAGACCGTTTTACTGCTTTGATTTTCTTGCTCGTATCTCTCACCAGCCATTCGTTAAAAATGTTCCGCAGAGGGGCAAAATCATTGTCGCCCTGTGCGCTGTCCACTCCGTCATTGATAGCGATAAAGCGGACGCCTTTCTGTGGGAAAATCATTTCCGTATACATTCCCACTTGCAGATAGTTTCGCCCTAACCGTGACATATCCTTGACGATAACGGTGCCGACTTTTCCGGCTTCAATGTCCGCAAGCATGGCTTGAAAACCGGGTCTTTGGAAGTTCGCCCCAGAATAACCGTCATCTGTGTACCATTGCAGATTGGAAAAGCCGTTCTGCTTCGCATAGGTTTCAAGAATACGCTTCTGGTTTGAAATAGAATTGCTCTCACCTTGCAGCTCGTCCTCGTGGGATAATCTCGGATAAAGGGCGGTAATAAGGTTTCGGGTGGTCTGTCTTAACATAGTGTCCTCCATTTCCGACAGCCAGCCCCACTATTCCGTATGACTATCATACCACACGCCGGGGCTGGCTGTACAGTCCTTTCTGCTTCTTTACGTCCCGTCAAATTGCCGATTTTTGTGTAGCAGCTTCCGCTTCCAGCACTTTCAGCATTTTATCGGCGGCGGTGGCGGTGGTGTCCTGCTTGAAATAGCCGGAAACGACAAGGACAGAATTACCTATGCGGATTTCCGTCACGCAATCCGGGCGGCGGGTGCTGCGGTCATTCTTTGGGGTGTTGGTCATAGGCGGCTCTCCTTTCTGTTCATCAGCTTTTTCAGTTGTCCCATTTTCTCCTGCGCCGTGGCTTTTCGGAAGTTGCTCCCGGTAAAGCGGACAGGAGAACACATTTCAATCAGACGGTCATAAATGCGGGCGTGGGCGGTGTCCTCCGGGTGCTGCAAGTCCTCCAGCGTGAGATTAGTCGTGACGATCAGCGGCCTGCCGCTGCGGTAACGGCTGTCAATCACGTTGTAGACCTGCTCTAAGCCGTATTCCGTTCCCCGTTCCATTCCAAAATCGTCAAGGATAAGCAGCGGGAAGCTGCAAAGTCGGGAGATATATTCATTCCTGCCCTCAAAGCTGGCGGCAAGGTCACCCAATATCAATGCAAAGTTTGTCATGCACACGGGGATTTCACGCTCCATAAGGGCATTTGCGATACAGCCCGCAAAATAGCTCTTGCCTGTGCCAACGCCGCCCCATAGCAGATAGCCAATGTTGCGCTCTTTCATGGTTTCCCAGTTCTCCACATAGAAATGGGCGTGTTCCATTTGCGGGCACTTGCCGTTGTCGTTCTCAAACGTCCAGCCCTGCATAGCCGGGTCTGTAAAGCCCCGCCGCTTCAACCGCTCGACAGTTTCAAGGTGACTGCGCTGTTTCTCTGCGGCTTCCCGTTCCTCACGCTCTGCCCGCTGGCAGTCACATTCTGCCGGGTGGCGGTCACGCCCCAGCCATGCGGCGGTTTCTTTGGGGAAATAGCCCTCTTTGGGCTTGTGGCACTTCCCGCAGTATAAAAGCCCGTCCTCGCCGGTGTAGTCCTCCGGCTCCGGCGTGGTGTCGGTCATATTCAAAATCATTTCATCAAATCCATTCGTCATAAGCTCTCGCCCTCCTTACAGGTATAATCGGGTATGCCCTTTTTCGGGGCTTTCTTGGCTGCGTCCTCCTGCGCCCACTTGAAAATCGTGGCTGCATGGCTCTTGTATTTCCTCCCGCTGGAAGCGATATGGCAGGATAGGCGGTCAATGTAATACTCCCACTTGCCGGGAAGCTCTGTTTTCAGCCCGTCAAGCTCCGTATCGGAAAGAATGACATTGTGGTATCTGCCATAGGCGGCGGGGGCGGGGTGTCCCGTTTCTAACTCTCTCTCTTTTTCTATTTCTATATCTATCTCTTTCTCTATCTCTATCTCTGGTGGACAAATGTCCGCTCGATATGGTGGACATTTGTCCGCCCCTGTCTGCGGCAGGGCTTTTTGTTCCTGCAAAGCCAGCCGCGCCCTGCGCTTGCGCTCCCCCTCGGTAGAGGACTGGCCGATTAAAAGCTCAATGTTGCTCATGTAGAGTGCGCCGCTTGGCAAAGGCTCCACAAGCCCCAGCTTCATAAAGATTTTCAAAGCTCTCTCTACGGTACCTACCTGCTGGCGGGTAATGGTCGCAATCATCTGGGCGGTGTAGGGGATATTCTCGTCAAGCTGCAATTTCCCGCCGTTTTTCAGCGATTTCAAGTACAGCTTCAAGAGAATGTTGGAATAGATAACGCCGTCCTGCATACTTTCCAGCAGAACGATTGCATCATCGTCAAAATAGCTCTCTTTCAGCTTGAGGTAGTAATATTTGCGGTTATCTGCCATAGGCTGCGTCCTCCTTTTTCCAGCGTTTGGAATAATAGCGAGGGCATAGTATGATAACCGCCCGGAAGCTCTGTTTGCAGTCACGGGTGCAGCCCCGGCATAGGTCGTTGTAAGTGATACGGTTGCGGTGGTTGAGGAAGAAAGACCATTCCAGCCGCCGCTTCTTGCTCATTCTCGGCAATGGTAAGCTCCTTTCTGCCGTTCCTATCGGTGTAGCGGGATAGGGGGCATTTTCTGTATGTTCTCGGTATCATTTTCGGGCTTTTTCTGCCCTGTAAGCCCCGTTTGGAAGTCGGGGAGTATTGCGGTAAGGGTTCATATCATACCTGTATTTTTGTAGGGTTTCGGTATCATTTCGGGGCGGTCTTTAACGCTCCTGTTCACGCTTTTTCTGCTGGCTCGGTGCGCCCCTTAAAATCTGGTCGATATTGCGTCTGACTGTCTGAAGCTCCTGCGCCCGCTGGCGTTTCTCCCGGTAGTCGTTATATCCGGCGTTCTTCTGGACGGTAAGCTGCTCAATCTCCCTTTGCAGGGCTTTGCTGGCTGGCAGCTTGGTTATTCCATGCTCCCGGAAATAACGGGCGGCTGTGTCCGCTATGATAAAATCGCTTTCGTGCTGTTCCCGGTAGGCTCTCCGGGCTTTCTCCGATTTCTGCGCTTTCAGACCGTCACGGGCGGGCTTCGTGCCGATATAGCCCAAAAGGTTGCGCTGCAATTCCTTTTTCTCCCGGATAGCGGCTTCCAGCCCTTTCAGTCCGGCAAGGCTCTCCTGCGTGGCGGTGTTGGCTGCGGAAATGGCAGCGTCCAGCTCGTCCGGGGAAGAAAAGCCATACTGCTGGTAGAGCATGAGGGTAGCCGACATCTGTTTGAGGTTGTGCATGGTCGCCCACTTCTCATAGCCCCGTCCTTTCCCCTCGGCTCGCTTGGCGGCTATGTCTACCATGCGCTGTACAGCGTCATTGTTCGGGGCGTTTTTCGCTTCTTTTTTCGTCCGTAAGCGGTCTTTGATACTGCCGGGGTATTCCGCTATGGCTGCGGGTTTTTCGGCGGCTCTGGCGGCGTTCTGCTCCAAAACGGAGAGGACAGCAGCCCGGTCAAAATCGTCCCCCAGCTTCCGGGCGGTAATTGGCTTCGTCCTGTCCGGCGTGAGGTAACTTAGCCGCCCCCGGCTCTCCTTGACGGTCACACCATGCCGGAGAAGCAGGGCGGCAAACTCATCAAAGCCGGAAGCAGCGGCAAGGGCTTCCCGGATAGTCCGGCGCAGCTTCGCCTTATCCGTTTCAAACTTGGTCTGCCGGGGCGCGATACCGTCCGCAGCAATAGGGGCGTTGGCTCTGTCAAGGGCAGCCTGTCCTTTCTTCTGCGCCCAATACTCACGCTCGGTAATGCGTTCTTTGCTGCCGTTCAAAAGGTCTATCTGGTAAAGCCCCTCGCTGTGGCACATCTCCATGACTTCGGCTTTCAGATAGTTCATAGCTGCGTCCGTACAGCGGTGCTTGCAGCCTGCTTTCCTGTCCGCTGGCCTGTCCATGTGGGGCAGCATGGGAACCTCCGCAATCCGCAGACTGTTAATGACGATATGCACATGGATATTTTCGGTGTGGCTGTGTCCGTCCGGGTGGGTGCAGACAAGGGCCTGGTGTCCGGGGAAATGCTCGGCGCAGAACTTCTCGCCCAGCTCCTGCGCCCGATCAACGGTCAAGCCGTTGTCCGGGCCGTCCCGTGGGTCAAAGCTGATGATGTAGTGGTGGCTCTTTACGTCCTCCCGTTTCTGGTTCTTGCCGTAGCGGAGATTGGAGCGCATACAGGCAACGGCAAAATCCTCCCCGCCACAATTCAGAGAGGATATGCGGTAGTCTACCCTCGGTATGAGCCGCCCGTCTGCGTCAAGGGTGGGCTTCATGGTAAACTCGTCATGCTCGAATGTGAGGTATTTTTCAGCGTCCCCGTAGTTGGCATTTTTAGAGCTGATATGTTTGAGTATCGCCAACGGCTTCACCTACTTTCTGCAAGACTTCAAACTTCAAGGCGGCAAGGTCGGCGGCGGCTCCCCGCACTTCCTTTTCCAGCCCCCGGTAGGGGCTTCCGTATTCGTTCAGGCTCCGGGCAATCTGGTTTAAGTTGCCGCCGATTTTCCCGTACTCTGCCGTGAGCTTGGAGAGGGCGGCAAGCAGCCCGTCATTGACCGGGGAAACGGTGACAATGGGGCGTATGGTCGCTTTCCGTATGGCTTGCCGGATAAACTCGGACTGGCTGATTTCATAAGCCGCCAGCCGCCCGGTGAAGTCGGCGTATTCTTCATCGGTCATGCGGGTCTTTACCACATGACGGCGGTGGGGCGTATTGTATTTCTTTCGCATGGTCTGTGACCTCCTTTCTCGCCCGACAGGGCGCATAGCAGGGTTTGGGGAAGGCACTCCCCAACAAGATTCCCGCAGGGGCAAAAATAAGCGGAGAGCGAATTTTGGCACCTCGGTAGAATCTTGCTCTGAAAAACTCCGGCGTTCCCCGGCTCCCGTCCTTTCCGCTAACAAAACGTTTCAAAAGGGCTTTGCTACCCGCTATTCCGGCTTATCTTGAAAATTTTCCTTTCACTACCTACAACACCACGCAAAGCAAAATGGACGGAGATTTTTAGAATTTCCCCTCTATTCCCTACAACACCACGCAAGCCGGAATAGGCGGACAATGGCAGTATTTTTTTCTTTGATACCCTCTACGGATAAGTAAGGGATTTTGCCAACTGCGGCGGCTATTTTCCCTTTTGTTTTTTCATACTGGGGATTTTCAAAAATGCCAAACAGGAACGAAAAAAAGCAGCAAATCTGTTGAATAGATTTACTGCTTTCTGGTTGCCGGCGAAGCGGCGGTTATTCAGTTGTAGGCGGTAGGGCTATCTCCCAAAGCGGAACTTGAAAATAGCTGTGAGAAGCGTCTGGGTGATGTAGTCCTCTGTATCTTGGTCTACCCGTCCATTCACACGGGCGGCACATTGTATGCGGCGGCGGTAATACTGCAATACAGTTCCCACCGCTTCCGGCTCCCCGCTGGCGGCTTGGACGATTGTTTCATAGGGGAGAAGCCTATTATTTCTCATATGCCATTCCCTCCATTTCCGCTTGGAGCTGCCGTAGGGCTTTTCGGATATGGTAGCCCGCTGTGCTGCGGCTGCGCCCGTACTGTCTGCCAATTTCGTGCTGTGGAATACGCTTGAAAAAGGACAGGTAAATCATTTCCCGCTCCCGTTCGTCCAGCCGTGACAGGGCTTCCGCAAGTAAACCGCTGCTGAAAATGACCGTATCGCCGCAAAGGGTAAGTATGTATTCCTCGTCCGGCTCCGGGGCTTGGAAATATTCATCTGTCGTGCCTAAAGGGTAGTGCTTTTCGTCTGTGAGGTATTCAAGGGATATTTCTCTTTTGTGCTTCCTGCTCCGTGTCCTCGCTGCGTTGATCGTTGCATTTCGGATAACGACTTTGCAAAAGGCATGGAAAGTGTACTCGATATGTTCCCGATATTCTTCTGTACAGGTCATGGAAAATCCCCCTTTCCTCCCAAAAGGGCTGTGGCTGGTTAGTAGTTGCTTTTTATGATAGTAAGGGGCGGCAGCACTTTAGGCTGTCGCTCCTTGACTGCCTAACTGCAAAACCGGGCGGGGCTGTCAACGGCGGGCGAAGCCCGTTCATCTTGACCGTTGACTGGCTCGGCCGGGTTTGCTATTTATCCGGCAAACTTGAATTTATTTTAAGCTATCACGTTTTACCTTTTTAAGCCTTACTATCATTACCATAGGAATTTCTTTATTGTTTTTGAAACATTCTTCATAAAATCCATCAATGACAAATCCAGCTCTGAAACAAAGGTTAAAAATATCTTGTATGGAACGATGATAATAAATCTGCTCCTCCGGCTGCCCTTCGATCGCTATATCATAGTAACTGTGCGGTGTCATATATTTTTCAGTCAATGTGATAAAACAAGGGTGCTGCGTTGCAAAGACAAAAATCCCGTTTTCCTCCAATAGTTCATAAACAGCCATAAAAAGCGGTTCAATATCCGTAATATCCATAATTGCCATATTAGAAACTGCTTTCGTAAAGGCTCGATTTCTTTTTAATCCTAATAAGCTTTCTCTATTGGTCGCATCCGCTACGCAAAACTCAATTTGTTTTGCATATTGTGATCGCCGTCTTTTAGCCAATTCTATCATTTTTTTGCTGTAATCAAAAGCGACGACCGAAGCGCCTCTCTGTGCAAGATACGAAGAATAATTTCCATTGCCGCACGCAATATCCAAAATGTAATCCGAAGGATCAGGAGAGAGAAGTTCCGTTACTTTGGGACGTACTACCTCTCTGTGAAATTCATTGGATTCGTCACCCATTGCATCATCCCAAAATTGTGCGTTTTTCTCCCAGATCTTTTTGCTTTCCTCTGTTCCCATGTTCTCTCCCACTCCCAAAATTTGCCTTTTTGCTTCCATTAAATCTTCCTTACTATATTCCATTGTTACCCTCCATAACTTCTGATTGTTGCCGTCTTGACTATTATGTATCTTTTCTTTCCAAAATGGTATAGGCTTTTATTTTTATAATGCTGCAAAACTTTTCTTCTGTAAGGTATTCAAAGGATATTTCCCTTTGCCGCCGCTATTGGAAAGCCAAAAGCAGCGGCTTTTTTACGCGATATGACCGAAAAGACTAGAAAGCAGGATATGTCATCATTTGTCATTTCTTCTCAATGTAATAACTGCATGGCATATCAAGCCAAATACAAGAGAAAAACAGCCACCGCCAAATAGTGATGCTCCCCACCCTGCACCCGACATTGTCATAAAACCGCCAACAAAGAAAATACCAATGCCAAGAAATATCCCGACACCATAAAAAAGTCCAATTGCCATATCATACTTATTAAATTGTCGTTTCTCTTTTTTTCACATGTTTCCATTTTTGTTATTACCTCCTTCGCAAAATCGTCCATGTGGACTCCAAAAAGAAAACAAATTTTTTTCAACGTATTTAAATCGGGTTCATTAACATCTCTCTCCCAATTCGATAGCGCCTGCCGGGTAACATTCAATTTCCCAGCCAGTTCTTCCTGTGTCATTCCCGATTGTGTTCGCAGATGACGTATTTGCTTTCCTGTTGTAATATCCGTCTGTTTCTGGTTCAAAATGGTTCCTCCTCTCTGATGCTGATTTTATCAATGATATTTCGCAATAGCCAGCAATGAACGTTTGCATTGCGCAAGATGTTACATTATCTTCTGAAACATATGCCGGATCTTGTCTAAACGGCTGTTCGGGCGGCGTGGCTGAAACACAGGCTCGCCGGAAGTTTCCTGATACCCTTTTAATTCTGTAATGCAGACACTTCTTCCATTTGTATAAAAATTCAAATCATTTCTATATTCACCAATACAACGGGCAGGGATTTCCCCCTTAAAAATAACTTCATCTTTTTCAAGTCTGGTTGATTCAATGATTGCGCAATACTTTGGTGCGTCATTATAAGCCCGTGAAAGATATTCCTGCGGTGCAAAAAGGGTAAAGGAAAGGTATGGTTCCAACAGTTGTGTTCCTGCTTTTTTCAATGCCTGCTCCAACACGACAGGCGCAAGAAAACGAAAATCAGCGGGGGTGCTGACCGGGCTGTAATAAACTCCATAATCAAAACAAATTTGGCAGTCTGTCACTCCCCAGCCATATAAGCCCTGCTCCATTCCATAACGCACACCCTCCATGACGGCATTTTGAAAACTTTGGTTTAAATAGCCGAGAGATACCTCGCTTTTATATTGTGTTCCGCTTCCAACAGGAAGCGGTGTTACAGTCAAACCAATAGATGCCCAAAACGGATTCGGCGGCACTTCAATATGAATCGTGTAGCTCGCTTTTTTTTGCGGTCTTTCCAGATAAATAACCGAAGGCTCTTTCATAGCCACGCCCACATGATATTTTTCTTCTAATAGCGAACAAATAACTTCTAACTGTACTTTTCCCAAAAAAGATAATATAATCTCATGTGTAACAGTATCAATGTCAAAATGCAAAAGAGGGTCTGTATCAGCAATCTCTGTGAGGGCATTTAACAGGGCTTCCCTTTGCTCCGGCTTTTGCGGCTCTACCGTTGTCCGAAGTAATGGCATGGGATTATCAATCCGTGTTTTGTGAGGCAGGAGTTTTTCATTTCCCAGAATGTCGTTCAGTTTCAAAGTATCATCAGCTAAAATAACAATTTCTCCCGGACAGGCATGGTCAACCGGGACGATTTCACCATTTGACGGAATACACATTTCTGTAATCTTTATTTTTTCCTTTTTTGACAGCAGCAGGGTATCCCGTAAATGGAGCGTCCCATGATACAGGCGTAAATAAGAAAGCCGTTTTTTCCGCTCTGTATACTCAACCTTAAAAACATATCCACATAATTCAGACTGAATATCGTCTGTTTCTGTAATGAAAGTTTCTGTAATCGCTTCAATCAGTTTTTCTGTTCCTAAATTGTCTTTTGCACTCCCATGATAAACAGGAAACAAAGAGCAGCATCTGGTTCTTTTGCACTTTTCATATTGTAATTCCTGTATATCCAAAGAATCCTCTGCAACATATCGTTCTAATAGTTCATCGCTTCCGGAAATAATCATATCCCATTTGTCCAAATCAGAAATATCGGTCATGGTTATCTTTGGCGACAGGGAAACCTCCTGCATGACAATCATATCACTGGTAAGTTTATCTTTAATGCTTTGGTAAACACGCCGCAGGTCGATCCCATTTTGGTCTATCTTATTTATAAAGATAATTGTCGGAATGTCCATTTTCTGAAGCGCATGGAATAATATACGGGTTTGTGCCTGTACGCCGTCTTTTGCCGAAATGACTAAAACAGCTCCGTCAAGGACAGATAAAGAGCGGTATGCTTCGGTTAAAAAATCCATATGACCGGGAGTGTCCACGATATTGATTTTATAATCATTCCAGCAAAAAGAAGTAACCGCTGTCTGAATGGTAATTCCGCGCTGCCGTTCCAAAATCATAGTGTCTGTTCTTGTAGTTCCTTTATCCACGTTTCCTTGTTCCGCAATCGCTCCACTGGTGTACAGCAGGCTTTCCGTCAATGTTGTTTTTCCTGCGTCTACATGGGCGAGAATTCCAATATTGATTATTTTCATGTGATTGTCCTCCTTTTACAGCCCCAAAAGGGCATAAAAATCCCCAGCAGTAAAATACTTTTACCACTGGGGATTATAATTTGCGGACATACACATATACAGCATACACCTGTTTGTGATTGCTGTTTTTCGGATATGTCAAAATTGATAAGGCAAAAGTATTCTTAAATTGGGTACAAAAAACCAAGCCCCCACAAAAGGGACTATCATAATCCTTTGTTCCCACTATTTGATTATAGTTTTATTTAAGAATACCTTGCCGCATATTTTTTACTCCTTTTTTGGAATGATGCTATTATATCACATTAGTTTTAGGAAAGAAAGTACCTAAAAGAAATTTTTCTTCCCCTTATATGTAACAATCATACCGACTTTCTGGCGTTCAGAATGGTTTCTGCTGTCTGCTGTGGTGTTTGGTTGGAATTGTCCAGCCAAAAGCCGATCCGTGGTGTTGTCTGCATAAATGTATCGTATAAGGTTTCAACCGTAAAGCCGGAATAGCCTGTTTTCTCCCTGTATCGTTCCCTTCCTTTTATTGTTTCCACATCTGGACAAAGAACGACAACCTCAACAGGGTATTTATGCGGCACAAAAAATATGTACATGTAACTAATTCAACACATTTATAATTTGAATAGGGACATTATAGCATTTACTAAATACAAATTCAATGTATACGGAAATAAAGATATAAGGAGTGGGAAGGATTCCGCCGTAGTCGGCATTGTAGGAAAATCCAAAAGTTTAGATTTTCCCACAATGCTTATCTTTTGGTCTTTGGTTCGGAATAGTGTAGTGCTGGCGGTCTATCTCTTGTTTTCGGTTGCTTGCTTCCTTACCGTACATGAGCATTCGCGCCCGGATTGTCATTGCCATAGCCCTCCATGAGATTGATCACGCCCCAAATGCCAAGTCCGGCTCCAAGTGCTACAACAAGGGTCTGCAAAACGTCTACTGCGCTATTGAAAAATGCCATGAATATATCCTTTCTGCCGCGTCTGCGGCTGTCCGGCAAGCGGACAAAAGGCGGTCAGCGTTTGGTCGCCGCCGCATAAAAAAACCGCCCTGTATGAAAGGCGGTGTCCCCACGCTGCGTAAGTTCTGCGGCGCGGCGGTATTCAGTTGTAAGGGGTTGGGCGGTACGTCCCCCGGTAGGGGCGCGTACCATGTAGCCCGTGTTTACGTTCTTGATTTCCGATCAGCTCCTTAAAAAATCTTTTTATAAATGACAGGCAGGAAAGGGTCTTTTTCCGTAGCAGTCGGCGGTGTGGGAATGTGGGTAACTGGCTGCTCTTTTGGGGCTGTGGGAAACGCTGTTTGCAGGACGTGGGAAAGCCGCACTTTGGCTTTTCCATGTGCTGTGAATGGCGTTTTCCATAGCCCCATAGCCTGTTATCCACATTTCCACGGCGCAAGGGGCGCGTATCTCACGCCCGGTTTTTCTGTTCTTAATTGCAATCCCTCCTTTCTCCCTGCTGGTGGGTCAGCTCTATGTGCCGGATATAGCTTTCTGTACCTTTAATGGCAGCGTCAACCGCCCCGGCTATAAGTAGCTGCCACTTCATAACCTCCCGTATCTCCATTTCTTTACTGATACCTTTATTCATGGTCTGCGTCCTCCTGTAAATGCGCCCGGTTCTTCTCGTAGAGCCGTTCACAATCCTTAATAAATTTCCGCAGGGCGGCTTCTCGCCGCTGTTCCTCCCGGATTTTCGGGTTGACAAGCACCGTAAACCGCCGCCTGTCAGTTCCGGGGTGTTCACTCATGGTCTGTGTCCTCCTGTAAGCCCTCCCCGTCAATCTCGTAGTAGTCAAATTCTTCCTCCGGCTTCACAATGGCGGGGCGGCGTTTGATGTGCTTTTCCATGTCAAAGGCGTTTTTCGGGTCTGCGTCGGACAGGTACTTGTATTTCGGGTGTTTTGTGATGTCAAATTTATCCGAAAAGAACGGGCGCACCCCGCGCACCTGTAAAATGCACTTGCCCCCGTCCATAACGGCGATCTCGTCCTGTGTCATAAGCTCTTTCCCCAGCTTTTGATAGTTCAGCCCGTGGGAAAGCTCCCGTCCCCGCGTTTCGGACGTGTTAAAGCTGTCTATGGTTTCCTTGCCTAAAAGTTCCGACATTTCTTTAAGGGTTGTTTTTTCTTTGCCGCCCAAGAAAAGGGTCGTGTCGCAATTCCCCGTGATTGTGTCGGCGTTGTCCTTGTAAATGGCTTTTAGCTGGCTCTGTGACTGCAAGATAATTGACGCGGAGATTTCCCGGCTCCTTATGGTGGCTATGAGCTTTTCAAACTTCGGTATCTGCCCGATATTGGCAAATTCATCAAGTAAGCACCTTACATGGACGGGAAGCCGCCCGCCGTATTCATCATCTGCCTTGTCGCATAAGAGGTTGAATAGCTGTGTGTAGAGAATACTCACGACAAAGTTAAAGGTGTCGTCGGTGTCGCTGATAATAACGAAAAGGGCGGTCTTTCTGTCCCCCAGCGTGTCAAGCTCCATTTCGTCCGTTTCCATTAGCTCCCGCAGCTCCCGTATGTCAAATGGCGCAAGCCGCGCACCGCAGGAAATGAGGATAGAGCTTCGCGTCTTGCCCGCCGATAACAGGAATTTCTTGTACTGCCGGACAGCGAAATGCTCCGGGTCTTTTTCTTCCAGCCGTTCAAACATGAGGTCAACCGGGCTTTGAAATTCCGGGTCGTCCTCGCGGGCTTCGCTGGCGTTTATCATTTCAAGCAGCGTCGTGAAATTCTTTTCTTCCTCCGGGGCTTCATAGTGGATATAGCCGATAAGGGCGCAGTAAAAAAGCCGTTCCGACTTCACCCAAAAATCCTCCCCGGATTTCTCCCCGTCGCCTTTGGTGTTGGCGATTATGGTATTTACCAGCTTCAAAATGTCTTTCTCGCTCCGCAGATAGGCAAAGGGATTGTAGCGCATGGACTTTTTGAAATTGATTGTGTTCAGCACTTTTATCCGATAGCCGCCCCGCTGTAAGAGCTTCCCGCACTCGATTAAGACAGTGCCTTTCGGGTCTGTGACAACATAGCTGCTGTGCATTTGCATAAGCGACGGTTTGACGAAAAACCTTGTCTTGCCGCTGCCGGAACCGCCGATCACAAGGATATTTTTGTTTCTTGCATATTTCGGCTGCTTCGGGCGGCTGTTCATGGTGAGCCGTTCCGTCTGTGTTAAGGGGATATTGTTCTCAAATACCGGGTCTGTGTACGGCTTTATATCGTCGGCGGTTCCCCAACGCGCGGAACCGTACTCAATGCCTTTGCGGTATTTCTTCGCGTTCTTGCCTTTTAGGTAAACGGCAAGCCGGATAATCACCGCCCCGGCAACGCCGATCAGCAGGTCGGCAGGGTGGAAGCTGGGCGCGGCACTGGCAAAGGCGGCTGTGAAGCCCTCCCCAAGATGTAAAATCTTTTGGCTTGCGTCCATGCCGGGGGAAAGCCGGACAGCCGCGCCCACCTTGTCAAACAGGTACACAAAAAGCAGATACGGGAGATTGAGGATAAGCAGCTTTTTAATTTCCGGCTTCATAGCGATACCTCCCTGTCCTTGTTTTTGGTCTGCTGGCGGCTGGCGTTCAGCTCCTTTGCCTTTTCCCGGAAAGCGGCTAATGCCTTTCGGATTGAGGGCTTCTTATCCTGCGTCAGCTTCTTTGCGGAAAACTCCTTGAAAGCGGCGGTCAGCGCGTCCGCGTCCCTGCCCTTGAAGAATACAAGGTAGCGGGGCGGGGTTTCCGTCGCGTCCTTTTTCAGCGCAAAGTCAATACCATATTTTTTCGCTGTACTCTCAAAGGCTTTGATGTTGTCCTTTGTGATCTCAATGTTGGAAACGCCTGTATTCTGCTTCATAAGCTGCTTTAAGGTCTGCTTCCCGTGGGGGATTGCCTGTCTGTCAAGCTCTTTCTTTGCCTGTGAGAGCAGCTTTTTGATTGCCTTTTGCAGCACTTCGGCGGTCAGCTTCCCGGTCTTGATATACAGGGCAACGGTTTTTTCGTTGATTTCGTCCTGCATGGGGTCTGTCCCTCCTTTCGGGGTAGTCTATGGGGCGGCGGTCAGATACGCACCCGCAGCCCGTTTAAGTCGTCGGCTCTGATACCCACCAAGTACCATTCCTGCGCCATGTTCATTTCAATACGGGTCGGCTTCCACTTGCCGCGTGTGAACACGTCGAAACAGTCCCCGCAATGCAGCCCGCCGTAATAGCTGGCAAGGTCAAAGCGAATGTCGTAGCGGTCTGTGCGCTCGTCAAATACCAATGCTCCCGTCATTTTCTGTGCCATAATAAAATCCTCCTTTTGTGGTTGTGGGTGGTTACAGGCTTTCGCCCGGTTTGAATGAATAGGGGTCGTGCGGCTCCTTTGGCGCAAGTGCGCCGCTTGCCATGTCGTGAGCCACAAGGGACGTGTAATAATTGCCGATTGTGGACGGGGCATTGAAAAGCACCGCCCGTAAATACTGCTTGATGTTGCGGATTTTGGTTGTGTTCTCTTTCATACAGTCCAGCACAAAGCGGATATGTTCAGCGTCCAGCTTCATAAACTTTGCCTTTACCAGCTCGGCGGGGTAGTCGTCCCCGGCAATGCGGATCGTCTTTCTCCGGGTACAGACGGTTTCCAGCATGAGGTCTACAATCTCATTCAGCCTGTCCCCGTCAAACTTCATATCCTGTATGAGAATGTCATAGTCGATATTTTCCTTGATGATCTCCCGGTAAATCTCAAAAGCGGTCTGTGCTTCCGCTTCCTTTCGTTTCCGTTCCGGCGGCGCAGCCGCTTCCTGCTCCAAAGGAGAGGGGTTAGGGGAAAGGATAGGAATGGAATGGGTACTTTGTAAATCCGTATTTATTTTTTCTTTTGTTGGTAAGTCAGTTCTTTGTATATCTTTATTTAATTGCATTGGATTTTCCGTCGTCGGTTTACCCGGTGTCGGATTTTCCAATATCGGATTGCCCGGTGTTGGATTTTCCAATGTCGGGTTATCCAATCCCGGCGGGGTGTCGTCCGGCGGCTGAGGCTGCTCGTAAATGGTGTATTCAATGGCGGTCATTTTGCCCTTTTCGTCCCGTCCCTGCCGCCGCTTGATATACCCGGCTTTTTCCAGTTCCCATACGGCGGTACGGATAGCGTCGATACTTTCCCGGTTGATCTGTGACAGCCCCGCAAGGGTGTAGTCCCAATCTTCGGGCAGGGAAAGCATTTGCGATAAAAGCCCCTTTGCCTTTAAGGTCAGCTCCTTGTTGCGTAAATGGTGGTTGCTCATAACGGTATAGCCCTTGTTGCGCTCCACTCGGAAAACTGCCATAGCTTCATCACTCCTTTGGTTGTGGATTTGTTACGCGATAGAACGCCATTTTGCCGGGGTTAGGTATAAATCCCTGTCCCCGGCAAAAGTGCGCCCGCAAAGCCGCATATAGCAAGGCTCTTTTTGCCCCTACTGCGTAACATGAGGGCATAAAAAAAGCGGCGTTCCTGTTCTCCCGTGTTGGGATAGAGAAATGCCGCGTTTGCGTCGTATTCAGTTTTCATTTATTCTTTCTCAATGCTGTGTGCTGGTGGCTGGGCTGGCAGGGTTCCGGGCGGCATATCAAGGCTCTTTCCCTCAAAAGTAGTAAATTGGTAGTAAATTCAGCTTGAAATCCTGCTTGTATGCCCGTAAATCAAGGCTTTTTTGAGATAATCAACCATTTTATTATGACAAATGAGCAGATGGAGCAGAACTTTGGTGTGAAAGAATATCAGACAGTCAGTATTTCAGTAACTTCAGGGAGTGGGGCAAAGGAAGTTTCTGCGAATCTTGGGAAAATTACAAAAAATGTTCATAAGTGCATTGTAAAAGACTACAGTGAACAGAGCAGGCAGCAGAATTTGTATCTGTTCCAGAAGATGTTCTTTTATTATGGAATCGCTATTGTACTTCTCGGAATCAGCCTTCTTCATATCATGAATAGCATGCAGTATCTGATAGCTGCAAGAAAACGGGAATTTGGCATTCTCCGGGCAATGGGGATTACTGATACAGGATTTAAAAAGATGATTGCAAAGGAAGGATTGCGTTATGGGATTTACTCTGGAATTACTGTTCTGATTTGTTATTTTATTATACAAAAAGTGCTATATTATTTTATGGTACATGTATATCTCTATCTTCATCCAAAAGCATTTATATCGTGGGAAGTTCTGGCGGCAGTTATTTTATTGAACATCGTTATCTGTGTTTGCGTGACCTTAGTATCCGGAAAGGCGGTTTTAAAAGAACAGATTGCAGAAGAAATAAAGGAATAAGGAAAACCCGGTGATGAAACCGGGTTCTCTTTTGGATTGTTGAAAAAATAAAGAAGAGTTTGTCTTCGTTTGACGCTGGCAAATCTCTTCCTTATTCATAATATTATTATTTTAAATCCACAGGATTTTTCCTGATAATTACAGTATAGCATATTTAGAATGAAACTTCGATAAAAAAATAATGGCCGTGAATAGTAACGCTATTCACGGCCAAAGTTAAAATATTTGGAAATATTTCCACTTAGAGATTGATTTATTAAAGCTTATTTAGTATAATCATTCTATATAGAAAGGTTCTAACTGGAATTGAGGTGATATATTTGGAAACGAAAGGTGGATTTTATATTACACAAATCAAACAACTTCAAGATAGAATTTTTGAAAGGTTACTACTTGAAAATGGCATTGAAATAAGTGGTGGGCAGGGACGAATATTATTTATTCTATGGAAAACAGATAATCTTACGATTAGTGAAATAAGTGAAAAAACCTCTCTTGCAAAAAATACTATTTCTGTTGTAATAAATGGAATGGTAAATAAGGGAATTGTAGAAAGAAATACTAACCCATACAACCGCCGGCAAATGATTGTGTCACTCACTGAGTATGCAAAATCATTACAGGAAAAATATGAAATGGTATCTCAGAAGATGAATGTATTATTTTATCAAGGCTTTTCAGAAGAAGAGCAAAGACAATTTGAACAGTATCTTGCCAGAATACTTGAAACCTTGATTGATAATCTGCATACAAACTAATAATTTCATGAGGAGGATAATTTCCAATGAAAACAAGAGAACATATTATTGAATTTATCAAAAAACAAAAAGTGTCATTTATTGCTTCCGTGGATGAAGAAGGTTTCCCAAATATAAAAGCAATGTTTGTACCACGCAAGATTGAGGGAAATTGTTTTTATTTTACAACAAATACGTCCGCTATGCGCTCGCAACAGTTTATAAAAAATCCAAAGGCAAGCATTTACTTTTTCAGCAAGGGACGCTTTAAATATGAGGGCATTATGCTAATTGGTACAATGGAAGTCTTGCAGGACGATAAAACAAAGCGGGAAATTTGGCGTACTGGGGATACAATGTATTATAAACAGGGTGTAACTGACCCAGATTACTGTGTATTAAAATTTACTGCAATAAAGGGCAGACATTATTGTGATTTGAAAACGGAAAGTTTTGATATTGATGCAAAGGATTTACAGTAACGGTCATTAAGGGGGTTAAAGCCAAAACACAGAGTTGGACATCAAATCGATAAATTGAAATTTGCGAGGAGATATAAATGAATATAACTTTATATTATCAAGAAAAAGGAAATAAGGAGCCTTTCATTCTTTTGCACGGGAACGGAGAAGACAACTCATATTTCAAATATCAAATAGATTATTTTAGCGACAGATACAGAGTTATTGCTTTAGATACACGAGGTCACGGTAAATCGCCAAGAGGCACTAAACCTTTTACAATTGAGCAGTTTTCCTATGACTTATACGATTTTATGATAAGTCGTAAAATTTCAAATGCGGTTATTTTGGGATTTTCTGACGGGGCAAATATAGCAATGAAATTTGCAATGAATTATCCTGACAAGGTAAAGGCATTGATATTGAATGGAGGGAATTTGAATCCAAAAGGGGTAAAAAGAACGACACAAATCCCTATCGAATTAGGATACAAAATAGCAAAACGATTTGCTTTAAAATCGTCTGGTGCAAAAAAGAGTGCCGAAATGCTTGGGTTAATGGTGAACGAACCAAATATTGACCGAACCGAACTATCAAAGATAACTGCTCCCACGCTCGTAATCTGTGGAAGAAGTGATATAATTAAGGAATCCCATACAAAAGAAATTGCGGAAAATATACCTAATGCAAAATTATCCATTATTAAAGGTAATCATTTTATTGCAAATAAAAGACACCTTACATTCAACAAAGAGGTTGAATGCTTTTTGCAAACAATTGATGATATGTTGTTCACCCGATAAGCAGGAAATTATCAGATTGTGTACTTCATAGGGGTAAACTTGATTCCATTCATTTCTTGTTCATCAGATTGTGGCTCAAATTTCATACATCTTTTTTACCTCACAAAAAAGCGGAGTTTATCGATACATTTTATACTTATAAACTCCGCTTTTTAATCTTTCATTTTATAACATTTTAGCCATACAACACTGTTACATATTTGAATGATGGAAAAGCAGGCGCTTGCTGTCAGAAAAACTAATAAGCTGCTCGGACACCATACATACAAATAATAATAGTTATAATGTAATAAAAATGGAGATAAAATGATTCCAACAATGAAAATACTGCCTAATAATAAACTCCAAATTGCTTTTCTCTTTGAATCTATCCGTATAAGCAACAGTAAATATATCAAAAAAAGAATTGCCATTATGCTTGCAAAATCCAGCAACGCATTATTATCTATATACAGACCGATTTTAATGGTTTCTCCTAAATGCATCCGATATATGTTTTCCGCAGCCTCTGTTGCTGACGAGCCGCTTAATGCAGACAGGGCAAACACTCCAACTTTGTTATTTCTGCTGATTATCACTTGGGAAGCGTAGTTTGGGTTGTTGCCCGAATGGCAGACATAATCATCATAAACATTCCATCCCGCATAATAATGGTTGGCATTAGTTGCTGTAAATTCATCAAAATCAAATAGCCGGTTTACATTTTTCATCCATTTTACTAAATCTGATGTATTTGAAACCAAATATCCTGCAGCGATATTTCCATAATATGCCGGGGCGTCAAATGACCTTGTTTTCAGGAAATCCACTTTGTTTCCCTGCGTTATTTCCTCCGAAAAATTATTGGTTCTGAAAAATGAATCTTGCATATTAAGTGCTTCAAGTACATTTTCTTTCATGTAATTCTCAAATTTTTGACCGGTTACTTCCTCAATAATCAATGCCAAAATATCATAATTGATAGTAGCATACTCATGTACCTTGCCTGGTTCATTATTCAATTCAATGTTTTTGATTTTTTCAATCGTTTGACGTAGGCTGCTATTTTCATTTGTACCAGATGGAATCAGGCATATTGTCCACGTTGGTATCCCGCTGGTGTGTTCTAATAATTGCTGAATGGTAATTGTCGCTCTCTCGTTTCTAAATTCTGGTTCAAACCATGAAATATATTGGTCTACAGAATCTGTAAGTTTCAATCTGCCCTTCTTTTCTAATTGTAATATTCCTAATGCCGTAAACGCTTTTGTTGTAGACGCAAGCTCATATAATGATTTTTCATCAATTACCACATTGTCATCTCTGCTATAATTCAGAAATATTTCTACATCTTTGTCTATAATAGCAATCGACATGGAAGGAATATTTGTCATCTCACATATCCGATTCACATATGCCTGTTCATTATTGACCGAATATTCTTTTGAATCATAATGGATAACAGCAAACAGTATAATCATTAAAAATATGGCACTTAAAAGTATTCTTCTCACAATAATTCTTTTTTTCATATTAAACTCACTTATTTTATAAATTCCGATTGTGATTTGATGTTTTTTTAGGGTAATATTAGCTGTTATATTTTGTTATTAAAATCCCTTCTAACCCTTGAAAACACTAAGTTTATCGCAGGTGAGCTTTCCCTTAATGTTTCCCTTGTGTTATATCTTCCCACAGGGTATTACGAACCCGGATAAGGGAAAAAATGAAGGCACAAGATGTCCGGTGGACATCTGCTCTGTGCTAGCCGAAGCGAAGTGGAGACAACAAAATCACATAAAACGTTATAACACAAAATATACGGGAATTGTTTAACTGACATAATAAAGCGGTTTAACCCCGCCCCCAACATGATTTCTTCATAGGCGGCAACATTGAAGTCTGTATTATACATTTCTTCCCATATGCCAAGAAATTTTATGTGTTTTTATTTCGTAACCATTTTTCTATCAGGGTAGGTCCGTTGTCAATTTTTCTTACCATATCGGTTAATGAAATGTAATCATCTTCCTCAATCCGTAAGGCTTGTATTTCCGTTCCGTCAACATTTAGTTTCCCCATGCGGCAGTTCCTCCTTCGTGCATTAAGCAGTAGATTACAATAGCCTGCTGCACCTCTAACAAACTTTTCTTAAACTGATAGCCAACAAAGTAATCAGAATCAATTACATCTTCGGATACTTCTTCGCCACGATAAAATGGCGGACAAGGGTTTAAAATGGCATTTTTATTTGCCATATCCATAATTTCTTTCGTGATCTGATAGTGTTCAAAATCTCCAAGTATGTCTGCTGGTAATGAGTCTGTACATATAATATCTTTGCCCTTAACAGCTTCTTTGATATCCTTAAATGCCTGCACTCCTTCCATTTCGTATCCTTTTGGACAACATTGTGACAATTCAAATCCTAAAACATTCGCCGCCTCCTTCCATGAAAGACCAATATTGCCGGATTTACCACAGAAAAGGAATTTGTCTTTTGTAAAATCTACTCTGATTTTAGATAATGAATACATATCTGAAATAATCTCACAGGGATGATTCCAATCTGTCATTGCATTAATGACAGGAATTGTTGAATGTTGCGCAAGTTTCTTAACCACATCTATATTTCTATGTCTGACAATGATTCCATCTGCCCAATTATTCAGATATCCACAAACATCTTCCAGTTTTTCTTTTTTATCCAAGGTTTCTGTCGGAAATAGTATTGACTGTCCGCCAAGCAGATATATTCCCTTTTCAAATGTTACACGGGTTCTTAGACTTGTACTGGGGAAGAATAAAACCACGCTTTTCCCATTTAGGAAATTTTTAAATTTCCCCTTTTGAATTTTATCTGCGATATGAAAAATTTCAAAAATATTTTCTTTTGTAAAGCACAGTAAATCAATTAAATTTCTCAATCAAGAACCTCCCTTCTACGTTATATCTATTGCATCCAATTGATCTGCATCCTGCACAATTTTCCCTTCTATAATTTCCGATACATCTGCATGGTACGCTTCACATACTGCCAATATTGCTTTTTCTTTTGTAATCTCGCTTTTCGTAAACTTATACCAATCGCCATCCGAAAAATGTTGGCTGTCAAGTTCTGAAAAATGTTCACATAATCTTTTCGCCAAACCAGGCTGATGTATCTCAACGCATATCTTCAAAGCTTCACCCCTAAAGTCCGTATCAATGCCCCACCGCTGGAAATAAGAATACCCGGCTTTAGTTCTCTTAAAAAGCTCAAACAATTTTGTTCGCCCCTTGATGTTGAAATACCGATTATATACCCGCATTCTTTACATTTGGATAATATTTCCAGCGTATATTCAGATAAAGTTTTATCATTTCTTAACAAAGTGCCATCTAAATCGAAAAGTAATATTTGAGGTTTTTCCATGATATATTCCTCCAAAAGCCAAGCTCTTTTAAATATGTGCCATGAATCCATGATAGCACATTCTTTTTTATTTATCATCAAAAAGTTTTAAGTACAGCAAAGACCGAAAGTCTATCTTCCTTGAAAAACAGGTTGACATTTTACTGTTATACAATATAATAGAAAGTAAGGAAAGTAAGGAATATAGAAGGGAGATTACCAATATGGAATTGGCAAAAGTAACGTCAAAAGGTCAAATTACAATACCTATTGCAATCAGAAATGCGCTTGGAATACGAGAAGGAGATAAAATCCTTTTTATGGAAGAAGGGGATAGAGTTATTTTAACAAATGCTTCTACGAATGCTTTGCTAAAAGCACAGGAGGCTTTTCAAGGTGTGGCAGAGGAATTGGGCATTAAAAATGAGGAGGATGTGATAAAACTTGTAAAGGAAATTCGTGCGGAAAGAGGAGAGAAATATAAATGCGAATCATGTTAGACACAAATATCCTGATTTCAATGTTGCTTTTTCCAAATGAACAATTCAAGAAGATTTTAGATTATATCACAAGAAACCATAAACTGGTTTTATCCTCTTTTATAATTGACGAATTAACCGCCGTTGTTGCCCGAAAATTTCCGAAAAAGAGTTATGCTGTCGATTCCTTTTTATC
Source organism: bacterium D16-51 (assembly GCA_003612285.1). Classification (GTDB taxonomy): domain Bacteria; phylum Bacillota; class Clostridia; order Lachnospirales; family Lachnospiraceae; genus Butyribacter. Next base: position 31,609 of record RAYE01000037.1, on the reverse strand, counting down.
GGACTTGTCATATGAGCTTGTTTATACGCCACGCCATATGCTGGGAAATCTTTTTAATATTAGAGATATAAATGATTATCCAGTGCTCTATACCGCCATTATTGAAAATATAGATATTTTTATTACAGGTGACAAAGACTTTTTGGGTGTAGAGGTTGAGATGCCAGAAATTATGACACCGGGAGAGTTTTTAGAAAGACATATATTAAATAGCTAAATTTTATAATTTCTTCTTATCTTGTTTCACACATGTTGCAATTTATAAAAAATATTCTATCGTATCTACGCAAATATTTCTTGGTTTCAATTCTGCACACATATTATAGTAGAAATATATTTGCAATAAGCAGTAACTTAAATCTTAGCTTGTTGTTGGTTTTGTTTTGTCTTCCTATTGCATTTCATATTATTTTATCTTAATATGGTTCTATAGAACTTAAAAGAGTTTACTAGTATAACTAGAAATAAGATCAAACAGGCCGGTTAGTAAACAAAAAAGAATTATAGGCGCTGTAAGGGCATTTCTTGGAGAATAATTTTAAAACTGTGTTATCGGAGAAAAAGTCAAGGAATCAGGACAGCTCCTAAATATCAGAAATGAGGGATTATAATGGGGAAGTGTATGGAAGGCTCAGTGCAAAAGCTGATGGCGGTTGGGAACTTGGAACAGGAAGAGTTTGCAGAGTTTTTAAGGTTTCGGAATATAGAGACGACAGAATATCTGAATGAAAAAGCGTGTGAGATACGCCGCCGGGTGAAAAAGGATAAAATACAGATTTGGGGAAGAATCCCAATCAGCAGTTTTTGTAAATATAACTGTAAAATATGTGGAATCAGGAGAGATAACAGGTTTGCGAAACGGTATAGGATGGAGACAGATTTAATCCTGGACTGCTGCAGGGAATTTGGCAAAAAGGGAATTAGGAGTTTTTTGCTGGAAAGTGGGGATGATGTTTATTATACGCAGCAGCGTGTAGAGGAAATGATTAATACAGTCCAAAAAGAATATCCTGACAGCAGGATTATCCTTTCACTGGGAGAAAAGACAGAAGAGGCATACAGAAGTTGGTTTCATGCTGGGGCTTCCAGTTATATTCTGCGGCATGGAAGTGCAAATGAAATTCATTTCCGAAGGCTGTTCCCTTCTAATATGTCACTGCTTTTGCGGAAGCAATGCCTGTGGCAGTTAAGGGAAGCTGGTTACAGTACAGGGACTGGTTTTCTGGTTGGAGTTCCATACCAGTCGATTGACAATGTTTTAGAGGATATCCAATTTATGAAATCTTTTGAGGCGTCGATTATTGATATGGGGGCGTTTGTCCCGGCTGTACATACGGAGTTTGAGCGGGAACGCAGCGGCAATGGCGATATGACATTGTACCTGCTGGCTATTTTCCGTCTGATGCTTCCAGAGGCTGAGATTCTTGCCAGCCCTACACTGGACTGTGTTTTAAAGGATGGAAGGCTAAAAGCTTTTTTAGCGGGGGCAGATGTATTGGTGGTTGATTTGGTGGAAGCGGCAATTATGGACAGTTACCGTGTTTACGAGAGAAAAAATGGAAGGTTTGCTTTGCCATTGGACAATGTGGAGGAGATGATAGGGCAGTTGGAACGTACAGGACTGGTGGTGCAGAGGGTATAGCTATTGAGACAGGAAGCCCATTGGTTTTAAGGAACTGTAGATTTTACAGTTCCTAAGCGACGAAGGGTTTATGGGAAAGGGAAAGGGTGAAAGAAAAAAGAAGAAGGGGTAAAATGCAAACACACATCTTTCACCCTTTGTGTTTGCGCCTCAAATGAAAATGCAGGCATTTTCGTTTGAGGCTTGGTGCAAATTATGGAAGCATGTGTATTAGTGTGGGAGGATGATATTGGATGGTGCGAGCAGATAAAAAAGGGACTTGCAAATGAAGGGATTATGATGCAGGAAGCAGATAATCTGGAAGTTTTGCTTGAGGGGGTGCAAAAGAAAAAATATCTTGCCGCAGTGTTATCTTTGGAACAGCTTGCAGAAGAGGCAGAGGGGCAGGACTGGGAAAAAGGGCTGTCTGAGATTTGTAGAAAAAGCAGGATTCCAATACTTTTCGTAAGTGAGAGAGAAGAATATGAGCTTGACGCTCTTAATGCAGGTGCAGAAGATTATATTAGCAAAGAGAAAGATATCCGTATTTTAGTGGCAAGGCTGAAAAAGAGTTTTATGAAAAAGAAATGGCAAGGTAAGTCGAATACAGATTATTCTGATATTTATGAGAGGTTTTCAGAACGCCAGGTGCAGGTTGGTGCAGAAGAGATTTACCTAACGCCAAAAGAAGCGGCAGTATTTCACTGTTTTTTGCATAGCAGAGGTGAAATTATAAGCAGGGAAGAAATTCTGGCAGCAGCCTGGGGAAAGCAGATGCCGGAATGCAGACGCGTAGTTGACACAGTTGTAAAACAGCTGCGCCAGAAAATGAAAGAAACAAACTATAATATCAAGTCAAATTATAAGCTTGGTTATTTTTTGGAAAAGCGGTAAATTTTTTGAATTCCCGCATGCAGCAGTAGGTTTATTCTCGCGCATGCAACGAGCCAAACGCAATGCTTGCAAGGAACTGAAAGTTCCTTTGCACTTGGCGGCTGCGCGCGGGTCAAATTAGCGGGGGATTTGACTTGGCGGAGTGTTTTCGGGTCTGGGAAGACTTTGCGCCTTTTTTCTTTTTTGTAAAGACAGCCAGTGTTTTGAATTGGATATAACGGTGGAAGACGCCGGCTTGTTGATAGGCATAGGCAGCTTTTTGGTAGAGCTTTTTTTTCGCTGGGATATTTCTCTGTAAAAGTGATGTGTATTTTACAAGGAGCTGGCGGTAACCGATTGCAGCATTCAATGGTGAATACTGGTGGTAACAGTCTGGGCAGACTGCAATGGTGGTGTTTTCAGAAGAAATATGGTGCGGCAGATGAAGAGAGTTGATACGCAGCCATATTTCATCGTCGCAATGGGCAACTAAATCTGTATCAAACTGCCCAATCCAGTCAAAGCAGTCCCTGTGGAAAACTAATTGTGGCAGATAATGGAATTCTTTTGAAGTAATTTCAAGGTCTGTGTGGTCTAATACATTTGTCTGCTGCGCGCTTATATCGGTATAAAGCACATTAATAGAGCGGTCTTCATTAAAGGCTGCCAACACTTCTTCAAGGCGTCTGGGAGGCATGGTATCCTGTGCGGATAGAAAGGTAAGATAATCGCCATGATACGCTTCCAGTACAGCATTTTTCCCATTGATAAATTCTCCTTTTTCCGGGACTTCCAGATAAATAATATCAGAAAGAAGCCCTTCTTCCCAGCGTATGGCTTCTTTATAAACACTGTTGTCATCATTGGAATCTAAAAGGATAATTTCGATATCAGGCAGGGTTTGTTCACGGATGCACTGGATACAGCGCTTCAGAATCATCATGGGTGTTTCTCGTGTCTGGATTGCCACGCTTATTGTAATGTTCTTTTTTTCTGACATAGAAATTCCCCTTTCTTTGCGAGTTTTTAATATTGTATCATTATTGAACTGAAAAGGCAAATAAATGCCCTTATCCACGGTATACTGTTGGTTGAATTAATAATAAATGGCACTTCCAGTGACGTTTTGTGAAGGACATTTTAATTATATTCACAGAATTTTGACATTTTAATGCAAAAAAGTACCCCTCTCATTCAAAAGAGGGGATATGTAAACTCATTATGCTGGTTTGCTCCCTAAAATCAGCAGATTACCAACTGGCCTATATTCAGGATTGTAATTTGTATTTCAAATATTAAAAAAATGTGTTATACTCAGGAAGTATAAGGGAGGATATAGTATTGAAAATAGAATATATTTTATAGTGTATAATTGGAATAATAGGTGGAGTTATAGCATCTTTTTTATCATATATAATAAGTTCATAAGAAAATAGAAATATAAAACAAGAAACAGAAGATACATTAAAAGATATTCAAAACCAGCCTGATTATGATGTATTTAAACTGTTATACAAAAATGTAAGAGAGTCAACGGAATATTATATTATTAGTAAAAGGCAGGCAAATAAATCTTTTACATTAGCAATAATATCATGCATTTTAGGGGTTCTTATATACATATGTGGGTTTGTTATTATTTCTGTGTTTGAAAAGGATATTATAATTTTTACAACTATTGCAGGTTCTGTAGTTGAATTAATTACGGGACTAAGCTTTTGGGTATATAATAAATGCATCAAACAACTTAGTGAATATCATAAGAGATTAGATTCAATTGAAAAGTACCTCACTTCTATTCAAATGGCAGATAAAATGAGTGAGAGTAGAAGAGAAGAAATGTATAAATGGCTCATACAAAATGTTATGTTGCTTGACTTGGGCTGTTATAAAACGAACCAAAATGAAAACCAAAATAATGACCAAAATGAAAACCAAAATAATAACTAATGAAACAATAATTGAATACAGTTGTTTTTAGGCAGTTTGCAAACTTATCTTTTGATCTGGTGATATTACTAAGGCGGTTAAATATCGACGTTTTTTCTTGCCTAAATTTTTTATTCATGTTTTTGTTTCATTACTTCCACACTAAGCAGTGAATGAAGGTTTTGTAATAGTAAATATGTTAATTATGAGTAATACTTAAATAGTGAAGTTTGGAAAGGGGATACTTTATGAAAATATTTATAAGTCATTCTTCAAAAGATAAGGAATTAGTATTAATGTTTGTCGATTTACTTGTTCAGGGTTTCCATATAGACTATGATGAGATATTTTGCACATCTATGGACAATGCACTAAGAGTTGGTGAGGATTTTATAAAAAGTATAAAAGAAAATCTTCACGATTCCGAAATTGTACTTTTTCTTATTACACAAAATTATATTGATAGTAAATTCTGTATTATGGAGATGGGGGCTGCATGGGCATTTAAAGATAATATTTTTCCTATAATTGTACCCCCATTAGATTATAATATTTTGAATGATACTCCTCTGAAAATAATCCAAAGTATTATATTAAGTGATGCAGAAGATTTATTTAAGAAATTATATGAATACAAATTAGTAGAAAAGCAAATAATTCCAAGGTTAAGTTTTATGCAGGAGCACGGATTGTTTGATAAAATAAAACAGTTTACAGAAAATGTTAAAATATATGTAGGAAAAAATTATGGATTTAATTTTAAAGATTCAAAAATTATTTGTGTAGCGCAAAATGGTGATCCAGACGCAGTAAAAATAGAGTTAAATGGTAATTTTCATCAAATGGATTGCAATTTTAAAGCAAATGAATTTTATCCTATTCCAAGTAATTTTATTAGTTGTGTTTATCAGTTTGTGCCGCATAAAGATTGGAGCAATATTACCGCTAATAGTGTATTTTATTGTAAATGTAGAAGCAAAAATAACTCAATTCATAAAGTAACAATTGAGTTTAAGTGTGGAGATAATTTATTCAAATTTTACGAACAAACTTTTTTAATTAATGATAATTATTCTGAAATTAAAATACCGATATCTTATGATACAATGCCCCAAAAGCATTTGAAGGATATTTCTGAAGTATGTTTTGTTATAAGGCCTAATTTTGTAAAGAATTTTATTGGAGAAATTGAAATAGGTGAATTAAAGTTTCAGGATAATATAATAACTAATATTTGACTCAATAAAATGTTCATTTGATGGCAGGTGGGGCAATGGTAAAATAGCAGCACATAAGATTCAATCTTTTATGTTTTCGTGTCAGTTATCTCCGTTTGGTGATTCTAATTTGTTTTGGTTCTTTGTACGTTTCTTTTTAGTAACGGCAAGAGCCTTGTCATATTCGTTTGCTTCTAACAATTCAATGATGTCTTCCCAATCCTCAATATTATCAAGCAACAAACGTGAACGGCGGGGATCTAAAGTGCAGGGCACAGCAAATTTACAAAAGGGATAGCTGTAAACCAAACAAGCAGCTGCCTAACTTGCTGCCTTGATTTTCGCGTACGCAGCGGGCCAAATGCAATGCTTGTAAGAAATAATAGATTTTCAGCCTCGCTTGTGGTAAAATATTGTGACGAGACTCTTTTTGACAGAGAAGAGAACAGGCATGAGTACAAAGTATGGGTCATTCCAACATTGGCATAATGCTGATTGGTGATACAAGAAAGGAAGAAATATGTTAGCGATTAAGAATTTTTCAAAGTCCTACACAGGCGGGAAAAAAGCAGTGGATAATTTGAATCTGACAGTGAATGCAGGTGAAATCTGTGGGTTTATTGGGCACAATGGCGCAGGCAAGAGCACAACAATCCGTTCTGTTGTAGGGGTACTTGATTTTACAGAGGGGGATATTTTTATTGATGGGCATTCTGTGCGGCAGGAGCCGCTGGAGTGCAAAAAGGTGACGGCATATATCCCGGACAACCCGGATTTATATGAGCATCTTACAGGGATACAATATTTAAATTTTATTGCGGACATTTTTGGGATTGACGGGGCGGCCAGGACAGAGGCAATTAAGAAGTATGGGGACTTATTTGAAATTACTTCTGATTTGGGAAGCCTGATTTCTTCTTATTCCCATGGGATGAAGCAGAAAGTTGCGATTATTTCTGCATTAATCCATAAACCAAAGCTTTTGGTGCTGGATGAGCCATTTGTTGGGCTGGATCCTAAGGCCGCCCTGTCATTAAAAAACATTATGCGGGAAATGTGCGATGAGGGGAGCGCAATCTTCTTTTCTACACATGTGCTTGAAGTGGCGCAGAAGCTTTGTGACAAAATTGCAATCATTAAGCAGGGGTGCATTGTAGCATATGGGAAAATGGAAGAACTGGTGCAGGATCAGTCACTGGAAGAAGTCTTTATGGAGGTGACGGAAAATGCAAAATAAGCTTTGGACAGTTCTGAAAATCCAGTTTTTAAACCAATCAGGCTTAAACCAGCTCCGCTATGAAAATAATAAAAAGAAACGTGGGCAGTCTGTCACGGTATTGATTGGAATTACAATATTAGGGATTATATTAGTTGGATTTAGTTTTCTGGTAGGGTTTGGCTATGGCATTATGGGGATGGCCAAAGTAATCCCGGGGTTTGCGCTTACAATGGTGTCCCTTGTTACATTGTTCTTTTCATTTGTGAAGACAAGCGGGTATCTGTTTGCTTTCCAGGATTATGATATGCTGATGTCACTGCCGCTTTCGGTTAAGACAATTGTTGCAGGGAAATTTTTATATATGTATTTGAACAACCTTTTGTTCAGCCTGGCGGTTATGCTGCCGATGGGGAGCGCTTATTTCATTTATTCGGGTTCCCTTTCTTTTACAGGCAAGGCAGCAGCCTGCCTGATGTGGATTGTGGCAGCAGTGCTTGCGCCGCTTCTGCCAATGACGATTGCCTCGTTTTTTGGTACAATTGCCTCGGCGATTGGTTCAAAATCGCGTTTTAAAGTTTTAGTGCAGGTAGTTTTTATGATGATTTTTTTGTGCGGACTGATTGCACTCAATATTTTTCTGAATACAATGGAGATAGGGAATAACGGGGAGTTTATCCATCAAATAGAGGATTTCACGCGGGTAGTCCAACAGCAGATGCACAGGTTTTATCCAATATCCGCTTTGTTTGATACAGCGGTTAACAACCAGGGAATTTTAGAATTTTTAGGGTTTGTAGTCTTATCTTTTGGGGTGTACTACCTTTTTGTAGTTTTGGCAGCAAAGAAGTACCGCGCTATTAATACGGCATTGATGAGCAAGGGGAAGAAAACAGTATATCATATGAAAGAACAAAAAGGGCATTCTGTGATTACTGCGATGGTCTATAAAGAATGGAAACGCATGCTTTCTTCTGCGCCTTATCTGCTAAATATTGGGGTGGGGATGCTTCTTGCTGTGGTTGCTTCCGTTGTATGCCTGACGGTCGGAAAGAGCATGTTAATGGAAAATGAAAAGGTTTTTAAGATAATATGGGAATGCCGGTATTGCGCGCCGTTTATGGCTGCAGTATTTTTAACAATGTCCTGCACAACAAGCGTTTCGCTGTCCCTGGAAGGGAAAAACCTTTGGATTTTATTAAGCCTTCCGGTTAGCTGGAAAACAATACTGAAAAGCAAAATGGCATTTAATATGGTATTTTTACTGCCTGCGGCATTTATTTGCACAGTATGCCTTGGGATTACCCTGCAGTTGGATGCGTTGTCTTTTCTGTTATTTTTCGTTGTATTAGTTTCTGTAATAAGCTTTTCAACGGTGATTGGTATGTTTTTTAATATTTGTTTCCAAAAGTACCAATGGGAAAACGAGGTAGAAGTTGTAAAGCAGGGGATGTCTGTTTCATTAGGGATTTTGGTCAATATGTTTTTGCAGATGATACTGATAGGCGTGTCTATGGCCCTAAGCTTTTTTATAGATGGCAGGATTGTATTGGCTGGAATTTCAGTTTTCTTTTTCCTGCTTAGTGTAATTATTTATTATGCCTTGCTTTCAGGGGAAAAGTCCAGGATAAAGGCATAGATGGAGGGGAAATATGGGAATTATGGAACTTTTTATACTAGCCGCCGGACTGTCCATGGATGCATTTGCCGTATCTATCTGTAAGGGGCTGTCCCTTGGGAAAATCAGTGCAAAGCATATGGCGGCTGCAGGTGCATGGTTTGGGGGGTTCCAGGCTTTGATGCCGTTAGTTGGTTATCTTTTGGGTAGTTTTTTTGCAGAGATGGTGGAAAAATATGACCATTGGATTGCGTTTATCTTGCTGGTATTTATTGGTGGGAATATGATACGGGAGGCTTTTGGGGAAGAAGAAAAAGTAGATAACTCTATGACAGCGAAATCAATGTTTTTACTGGCGGTTGCTACAAGCATAGACGCGTTGGCAGTTGGCGTCACATTTGCATTTTTAAAGGTCTCTATTCTTCCTGCAGTTTTGTTTATAGGAGTGACAACATTTGTATTTTCAGCAGCAGGGGTAAAAATAGGAAGCATTTTTGGGACGAAGTACCAGGCAAAGGCAGAACTGCTTGGCGGTGTTGTGCTGATTATTATCGCTTTGAAAATATTGCTGGAAGGAACGGGAGTTATGTGAGAGTTACTATTCACAGTAACTTTTGAATCAAACTGGGATGAAAAACCAATGGAAAAAGCATTGTTTCCAAAGCCAAAGTATGATATGATGGACAACAAGAAATTACTGTTTACCGAATTGGAAAGGAGAAAGATATGCTTAACGAAAACGATACCGTCCAGGATATTAAAAATGAAGTCCTTTATAATGTTGCAAAAGCGGCATTTGAAGATAAGCTTGACCAGATTGAGGCAACTCTGCCTTATGAAATCCTTCCGGGCAGCAAACCAAGTTTCCGGTGCTGTGTATATAAGGAAAGGGAGATTGTCCGTGAGAGGATTATGCTTGCGAAAAATATTAACCCGGCTGATGGGGAGCCTTGCCGCAATACTGTAAAAATCATACCAGCGGCCTGTGAAAACTGTCCGATTACGCGCTTTACCGTAACAGATAACTGCCAGAAATGTATTGGTAAGAAATGTATGCAGGCTTGTAAGTTTGGGGCAATATCTATGACGCGTACAAAAGCATATATTGATCCGGAAAAATGTAAAGAGTGCGGGCAGTGTTATGAAGCATGTTCTTATCATGCGATTGTGGATATTATGCGCCCTTGCCGCCGTGCCTGTCCTGTAGATGCGATTCAGGTTGGGGAAGATGGCCGGGTGAGCATTGACGATGAAAAATGTATCCGTTGCGGTGCGTGTATCAGTTCTTGTCCGTTTGGCGCAATTTCTGACAGTTCCCGTATTATTGAAGTAATTGATTACTTAAAGGGAGAAAGGCCGGTATATGCATTGGTAGCGCCTGCGGCAGAAGGTCAGTTTGGCGTGGATATTACAATGGAGTCTATTCGGAAGGGCATCAAAAAGCTTGGATTTAAAGATATGGTGGATGTAGCAATCGGCGCAGACTTTGTTTCTGATTCAGAGGCAAGGGAATGGGCGGAAGCTTACAATGAAGGTAAGAAAATGACAACTTCCTGCTGTCCGGCGTTTGTACATATGATCCGCCGTCATTTCCCAGAAGTTGCAGATCATGTATCTACAACAGTATCCCCTATGGCAGCTACCGCGAGGTTAGTAAAGGCAATGCATCCGGATGCAGTCTGCATATTTGTCGGACCATGTATCGCGAAAAAGAGCGAGGCCGGACAGGATCAGGAACATCCGGGCGATAATGCAGAGCTTGTGCTTACTTTTGAAGAGTTAAACGCACTTTTCCGGGCAAAGAACGTAAAACTGGAGCCGGCTGTTTTTGAGGAGCAGAATGGAAGCATCCATGGAAAGAGATATTCTAATTCCGGCGGTGTGACAAAAGCTGTAAAGCAGGCTTTAACGGAGCAGGGAGTGAATGCAGGCGTAAATGTCCGTCAGTGCAATGGAGCGGAAGAGTGCAGAAGGGCATTGTTACTGCTTAGGGCGGGAAAGCTTCCGGAAGATTTCATTGAAGGGATGGCATGTGAAGGAGGCTGTGTGGCTGGTCCTGGTAATATTCAGGAAGAAAAGGCATTTAAGCGTGAGCGTGATAAACAGCTTAAAGCAGCAGATGACCGGAATATTTCTGATACTTTGGCAGATTATAAGCAGTATGAATTTTCTATGCACCGCAGGAAAGAAGAGTAGTGCAGTGTTACTGCAAAATCAAATATAAAATAATAAACCTCCTGGGCAGTACTGTGCCTGGGAGGTTTTTTCTTATGAAGGATAGCTATCCATTGAAACTTAGCAGGCCTGGATGTAAGTGAATGCACTGAGCTAAGGTAAAAGCATTATAGAAGATTATAATAAGAAAAAATAAAAAAGTCTTGACTCTGGTATGATACCAGGGTTTATACTCCGAATAGAAAGAGTCAATGGAGACCAGATGTTCATCCATGGCTCTTTTTTGTTATTGGAGCTGTAACGGCAGCGGCTCTTAAAGGGAAAGCGAGGTTTTAACTATGGAAAAAAGAATTATGAGGCATCCAATTCTTGGGGATTCCCCGGAGAGAAAATTCGTTAAGTTTACATATGACGGAAAGACATTGGAGGGGTATGAAGGCGAGCCTGTTGCTGCAGCGCTTCGCGCTGCAGGGGTGATGACGCACCGGTATACGGCAAAAAAACATGAGCCGCGGGGTGTATTCTGTGCGATTGGCCGCTGTACGGACTGTGTTATGGTGGTAAATGGGAAGCCGAATGTGCGTACCTGTATTACTCCGTTAGAAGAGGGAATGACAGTACAGACCCAGTATGGAGCAAGTTATGAAGGAGGAACGACAGATGAAGCGATATGACCTGATTGTAATAGGCGGCGGGCCGGCCGGGTTATCTGCTGCCACGGAAGCAGCAAAGCATGGGTTACACCCGGTTGTGTTTGATGAAAATGCAAGACCTGGCGGGCAGTTATTTAAGCAGATACATAAATTTTTTGGCTCAAAGGAGCATAAGGCAAAGATTCGTGGGTTTCAAATAGGGGAGGAGCTTTTAGAGGAAGCGGAAAAATATGGCGTTGAGGTTTGTTTAAATGCAGCAGTCATTGGATTATATCCTGAAAAGGAAGTTACCGTCCGTATCGGGGAAGAGGTAAAACATGTCAAGGGAGACGCGGTTTTAGTTGCAACCGGAGCCAGTGAAAATATGGTTACTTTTCCGGGATGGACACTTCCTGGAGTAATTGGGGCAGGGGCGGCACAGACAATGATGAATCTTCACCATGTAAAGGCTGGGGAGAAAATATTGATGCTTGGTTCCGGCAATGTGGGGCTTGTTGTCAGCTTTCAGTTGATGCAGGCAGGCTGTGAGGTTGTAGCACTGGTTGACGCTGCCAAAAGAGTAGGCGGCTATGGTGTGCATGCGGCAAAGGTTGCCCGTCTGGGAGTTCCATTTTATTTATCCCATACAATTGTGGAAGCAGAGGGAAGTGACTGTGTGACAGGTGTTACGATTGCACAGGTTGATGAGAAGTTTCAGTTTATTGAAGGGACGAAGAAGCATTTTGATGTAGACACAATCTGTATGGCGGTCGGTCTTTCACCAATGTCGCAGCTGTTAATGCAGGCAGGCTGTAAAATGGAGGATACACCGGGAGGCTGTGTTCCGGTTTGTGATGCATCGGGCGCTACTTCGGTTCCGGGAATTTATGCGGCGGGTGATGTGTCAGGAATTGAGGAGGCAAGCTCGGCGATGATTGAGGGAAGGATTTCTGGTGCTGTAATTGCAGAATATCTCGGGTATATAACAGAGGAAGGGAAAAAGGCGAGAGAAAGGGAATTAGAGGAAGCGCTGGAAGCGTTAAGAAAAGGAATGTTTGCCCCGGAAAACCGAGGGAAGCTGTTAGAAAAGACAGAAGAGGGAATTGATATTTCCATGAATCTTTTAGAGAAAGGATATGTGGCAGAGGACGAGATTGAACGATATCCCGGCGTGACACATATGGCAGGGGTTCACCCGGTTATGGAATGTACGCAGAATATCCCATGCAATCCCTGTCAGGATGCATGTGCAAAGGGCTGTATTTCCATCGGGAAAAATATTACCTCTCTTCCGGTGGTTGTGCCAGGGGCAGAATGTATTGGGTGCGGTATGTGTGTGGCGTCCTGTTCCGGGCAGGCGATATTCCTGGTTGATGAGGAAAGTGAGCCGGGATATGGCACGGTAACACTTCCCTATGAATTTCTGCCATTGCCGGAGGCAGGCGAGAAGGGAATTGCCCTTGGACGGGATGGGACAAAGGTGTGTGATTGTGAAGTGGTATCCTGCAAAAGTGCAAAAGCATTTGACCACACAAATCTGCTTACCATAAAGGTTCCAGCGGATATGACGATGAAAGCACGATTTTATAAAAAAGGTGCGAAGTTTTGCCAGGCTTGAAAACACCTCGCCAGGCAAAGCTGCGATCGCACCTAAGAAGAACGCAAAACCAGCGTTCTTCGCAGTGCAAGAAAGAACGATGTGATAGAAATGAGGGTAAGTTATGGTTGATATTCAGGAAAAATTAAAAGAAATCGGGCCTTTTGTTCCAGGAGCAGAGGATGACCTGCTGATCTGCCGTTGTGAAGAGGTTACAAAAGGGGAGATCAGAAAGGCAGTTCATGAAGGGATTTTTACAGTGGAAGAGATGAGGCGTTATTTGCGGAATGGAATGGGGCTTTGCCAGGGACAGACCTGTGGCAGATTGGTAAAGGGAATTATGGCAAGGGAATTGAAGGTACGGCCGGCAGAAATAGAGCCGGCAACCGCCCGTGCCCCAATGCGTCCAATAGAGATGCGGATTCTGGCAGAAGACGGAGGTGACAGGGAATGAAGATGACAGCGGATGTAATTATAATCGGCGGGGGAATTAACGGATGTGCTGCTGCCTATTATCTGGCAAAAAGTGGGATTACAGGTGTTTTGGTGCTAGAGGCAGACAATAGCATTGGCCATGGCGGTTCTTCCCGGAATGGCGGTGGTGTCCGGCAGTCCGGCAGGGATGTAAGAGAGCTTCCCTATGCGATGTATGCCGTAAACAATATGTGGCCGACGCTTTCTGAGGAACTGGGTGTTGATGTGGAATATTACCAGAAGGGGAATCTCCGTCTGGGAAAAACAGAAGCACATCTTGCAAAACTGGAAACACTTGCCTCCAATGCGAGAAACCTTGGGCTGGATATGAAGGTTATTGATGGGAAAGAGGTAAAAGAAATCTGCCCGCATCTGTCAGATGACATTATCGGGGCAAGCTGGTGCCCAACCGATGGCCATGCGAATCCGATGAAAGCAACGCTGGCATTTTATAAGCGCTCGCTTGAACTGGGTGTGCATTATATAACGGGCGCTAAGGTAATAAAGCTGCAGAAGGTAAAAGGAAAGGCAAGAAAGGTGGTTTTGTCATCCGGCGAGGTATTTGAAGGAGAGACAATCATTCTTGCAGCGGGTTATGAGAGCCGTTTTATTGCAAGGACAGTAGGAATCGACGTACCGATGACGAAGTTTTTTGAAGAATGTCTTGTTACGGAAATGCAGCCGCAGATGTTTGATATTATGTTAGGGACGGCAGATGCAGATTTTTATGGACATCAGGCACAGCACGGTTCGTTTGTATTTGGCTCAGATTCCGGTCTCGAAGAATCTATTGATAAGCCATTTGAGGATTTGAGGACAACATCCATTACAGCTTCTGCCGGATGCCGTGCCATCATAGGGTATATTCCAAAGCTTGCTGATGCAAAGGTGGTCCGTACCTGGGGCGGCTGGTGTGATTTGTGCTATGACGGTGTTCCGGTAATTGACAGGGTAGAGGAAGTGCCTGGGCTGATTTTAGCCTGCGGCTTTACCGGGCATGGCTTTGGCACTGGGCCGGCTGTTGGGCTGATGCTGTCGCAGATGGTGGCAGGGGAAGAGACTGTGGTTGATATTTCTGCACTGCGTTATGACCGCTTTAGAAGTGAAAAGTAAGGGGATAGATTGAAAAATCATTCTAAGGCTGCAAAAAACGCACCCAAAGAATGATTACGGTTTCAATCAAGAAAAATGCAAAAGCAGCATTTTTCATCATTATTTGAGCCGTAGAAAATGCGGCATGGGGGATTATTATGAATGAGTTTGAATTTTTTACGCCAACAAATATTATTTTTGGCCGCGGAAGCATTTCAAGGGTAGCCGTGGAAGCAAAAAAACTGGGGCGGCGTGGTCTGGTGGTAACGGATTCCGGAATGCTTTCTGCCGGGCTTGCAAAGAAAGTGACAGATTATCTTGATAAAAAAGGGCTTACCTATTTTACATGGTCTGATATTGTGCCAAATCCACGCGATGTGGATATAGAAAAGGGCGCTGCCTATGCGGTAGACAAAAGAATTGACTATCTCATTGCAATAGGCGGGGGTTCGGTGATGGATACAGCAAAAGCCATTGGGGCAATTCTGACAAATGGCGGAAAGTGCAGCGATTGGTATGAGGGAAATTTGGAGGTTCCCATAGCTCCGTTACTTTGTATTCCAACGACTTGTGGAACTGGCAGTGAGGTGACACATGAATCTATTGTCAATAATACAAAGACGATGGAAAAAGATTGTATTTGGGGAGCAATGAATTCGGTAAAAACAGCGATTATTGATTCGCAGATGATTGATAAGCTGCCAAAGAAAATACTGGCTTCTACAGGAATGGACGCCCTGACACATGCGGTGGAGGCTTATGTGTGCAGGGCGGCAAATCCTCTGACCGATGCCATTGCACTTTATGCGATTCAGATGATTCAAAAGCATCTGGTATTAGCAGTGGAAAAGCATGATATAGAATCGTTAGATGCGATGATGGCAGCCAGCACAATGGCCGGAATGGCATTTGGCAATTCAGATGTGGCTTGTGTACATTCGATTTCTGAAGCGCTGGGCGGGTATTATGATATTCCGCACGGGGTTGCTAATGCGATGATGTTAGCGCCTGTTTCCAGGATTAGTGTGCCGGGGGCAGTAGAAAAGTATGCAGATGTGGCAAGGGCATTAGGAGTAGATGGGGCAGGGCTTTCAGAAGAAGAGTTAGCATATGCCGGAGTAGAGCAGATGCAGAAGTTAGCAGATGCTTTAGAAATTCCGCATTTTTCGGAACTGGATATGGTAAAGCCCCAAGATTTTCCAAGGCTTGCAAAAACGGCAGCCAATGCGTCAGAAACGCAGGATAATCCGGTAATTATGGAAGAGCAGGATTTTATACAGTTATTTACGGAATTGTATGAAAATGGAACGATAGAAATGAGAGGGAAATATGAGTGAGTTAAGTGCAGTAATTGCAGAAGAAAAGGCGAAGTTAGTGGAATCCAAAAAGCTTCGGATGCTTTATCTGGATGAAGAGGATATGATTGAGGCAGGCGTGTTGGATGCTGCCAGATGTGTAGAGGTAATGCAGGAGACGATTGGGCTTTTGGAAGATGGTGATTTTATCATGGGAGGACCGGAGCATAATTCGCATGGGATTATGTTAGAGTTTCCGAAAAAGTCAGAGATTAAGGGGTTTCCGGTTAATGATGGGGCAGACCGCCGGTTTATTGCCATGCCGGCATATCTCGGGGGAAAGTTTCATGTGGCCGGCTGCAAGTGGTATGGTTCAAATGGAAATAACCGCCGGATGGGAATTCCAAGGTCAAACCTGATGTTTACCTTAAATGATGTGGAAACGGGCGCTCCGCTTGCCTATATGTCAGCAAATCTGTTAAGTTCCATGCGGACAGGCGCTATGCCGGGCCTGGCGGCAAAATTACTGGCAAGAAAGGATTCTAAAGTGCTTACGATGTTAGGGGCAGGCCCAATTGCAAAAGCCTGTTTCCGGGCGATTATGACTAACGCTAAAAAGATTGAGACTGTAAAAATTAAGGCGGGATCGCTGGCGTCAAAGACAGCGGCAGGTTTAAAAGAATTTATCGAAGCACATTACCCACAGGTAAAAGAAGTGACTGTGTGCGGGACGTTAGAAGAGGCAGTGCGCGGTGCGGATATTATCAGTGAGTCGGTATCGGTAAAGCCGGGAGAATATCCATATTATAAAAAGGAATGGTTAAAGCCTGGCGTTACCCTGATTGCAACAAGTTTCTTTAATATGGATAAGACAGAATTGGCCGGCATCCGTAAGGTGGTAGACAACTGGAAGATGTATGAAGAATATGGTTTAGAGGACGAGGAAGGATATGATGAAAACGGGTTCCGTAAGGCGACAGGCTGCATGGGTGAGGAATTCTATTACATGGTAGAAGACGGTCTGATTTCAAGGGATTCTATTGACCACCTTGGCGAAATTATCCGGGGTAAAAAAGAAGGCAGGAAATCGGATGATGAAATCATTTTTGTAGCGATTGAAGGAATGCCAATCGAAGATGTCGCCTGGGGTTCGGAAGTATACCGCAATGCAGTGGAGCGTGGTATCGGAACGCAGTTAAAAATCTGGAACCACGCCTAATGAGAGGAAGGGAAATTTCATCACTATTTGAGCCGCTAGAGGCGGCATGGAGGATTATGATGGACAGTAAAAATATTATAAAGCGCATTTTGTATTATATGAATCCCAGGCAGATTGCACCGAAAATGGTAAAATTATGGCTTTTTTGGATTTTATTCTGGATTGTGCTGCTTATTGTGCCAACAGAAATGGTGCAGGGAAGCTTTTGGATTTTAGTTCCAATGGCAGGTCTGTTTATCTATGCGCTTACGACAAAAGACGTGATACAGTCGCTGGTGTTTGGAACATTTTCCTGTTATATATTGTGGTATAAATCTGGATGTTTTGGCGGTTTTTTGAATGATTTATATGTTGTGCTTGGGGATGCGGAAAATATTGAAATGTATATGTCATTTTTCCTGTGTGGAGGAATTATTATTGCGATGAAACGGACGGGCAGCACAAAGGCTTTTACGGAATTTGTGACAAAAAAGGCAAAAGGAAATGACAAAGCGATTATGGTTGCGGCAGGTATATATGCCGGGGCAACCTCTGTAGATGATTATGTGTCCGCTTTAACTTCAGGGGCAGCGTTTTCTCCCTTAACAGATACGATGAAAAAGCCAAGGCTCGCGCTTGCCTATGTCATTCGGACGATTAGTATCTGCGCTTCAGCAATGCTTCCGTTTGGCGCCTGGGGATATTTTATTATTTACCAGATTGTGGAAGCAGAAAATGTAGCAGGCAAGGCAGAAGCGACTGGTATCTTTATCCGGTCCATTCCTTTCATGTTTTACGCAATTGTTGCCATTGTGATGGCGCTCGTTTTTGCAGCCGGGAAAATGCCCAAAATCGGTCCGATGAAAAAAGCGTACGAGATGATGGAGACAAAAGGGATTCAGATGGGAGATATACAGGGAACGGAAGAAGAGGCACAGGCAGAGGAAGAGGAGGATTTTGATGAGGAAAACCCGCGGACAAAGTATGTCAGTGTATGGAATCTGATTCTTCCGCTGCTTTGCATTGTAGTTTCTCTTCTGGCTGCTGATTTGAACTGCTTTATTGCCTTTGCAGTGACAACAGTGTTTACGGGTGTTTTGTATGTTGTGCAGGGGCTGCAGACAATTTCAGAATATGTGCAGTGTATTGTTGATGGATTTGTTGACATGATTGATATGGTTATTATATTAATGCTTGGATATGCCATGCAGGAATGTATGTATGCTATGGGAATGGAAGATTTTGTGGCTTCCGTATGCGGGGCAGTTCCCTATGCGAGTCTGCTGCCATTTATTTTCTTTGTATTTTTCAGCTGTACAGAGTATTTATTCAGCCTGAATTATACGTTGTATCAGATTGCAATTCCAGTAATGTTAGTAGTGCTGCCAACCGTGGGAGCAAACGTTCCTTTATGCCTGGGTGCAGTTATTTCCGCAGGGCTTTTTGGGGCGAATGCCTGTGTGGTTTCTGACCTTGGCGTGGTATCTGCAAGAGCGTGCCGCGTTACGATTTATGACCAGTACCGGACGTCGCAGCCATATGTGATTATTGCGGGTGTCATTGCAGCAGCTCTTTATCTGGCCGCAGGACTTCTTTTATCGTTTTAATATATACTCACGAGCGATGAAATTTTCCATATTGCTTGAGAAAAGACGCTCGTGAGTCGACGTTGCCGGGTAATTGTTCTTGTTCGTCAGTATAAATAATAGACAAGAGATACATATTTTTACGGCGCAAGTTATGGATATTTCACAAATTATTATTTTATTATTGACAAAATGAAATAATTATATTAGTATTTACTTATTAAGTCAATGAAGACGCGTTATGTTTTTGTTGGCTTTTTCTTTTTTAGAAGTAACAATGAAACATGATAAGGTAATAGTGTGAAAAATACATTTTTCACAACTCTTGCGTAGCAAGAGTTTGGCAATTTGTGTCTGCGCACACTTGACACAAATTTGTTACGCACAAAAAACGTGTGCAGAAATGAGGATTATTATGAACATGAAAAAAAACAGGATAAGCGGTGTAATAGCATTATTTTTATGTATGGCTCTGTGTACTGCATTATTAAGCGGCTGCGGGAGCAGTAAGGCAAATTCTGAAAAAGGCTCTAAAAAAGCGGACAGCCTAAACATTATGATATGGGAGGGAACCTGGTCAGAGGAAATGTTTGAAGATTTTACAGAGGAAACGGGAATTAAAGTGAATATCAGCTATATTGACAATACGGATACATTGCTTTCTAAGATGATTGAAGGAAATGCAGAATATGATTTAATCGATTTGGAAGGGGCTTATGTGGAGTCGTTTATTGATGGGGAGCTGCTTGCAGAATTGGACAAGGACAAAATAACCAATCTTTCCAATATCCGGGAGGATTATCTGGCAAATGGGCCAATCGGGGACAGCGAAGAGAAGTATACGGTTCCGAATATGGGCTGCAGTTATACATCGGTTATTTACAATAAAGAAACCTGCCCGATTGAAATCAAATCTTTTAAGGATTTGGCAAAGCCGGAGTTAAAGGATAAGATTGCTATGGTAAATTCAACGATTTCACTTTATGGGGAAGCGCTTGCCGCCTGTGGATACCAGCCGGATTCTACAAACGAAGAGGAGATTAAAGAAGCAAATGAACTCTTAAAGAGTATTAAAACAAATGTAAAAGCATTTGTTGGGGAAAGCGCTGTATCCCAACTGGAAAATGGGGAATGTCCGGTAGCTTTTTGCTGGGACTACACGGTATTGTGTGCAGATTCCAAGGATAACTGGGAAAAATTTGGTGTTGTCCCATTGGAAGAGGGCTGTGAGAGATTTCAGCAGTATTGGGCAGTTCCGGCTTCTTCAGAAAGGCAGGAGGAAGCGGCAGAGTTAATTAACTTTATACTCCGTCCAGAGGAAAATGCAAAAATCTATAAGGAGTACGGCGGAGTGCCAAACCTGAATGAAGACTTGCTTAAAGATTATCTTAGCAAGGATTTCTTTGAAAGCCCGCTTTATGAAAAATATGAGGAGCTTTTCCCAATCTCATGGAGCGTCGCTGTCGCCGATGAGCAGATTAGCCTGATGGATACTTACTACACGGAATTGATGGGAAATGAGTAAAACAGTGTGTCAGAGGGGCTGCCGAATATGAGGGGGAAACCATAAACAGTAACAGACAGATAGAACAAAAAGCAGCCAAGAAATGGAGGAAGCGATGAAAAAGATTGAGGTAATAACAAGACCAGAAAAGCTGGTTGGATTAAAAGAGATTTTTGCAACACATAACTGTCAGGGGATGACCTGTTTATCAGTGATGGGATGCGGACGTCAGAAAGGATATCTGCCGGAAATGAATTTTACAGGGGATGATATTAATCTTCTTCCTAAAATTCTTGTGTTTGCAGTTGTTGAAGACAGTCAGACAGAGGAAATACTGGCAGATATTTCGACTGCAGTCGGAACAGGTAAAAATGGTGATGGAAAGGTGTTTGTAACAGATGTCTTAGATGCGATGCGTATCCGTACCAATGAGCGCGGCAAGGATGCCCTGTTATAAGGCAGGGCTTGGAAAAGCCGGAATGGAGGTAACTATGAGTAAACCGATTGTTTCTTTAGTGAATGTAGAAAAGTGGTACGGCACAAACCATGTTGTAAAAAACATGAATATTAACATTGCCGAGGGAGAATTTCTTACCCTGCTTGGCCCGTCCGGATGTGGGAAAACGACCACATTGCGTATGATTTCTGGATTTGAGCTGCCGACAACCGGCGTAATCCGGGTACAGGGGGAAAGCGTGGAGAAAAAAGAACCCTATCAGAGGGATGTAAATACGGTATTCCAGAACTACGCGTTATTTCCTAATATGAATGTATTTGACAATGTTGCTTACGGATTAAAGGTAAAAAAAGTGCCAAAGGAAGAGATCAAAGAACGGGTATTAAAAATCTTAAAGCTTGTCCAGTTAGAGGGATTTGAAAAGCGCCGGATTAACCAGATGTCAGGCGGACAGAAACAGCGTGTTGCCATTGCAAGGGCATTGGTGAACCGTCCGAAGGTTCTGCTTTTAGACGAGCCTTTAGGGGCTTTGGATTTAAAGCTTAGAAAGCAGATGCAGATAGAGTTAAAGCGTCTCCAGAGGAAATTGGGCATTACATTTGTTTATGTCACCCATGACCAGGAGGAGGCGCTGACAATGAGCGACCGGATTGCAATTATCAATCAGGGAATCCTTGAGCAGATTGATACGGCATATAACATCTACGAGCATCCAAAAACAACATTTGTAGCTGGGTTTATTGGCGAGTCTGATATTTTTGATGCCGTTGTCCTTGAGGATAAGGATGGGGTGGTAACGGTAGGTACCGAGGTTGGGAAAGCAAGGGCAGTGTCAGGGGAAGAAAAACTGGCGCCGGGAACTGCTGTTTCGATTTCTGTCCGTCCGGAAAATATGCTGTTTTCCTCGGAGCGTGTGGAGGGGTTTCATATTAAGGGAGTTGTAAAGGAGCATATTTATGTCGGAAATCTTATCAAGACTATCGTTGTTTTAAATGATGGCACAGAGGTAAAAATCAATCGGTTTTCTGTTGATGACCTTCCAAAAGAGGGGGATTTGATTTATCTGTACTGGAAGGTAGAAAAGGGAATTGTTTTAAAAGAAAAGAGCCTGGTCGATACGGATTCGGCCAGGGATATCAAAGGAGGCAGGGAAGATGAAGAATAATACAGCAGATTCTGTAAAAAAGCATAAAGAGAAACGTTCTGCCAAAGCAAAGATTTCTTCTGTAGTCATGTGTGCGCCGATTACTATCTGGTCAGTATTATTTATTTTACTGCCGGTTGCCATGCTTTTATTTATGAGCTTTATGACAAAGGGACCTTTGGGAAGGGTGCTTTATCAGTTTACCTTTGACAATTATGCAGAGATTTTGAAGCCGGTTTATCTGGTGGTGGTAAAACAGTCATTCATTATTGCATTCTGGACGACATTGCTGACCATTCTTCTTGGGTATCCTTTAGCAGCTTTTATCGCCCGTGTCAAAAAGAAAACTTCTGGTGTGCTGACGGTGCTTTTGATGCTTCCGCTGTGGGTAAGCGGACTTGTGATTTTATACAGCTTTGTTGTGATATTAAACAGTTCCGGGACGCTGAATTCCTTTTTGCTGGCGCTTGGAATCATCAAAGAACCACTGGAACTTTTGTATACCAATTTTGCAGTAATCCTTGGCATGGTCTATATGTTTCTGCCATTTGCCGTGCTGCCGATGTATTCCTCCATTGAAAAGCTAGACCCAGGATTGATGGAGGCCTCCAAAGACCTGGGGGCAGGCCCGGTAAAAACCTTTTTTAAGGTTACATTGCCGTTAACCTCGCCTGGAATTTTTGCAGCCGTTATCCTGACGTTCATTCCCTGTATCGGATATTACATGGTGACAGATATGTTGGGCGGCGGAACTTCAATGATGGTAGGAAATTTGATTTACCGGCAGTATACGATTGCAAGAAACTGGCCATTTGGGGCAGCTCTTTCGATTATTCTTGCAATGATTATTCTGCTGATGGTATTTATCTACACTAGGTTTGGTGGAGATTTAGATGATTTGGGGGCATAGCTTATGGAAAAGAAACGTGGAAAGAAAAAGGCAGCGTCTGTTATCGCTAAAATATATGTTATCCTTTTATTTATATTTATCTATGCACCGGTTGTGGTGATGATTGTGTTTTCTTTTAATGACAGCCGGGCAAATGTCGTCTGGTCTGGCTTTACATTGAAATACTATAAGAAGCTGTTTGTCGATTCGGGCATCTGGGAGGTGTTTGGAACAACGCTGCTGATTGCGGTTATTTCAACATTGATTGGAGTGTTTGTTGGGACAACAGGGGCGGTTGGCCTGCGCAGCGCCAAATTTAAGGGAAAGAAATTGATTATGAATACGATTTATTTTCCAATTGTTATTCCTGAAATCGTTCTTGCTGTTGCCACTCTTCTTGTATTTAATTTGTCAAATGTGTCATTAAGTATAGGAACGATTATTATTGGTAATACGACTCTGGTGCTTCCGTATGTGTATATCACTGTAAAGGCAAGGCTTGCGGGAATGGATCCCAGTATCGAGGAGGCATCGCTTGATTTGGGGGCAGACCGTCTTTATACATTTTTACATGTAACCCTGCCGGCAATTATGCCGGGTGTGATGTCCGGGGCGTTTATGGCATTTTCACTGGTGCTTGATGAGCTGATTGTAACCAGTTTTCTGGCAAATGCCGAGACAACGACGTTGCCAATGAAGGTTTATTCCATGATTAAAAAGGGAATTTCACCGGAAATTAATGCATTGACAACGCTGATTTTTGCTTTTTGTATGGTATGTCTCTTGATTTACCTGATAAAGTGGGCGTTTGATGTGCATAAGGTAAAAAAAGCACGTGCTAATGCAATGCTGTAATTTTTAGAATGGCTGTGATTTTAACAGCGGCAGAAATGGAGGGAGTCTATGTCCGATACAAGAATTGATTTTATATATTTAAATGAACAGGATATGAAAAAAGCTGGTGTTTTAGATGCCGGAAGATGCGTGGATACGATGGAAGAGGTGTTTAAGCTGCTTGGAACAGGGGATGTTTTGATGGGTGGAAAGAGCAGACGGGAACATGGGATTCAGTTGATATTTCCAAAAAAGTCACCAATTCCCGGTTTCCCATTGGAGGATTCGAGAGACCGGCGTTTTATGTCAATGCCGGCCTATCTGGGCGGCAGGTTCCATATGGCAGGAGAAAAGTTTTATGGTTCAAATGGAAGAAATATACAAAAAGGGCTGCCGCGTTCCATTCTTATGGTTACGTTAAATGATGTGGAAACCGGACAGCCGATTGCCTATATGTCGGGAAATCTGTTATCTGCAATGCGGACTGGGGCAGTTCCGGGTGTAGCTGCCAGGCATCTTTCTGTGGAACAGCCAAAGGTTTTAAGCTTGCTTGGAGCCGGGGTCGTCAATAAGACCTGTCTGATGGCGTATTTGTCGCAATTTGATTCGATTGATACGATTAAGATAAAAGGAAGCTCTGCTGCTTCAAAGTCGGCGCAGGAGATGAAGCGGTTTGTCCAGGAAAAATATCCACAGATAGAAAATGTGGTTTTGTGTGGAACAGATGAGGAAGCGGTGCATATGGCAGATATTGTCAGCGAGGCGGCTTCTGTGGTAAACCGCCAGTGGCCGGTGATAAAACCGGAATGGATTAAGAAGGGCTGCCTGATTATTTCCTCTGGGACAATGGATATCAGCGACCATGCTTTTGTGGTTAAGAATATCCGTAAGATTGTAGATAACTATCTGATGTATCAGGAATATACTGAAATTTATGAGGAATGGGACGAGGAAGGAAAAAGACTCCCTTCGGGAGTTCCGGGAATGTATTATGTGAATATGGTAGAGGATGGTGAAATACAGGCTTCGGAGGTAACAGAA
Organism: bacterium D16-51; assembly: GCA_003612285.1. GTDB lineage: Bacteria > Bacillota > Clostridia > Lachnospirales > Lachnospiraceae > Butyribacter. Next base: position 7,217 of record RAYE01000037.1, on the reverse strand, counting down.
CTTGGCGATATCCTGCTTGGAAAGAAGCAGGGACGGAGAAGCGAAGAGGAAATAATCTGGGTAAGTGTCGGCGGAATGCCGATTCTGGATGTAGGCTGGGGATATGAATGTTATAGGCAGGCAGTGAAAAAGGGGTTGGGAGTAACGCTGAATTTGTGGGAAAAGCCTTATTTTTGCTAAAACATGCCAATTCATAAAACAATATACTTAAGTATATTGTTTTATGAAAAAAGTTCCTACAGCTCCTAATGGGAACTAACTGGTAATTCCAGTTCAATGACATATTCCCTTTCATCGTCTGTTTCGTAACCGTCAATATGGCACAGTTCCATTGGATGCCCGGTAATGGTGAGTTTTTGCGCATTTGCATAGTCAAACAGGCGTGGCAGCAAAAGTTTTGTCTTTTTTAAAGAGCCCTGATAGAACAGACACAAATATTCACCTGCCGGAAGGAGGTAGTCACTTTTTTCAAAGAGGCTGCCAGATAAAAAGAAGACATTTTCTGTGCGGTAAAAATCGGAGTCAGGATTAGAGTTTTTTAAATCTAAAGTATAACAGTCACAAAAGCCAATAGCGTTGATTTCTTTGTGGTTTTCTTTCATATATTTTACCATGGAGTAATCAACATAGGCATCTGGAAGGTTTTCCCTGGAAATCATAATTGCCGGACGTTCTGGGAAAGTTTTAAGAAAAACCGTCTCGTCATATGGAAATGTTTGTATCTGCTGCAGGGTTTGAATCCGTTTTGAGATATTTTTCTTTTTTCGCATCAATTCCTGGATATGACTGCTGATAATAGTTATTTCTTCCTCTAACATACGTATCGTGGTGTCAACTGTCCGGTCAGTGAGAAATTGACGGATTTGGTTCATCTGGAAGCCTAAGCTGATTAATTCACGTATCATTATGATTGTCTGAAAGTCATCAAGAGAATATTCCCGGTAACAGTTGTTTTCATTACGGTTTGGATGCAGTAACCCCATCTTTTCATAATAGCGGATAGAGTCTGTGCTGATATTAAATAAATCCGATAATTCTCCTATGTGAAAAACATTTTTATTCATATGGCTGCCCCCTGTCAAACAAAAAAAGGGCGTAACCAGATACTTGGTTACGCCTTTGTAATTACAGGTATTGTAACATTTAACAGGGAAGCTGTCAAATACGTTTTATAACAGGATACTTAGGAACTGTACATAAATTATTTTATCATTTTGCTTGCCTATTTCTTCGATTGCACATACCAAAAATCCTCGCCGTAGCCCGCTGTGCCTACTTAACCGTTGCTTTTTTGTTTAAGCCTTTTGCCTGTAATATTTTTTTATAAGTTTTTAATTTCCCTTTAGGAACTTTGACTACAGCTTTAGCCGGGGTTCCTTTAAAGGCCTTAGCTCCGACAGTTGCTTTCTTCAATTTTGTCGTATTGATAACAATGTTTTTCAGGTTCTTGCAGCCGTAAAAAGCATTCTTCCCAATCTTTGTGACATTGCTTCCTATAACTGCCTTTGTAAGCTTCTTGCTATTCTTAAATGCATTTGCTGCAATAGAAGTTACTTTGTAGGTTTTTCCGTCTGCCTTAATCGTTTTCGGAATAGTCACAGTGGCCTTTTGGCTTAATGGCTTCTGATACTCTACGGTTCCATTTTTTCCTGTCTTTGTAACACGGTAAATGCCATTGGAATTTTTGTCTTTTATCTTTGTGCCCACTTTTGTTTCCTGTGGCGCTACAGTACCTGTACGAACTAACGCCATCGCAGAAATCGGAGCTACGGTTGCTTTTCCGTTTTTAATGGTCTCAAGGGCATCTGTGCCTGCAGCTTTGTCATTGATACAAACTGACCATTCCCCATCTGGAAGGGAAACGGATGCAGAGCTGGTGTTTGCATTAAAGATAACAAACATTTCTTTAGCTGTTTCACCATTAATGCCGCCTTTGATATCAAGTGCAACAACATTCTTATCAAGCCCATCTACTACAGAAACGGTCTTTGCTACATCTTCTGCATTAGAGAGACGGAGTGCGCCATGCGCTTTACGGAAAGCAATAAGTCCTTTATAGTAGTTAAAGACATCTGCGTTGGCAGTTTCTTCTAAATTACCCCACTGGATTGCATTGACGGTGTCTCCAGCATTATAGCTGTTGTGGTTGAAAGAACCGTCTTCATTTACCTTACTGCGCAAAAATTCTTCTCCGGCCTGCATGAATGGAACGCCTTCTGCCATGATATAGACGGCGGCAGCCAGGTTGTTCATGCGGATTAAATCTTCTTTAGAAGCATCTGGCCTGGAATTTGCAATGCGGTCAATTAACGTATGATTATCATGGCAGGATGCATAATTAATCGTCTGTGAAGGGCTGCTGCACCAGTCTGCCGCTCCGAGGAAGTTCTTTGCAATTTTTTCTTCATCACCTTCTTCACCGGAAATAAATCCAGGCGCTGTATCATTAAATACATGGCCTTTTAAGGTATCGCGAATCGAATCATTAAAGTATGCAAAGCCCGGTGTCTGCTTGGAATTAACCTGGGTAGCCATTGTATATTTCCCAGTTACTTCATCATTGGCCATGCTCCAGCCTTCCCCATAGAACATAACTCCCGGATGCTTTTTATGTACTTCTGCCACAATTTCATTGACGGTATCTACATCCAGAAGGCCTACAAGGTCGAATCTGAAACCATCAATATGGTATTCATCTGCCCAGTAGCAGACAGAATCAACAATATATTTTCTTACCATAGAACGCTCAGAGGCAGTGTCATTGCCGCAGCCAGAGTCTTCATACAGTTTGCCGTCTTTGCCATAACGTGAGAAATATTTCGGCACAAGTTTGTTTATACAGAACTCATTTGCATTATACACATGGTTGTATACCACGTCCATGACAACACTGATATCGTTATTATGTAAAGACTGTACCATCTGCTTCAGTTCTTTTACACGGACTGCCCCGTCAGATGGGTTAGTAGAGTAAGAACCTTCCGGTACATTATAGTTAACCGGGTCATAGCCCCAGTTATACTGGCTGCCCTTTCCTGTTTCATCTACGGAACCAAAATCATACATTGGGAGTATATGCAGATAAGAAATGCCGAGCTCCTTCATATGGTTAACAGCCTTTGCTTTGTCTTCCGTAAGTCCAAGGAATTTTCCCTTGTTTGCTTCAGAAACCCCTGATTTTTCATCAATTGTTAAATCACGGATATGGCCTTCATAGATAATTTGGTCTGTAATGCTCTCCCCTTCATGTGGGTTGCTGTCAGATTCCCAGCCTGTCGGATTAGTAGTATTTAAGTCAATGACCATTGCACGTTTGCCATTTACACCAGTTGTCCTGGCGTATGGGTCACAGATATCTTTTACCTCTTTCCCTTCACGCGTTACGGTATAGGTATAATATGTTCCATTTAAATCGCCTGCTTTTTCTGCTGTCCATGTACCATTTACATCTTTTGCCATCGTAAGCGTATCAATTAAATCGTCTGTTCCTTCTGTGCCGGATTTATAGAGATTGACAACAACTGCCTCTGCCTCTGGTGACCATACGCGGAAGGTTGTCTTTTCCTTTGTCCAGGTTGCCCCTAAATCATTTCCGGTATAAGTATATTTGTCTTCAAATTCTTTTGTTTCATAATAAACTGGCATCTGAATCTGCTGTTCTCTTCCGTCGTATATTACTTTATACTGTTTGGAAAGATCCAGTTCCTTTGCCAGACAGATCGTATAAACCTTATTCCCGGCAGCCTTTACTTCTGATACGACGGCTTCATCGCCATAAGCTGAAACTTTAAATGCTGTATTAAGGCTGTCGTCTGCTTTTAGTTCTTCTGTCATTTCGACAGTAATTGTATGGTTATTCTCATCGTATACGGCACTTTTTACCGTCGGGGCGATCACTACATCGTCACCATATACACATTTCACGTCCTCAACACCTGACTCAACATATAAACTTATCGTTCCAGAAACCACGCCCATAAGGTCAATAAAACGGTCGCTTTCTACATCTTTTGATTCCCATTCATTTCCAGGAGTGCTATGGCGCACAATATATCCAAGACTGCCAGCTCCAGTGCGGACAGCTACGGTAGCAGCAACCGAACCATCCTCTGCCGCTGCAAAATCATATTGCCCGCCGTCTATACTGCCAGTCTGGTCTACATCCCACATATACAGGTTCCAGCCGTCGTATGCAGCATCCTGCCTGTGGTAATAAAACTTGAGGGTTATGTCTGCTGCCTTGACGATTGACACAGTTACTTCTGTTGTTTTATCTTCATAACTTGCAGCCAAAACAACAGTATCCTGCGCATAATCCTCAGAAACCGTAATTTTCCCGTTTGAAATAGTAACCTGGCCTGCAAGACTTGTATCTTTCAGAGAATACGATGCGGTAACCGTTTCAGCAGTTCCGTCTGCTTTCAGCAAGGCCAGTTTTGGAAGTTCTGTTTCTTTCCCTTTCGTTACACGAAGCGCGCCAGCTGCAAGCCCTGGCAGAATCACGGTGCTGTTTCCGTTTTTTTCACCTGCATTTAAAGGATCCTGTATCCAGTCTTTTCCATTAAGAACAAACTTATATTCAAATGACTGGCCCTGCCCAACATTTTTTATTGTTGCAGACCAGACATTATCAGCGCCCTTTTCCATTTTAACGGATTCGCCAATATTCCAGGAGGCGCCTGGAAGAGTTCCCATTAATTCAACCGAAGCAGCTTCCCCTGTCTCATCCTTATAATTTAAAGTAACATTATATGTCCCATCTTCATTCTGTTCAATGACCGGACTTGTAAGTTTCTCAGCTGCTTTGGCAATTACCCCGTCCAACTGGGAAAATGCACCCATAGTAAAAACCATGGCAAAAACAAGTATATAACTTATCGCCCGGTTAAGCATGGTGTGCTGTTTTGGATAAAACTGTTTTTTCTTCTCCATAACTATTATCTCCTTTACTTATTTTGTTTTTGGTTTCTCTACAGTTCCTTAGATAACTGTAACCCTCCTTTCCTTAGAAACTTATAATTATTTAGTAGTATAATACGGTTTTTTGGAAAATTCTTGCAAAATACGCTCTTCTTATAGTACAATACTATCATTAGAAAAAGATTGGAGACTTCTTATGCAAATAAAAGAGTACCAAAACTATCATGAAACGCAAAAGCATACTTCATCTGATTTTCCCTTTAATATATATCCCTGTGCCATTCCCAGGGATTTCATACAGGTTTCTTTACATTGGCACAATGAGATGGAATTGGTTGTGATAAAAAAAGGAACGGGGCTTGTTTCAGTAAATTTACATACAAAAACGGTTTCGTCCGGCGATATTGTATGCATACTTCCCGGACAGCTTCATTCAATTGAACAAAAGGAACAGGAACAGATGGAATATGAAAATATTCTTTTACAGCCATCCATGTTAGTTTTTGGAGAGCAGGATTTATGTGCCTCCCGGTATATACACCCCCTCATATCCGGAAAACTTTCTCTGGAGCGTTTTATCACGCCGGAGCTTATATGGTATCCCGAAGCCGCCCATTGCATTTATGAAATCGACCAGCTTTCTGCCCAGCGTCCAGAAGGGTATCAATTGGCCATAAAGGGCTTTCTGCTCCAATTTCTCTTCATATTGATTACCAATCAAAAAAGCAGGGACTCTGTTTCGAAAATATCAGCAGATTCTCTGCAGAAACTGAAAATAATATTAGGATATGTGGAAACTCACTATAGCGAGTGCATTACAATAGACCAGATGGCGGCTCTGACCTATTACAGTAAATCACATTTTATGAAATTTTTTAAACAGCATATGGGGATGGGGTTTACCGAATACTTAAACACCTATCGGCTTACCATTGCCTGCAGACTTCTGGACTTCACAGAAGATACTGTTTTGGATATTGCTGCACAGGTTGGATTTGACAATCCATCCTATTTTAACCGGCTGTTCAAACGGAAATACCAAATGACGCCGAAAAATTACCGCCTCCGCTATAAATCGTAAGGATGTTTACGTGCAGGCACGGCGAGTACAGCGTTTCCTTAATCCCCATATACTTAGCGCTTGATATTTTTGTCAGCGCAGGGCGGAGGAAGGAGGCAATGCGGTGGCATTGTTGACTGACGGTGCTGTGTGCCAGTGGCACACGTTTAGCACGGACCGAAACGGAGTGTAGACCAACGCGGCGATGGCGTAAATAGCGAGCGCTAAGGGTATGAGGGACTAAGAAACGCTGTACTAGTTTGATTATTTTCTGAAACCAGCCGTGAATAGTAATATTGCAAAATGTGCCGTTGTAAAAAAGTGCAGATGTTGCTATAATGAAAGGAGAGGGAAGGGGGAGTGGGATGAAAGATACGAACATCCAGTGGCATCCGGCGTTTGTCAGTGCAATGCAGCTTGAATTTAAGGAGGACAGGGAAAAGCTTATGTTTGAAAAAGAGCATAACCTGAATACAAAGCCGCTGCAGATTGACCTGCTGGTAATAAGAAAAGAAGAAACCGGAAGCATAGAAAATGAGATAGGGAAGATATTCAGAAAATTTAATATTTTAGAATATAAATCTCCCAGGCAGCAGCTTGACGTTGACACTTTCTATAAGTCAGCCGCTTATGCATGTCTTTATAAATCTTATGGAGAAACAGTAGATGAAAGAAAAGCAGAAGAAATCACAGTGTCTATTGTCAGGGATGGAAAACCGGAAAAGCTGTTCCGGTATTTTAAGGAACATGGGATAAGGGTAGGAAATCCCTGCCAGGGGATATATTATGTCCTGGATAAAGTGCTGTTCCCGACACAGATTATTGTTACAAAGGAGTTAAAAGGGGAACAACATACATGGCTTAAATCATTGACCGATAAAATGGAAGAAAAGGATATGCGCAGACTGCTCAATGATGTCAGCTATTTGGATAAAAAGATCGATAAGGAATTTGCGGATTCTGTACTTGAGGTATGTTTACGGGCAAACGGACAACTTATAAAAAGATTAAAGGGGGATAATATTATGAGTGAGGCATTACTTGAAATAGTGGAACCAATTATAGCCGATCGGCTGGAACTGCTAATAGCTGACCGGGCAGAACGGTTAGCAGCAGAACGAGCGGAACAGTTAGCAGCAGAACGGGCGGAACAGTTAGCAGCAGAACGAGCGGAACAGTTAGCGGCAGAACGAGCGGAACAGTTAGCGGCAGAGCGAGCGGAACAGTTAGCGGCAGA
>RAYE01000036.1 GCA_003612285.1 bacterium D16-51 | reverse complement strand
ATAGGGCAGGGGTGGAAGCATGGCAACATGCGGAGCTGACTGTCACTAATAGGTCGAGGGCTTAACCAAGAAAAAAGAAGGCAGCGGAGTCTGGAAGAATCAGTATGCAGTTTTGAAGGTACCAGGAGGAATAGAAAAGGGAAGCCCTGCATAAGATATAGAAGGCAGGGGGATAATCCTCGATAGCTCAGTCGGTAGAGCGCGCGGCTGTTAACCGCGTTGTCGTAGGTTCGAGTCCTACTCGGGGAGTTGAATGAGATATTATTGAATTAAATAATTTTATTATGGCTCCATGGTCAAGCGGTTAAGACATCGCCCTTTCACGGCGGTAACACGGGTTCAAATCCCGTTGGAGTCATTTTTGTTTTGGCGACTTAGCCAAGTGGTAAGGCACGGGACTGCAACTCCCTGATCACCGGTTCAAATCCGATAGTCGCCTTTAGATAACCCTCATATTTTATGGGGGTTATTTTCTTATATTATAATAGAAAGGAAAATCGGATGGAGCAGAATGATTTTTTAGAATCTGTAGAAAAGTATTTTGGTTCTTCTAAATTGAAACCAGAACAGTATTCTTCTTTAGGGCTGGCCTATATTGGTGACGGTGTATATGATTTAATAATCCGGACGATTGTAATTGATTTGGGGAATGGGAAGGTAAAGAATTTCCATCGCCTTACAAGCAGTGTAGTGAAAGCAGAGTCACAGGCGAAACTTGTAAAAGAGATTTTGGAATTGCTGACAGAAGAAGAACTCGCAGTATATCGTCATGGCAGGAATGCCAAGTCTGCTACTTCCGCAAAAAATGCATCTATTATAGATTATCGGCTGGCAACAGGGTTTGAAGCATTGTTGGGATATTTATACTTGAAACATCAGATGGACCGTTCGCTTTTTCTAGTGAAATATGGATTGGAAAAGACAGGACAGCTTCCGACCAGATTATAGTACAAAAGGGGAACGGATATATGAGATATGAAGAATTAACTATTGAAGGCAGGAATGCGGTAATTGAAGCATTTCGTTCTGGAAAAACAATTGATAAGATATTTCTTTTGGATGGCTCGCAGGATGGACCGCTCAAGACAATTTTGCGTGAGGCAAAAAAAACGGATACAATTATTACTTTTGTGAAAAAAGAACGGTTGGATCAGATGTCAGAGACTGGGAAGCACCAGGGAGTAATTGCTTTTTCAGCGGCCTACGAATATGGGACGGTAGAGGAAATGCTTACAAGGGCAGAGAGGAAGGGAGAAGCTCCTTTTCTGATTTTGTTAGATAATATAGAAGATCCACATAATCTAGGTTCTATTGTGCGTACAGCAAACCAGGCGGGGGCACATGGCATAATTATTCCCAAACGGCGGGCAGTTGGACTTACGGCAACGGTAGCAAAGGCGTCTGCTGGTGCAATTAATTATACTCCGGTTGCAAAGGTGACAAATTTAGTTCAGACAATGGAGATGCTAAAAAAGCAGGGAATGTGGTTTGTATGTGGTGATATGGAAGGGGAATCCATGTACAAGTTAAACTTAACTGGGCCAATCGGCCTTGTGATTGGAAATGAAGGGGCGGGGGTGAGCCGCCTGGTGAGAGAAAAATGTGATTTTTCTGCCAGTATTCCAATGTTTGGGGATGTTGATTCATTAAATGCATCTGTTGCGATGGGGATTTTGTCATATGAAATTGTCCGTCAAAGGTTATTATAAGGTAAAGTGGATATATTTGAGAGGTATCAGAATGGATGGGAAATTTCAGGGGATGGATGAATTGCAGATTATTAGCGCAGCACAGTCTGGCGATGGGGAAGCAATGACTTATTTGCTGGAAAAATATAAAAGCATGGTGCGCGTTTTGTCCCGCCCTTTGTTTTTGATGGATGGAGACCAGGATGATCTTTTGCAGGAGGGGATGATAGGTCTATTTAAGGCAATACGCACATATGATGCAGAAAAAGGTACAGTATTTGAGACATTTGCTAATTTATGTATCTCCAGCCAGTTGTATTCTGCCGTTAAAAGTTCTAACCGCCAGAAAAATATCCCATTAAATTCTTATATTTCCCTTGATATGCCGGATGGCTTGGAAGAAGGCGGCGATAATTTTTTTGGTTTGAACCGTGCATTGGCAGTATGGCAGCAAAACCCGGAAGAAATTGTAATTGGGGAGGAAAACGCAAGGAATATAAAGCGTAAGTTGTATAGCCGGCTGAGTAAGATGGAAATGCAGGTACTATCTTTGTTCTTGAAGGGACTAACATATCAGGAGATTGCCAAACGGCTTGGAAAATCACCAAAAGCAATTGATAATGCCTTGCAAAGAATTAAATCTAAGTTATTAAAAATACAGAAAAGAAACCCCTGATATAAAATAAAGATTTTCCAAAACATATACTTTGGAAAATCTTTATTTTTTCAGCTGTTAACGGGAATCGAACCCGTGACCTCCGCCTTACCAAGGCGACGCTCTACCGACTGAGCCATAACAGCAATCAACAGAAACTATTATAGCTTAATTGCAGCAATATTTCAAGTCCTTTTTGAAAGTTTATTCCCGCGAAGGCAAGGTGAGGGTTACCATTGATTGTGAATAGTAACATGCCATAGTTTTCGTTCATGGCATGTTATTTTTGATTGGTATTTTGCTGATAGCTATGCTATTATAATAGCAGTTAAGTTAGAATGAAATTTCTTCAATATCCAAAAATGGACAGAATAAAAGAAAGGAAGTGACGCTATGCCAATGCCACAAAGAAATATTTATACTGAAGAAGACTATTATGCCCTGCCGGAAGATGTCAGGGCAGAGCTAATTGATGGAGAACTGATTTATAATCAGGCTTCACCTTCCAGAATCCATCAGACAATATTAAGCGAACTGCATGCAACAATCCATCAGTATATTAAATCAAAAAATGGATCCTGTCATATATACCCTGCCCCTTTTGCAGTTCAGTTAAAGGAAGACCGAAAAACAATTGTTGAGCCGGATATTAGTGTTATCTGTGACAGCAGTAAGCTTACGGATAAAGGGTGCACTGGTGCGCCGGACTGGATTATTGAGATTGTATCGCCTGGAAACCCTGGCCATGACTATATTAGGAAGCTGAACCTATATGCAGATACAGGAGTCCGGGAATACTGGATCGTGGATTCCCGGACAGAACAGATTTTTGTCTACTGTCTTGAGCAGACCGATATTAAACCGCAGGTTTATACCTTTCATGATAAGATTAAGGTTAATATTTATGATGATTTTTGGATTGATTTTGAAGAACTGGATTTATAAACTTATAGTGTCTTTGTAGAAAGATTCCCCCAAGGATTATTAAAAACATGATGTCGTTGTCTATTAGAAAATGCGGAAGAGATTTTTAGTAAAGTATTTAAGACAGATGTAAAGTTACATTACTTGAAGACATAAAGACAGGAGTAGATAAGTACGTGATTGAAGTAGAATTTACTCAATGGGGATTTGACAGAACAATGTAAACTTCCAGTTGACAATATTCGCTGAAGTTGCGTTTATGAGTTGGTGTTTTTTTTATGGTTGTTATGGTAACATTAAGTTATAGTTTCAGCAACATATGAGTCTGGGGGAAATTTCTATGAGTTTAGGAAAAAATATTCAATACTTGAGAAAACAAAAGAAGATTACACAAGAGCAGTTAGCGGAGATGATGTCTGTTTCCCGTCAGACAATATCCAGATGGGAGGCGGGTGAAATTATCCCTGAATTGAATAAACTGGTTGTTTTGAGTGATGTGTTCTCTTGTAAATTGGATGCTTTGGTCAAAGAGGATATGGATGCCTGTGACGGGGTTTATTCGGAAATCAAAGTAAAAAAGGTGAAAGCGTTTAAGATGGCGAGATATGTGATGCTTACGCCAAATCCGGAAGATGATGTAAATTTCTACATGGAAAATTGGGCTAGGCGGTCAGGTCTGCTGGATTTTCAGCCGGATGCAGTGAGAATCGGATGGGATTTCCCGTTTGCTATATCCGAAATGCAAAACAGGTTTGGCCTTCGTGGATATGTAGCAGCTTATATTTTACCGGAAGGATTTGAAACAAGCTGTCCGGGCGTGGAATTTGCTGATCAGAAAGAAGCGGATTATGCAGTGATTACAATACATGATCCCTTTGTAGCGGCTTCAGGACGTATTCCAAATGCCTATAAAAAAATAATGGAGTTTTTGCAGGCAAATGGGTTTTGTGAAGAGCCGAAGAAGGGTATCTTATCTTGTTTTGAGCATGTATATGAAAAAGAAGGGGTTACCTGCATGGATGTATATATTCATGTGGACAGTGTTTCAAGGGCAGACAGCTTTACAAATTTCTCGTAATGATGACAGTCAACAATAGAATTGGGAAGGAGAAGATAAAATGGAACTGGTTATGCAGCCCACTTCTGAAGCCTGTGGACAGGCATGTATTGCAATGATTACATGTAAAGATATAGAGGAAGTAATTAAAGATATGAAAACAAGCGGCTCTACGAGTATAGGGCAGCTGATTGAAATATTGGATTTTTATGGAGTGAAACATGCTGAAAAAAATATGCGTATTTCAAAAAAGAATCCTGTGCCATATGAGTATTCTATTTTAACAGTGCATACAAATGCAGGTTACACGCATTGGACGTTGTTGTATAACGGTAAATACTATGATCCTGAATTTGGATTGATTGATGGTGAATACACCTATGGAAAAATAACATCATTTTTGGCAATATATCAGTAGCCAATTTCCTCCAATTAATCTGAGTTTTTCTGAAAATCCAGATTGACGGGCGGGGAAAGGCTTTCTATTTTTTCTGCATCGCTTCATCACTGTCAAAAGTCTTTACTTGCTCAATCTGTTTCGTTATCAAAATCGGTAACAGAATAAATGAACAATCCGCTTTTCAGCACAAGATTTTCTGATTGTCAGAAAGTCTTTTTGGATATAGGAAGCTGACAGAATATACATTAGAGAGTTATTATATTGTTCATAATGACAAGGACGAAATTTGTATAGAGGTAAACATGCCTATATAATATATGATTGAAAATGAGACATATTTTAAATAATTTTTTACAATATAAGGATTTATATTATGAAGAATAACAGCTTAAAAAATATGTGGAAATTACAATAAAGGGGAAAATTATATATGTCCTGTTGGCTGCAGTTATCATAATTGTATTTTCATTTAACTTCTACTATAAAAAGACCAGATTTTTTGGTGTAAAGATGGAAGACTATGATAATATCTGTGTAATTTATGATGGGACAGTTTATCCTGTTGAAACGGAAGGAAAGCTCGTGCCTAAGCCACTGAGGCATCTGGAACAATATTTGTATCAAGATAAAGCAGGAATTGCAGGGTTTTCCCCGGATGTTCCTTATGCTGATGTTGGAGGGATAAAGTGGGCAAAAGCTTTTGAGGAGCAGGAAGAGCAAAAGGCATATCATTTGTATATTGAGTTAAAACATCCACAAACAATAAAATTTCCTAATAAATTTTTTGGACTAAAACGTGAAAGGATTTCTTCTTTCTTAATAACCCGTACGAAAAATGAAATAGATGTTTTTTGGAAGATAGAAGATTCAGACATTTATTATTGTTTTATGTATTTTGCTGCTGATAACCAAGGGCAGGAAAGAGAAAAAATTATGGAAATCATCGGCGGATTGATAGAATAGTTATTATCCTGATATTATTGGCCATAAACAGTGTCTGTTGAAAGCAGCATAGTGGATTTATGGGAGAACATGGGTTGCTATAATCTATGCAGGATAGTATAATGGAGGCGGCATAAAGGAAAAATAGACAGCACACGCTCTGGCATACTTGGGGATGTGCAGAAAGAGGAAGGATATGAGAGCAAAAAGAAAAAGATTTATGGCATTTGTTGTATGTGCAGTAATACTTATTTGCAGTATGTGCAGTACGGGGACAGATGCAGGTGCAGTAGAGGAAAAGACTACTTTTATAGTAGGGTTTGATGCTGAATTTCCGCCATATGGGTATAAGGATGACAATGGGGAATATGTAGGCTTTGATCTGGACTTGGCCCAGGAGGTTTGTAACCGCAGGGGCTGGACGTTAAAGAAGCAGCCAATTGACTGGGACTCAAAGGATATGGAGCTTTCCTCTAATACGATTGACTGTATCTGGAATGGGTTTACTATGACGGGCAAGGAGGATATGTATACATGGTCGGATGCCTATGTGGACAATTCACAGGTTATTCTTGTAAATAAAGACAGCGGTATCCAGAAACTGTCAGATTTGGCTGGAAAGGTTGTTGTAGTGCAGGCGGATTCTTCCGCTTTGGCTGCTTTTACTTCAGAGGATGCGACAAAGGAGAACAAGGCACTTGCAGAATCATTCAGCCAGCTGCAGGAAGTTGCTGATTATAACAGTGCTGTGATGAACCTGGAATCTGGCGCAGTGGATGCAATCTGTATGGACATTGGTGTGGCAAAGTACCAGCAGGGGAATCATAATGGGCTTGTGATTTTAGAGGAAAAAGTATCATCAGAAGAATATGGCATTGGGTTCCGTAAGGGAAATACGCTGCTGCGCAACCAGGTGCAGGAAACGCTTTATGAAATGGTGGATGACGGCACTTTTGCAAAGATTGCTGAGAAATATGCAGATTACAATTTACCAGATTGTATCTGCCTTACAAGCAAAAACAAAACGGATGACAGCCCGCAGACAGATGGCAGTTTCAGCGTGGTAGGTAAAGCCCCAAAGACGATACAGCCAGATGGTGATGCATCATCTGGTTCAGGGCAGGAGGATACAACGGTTACCGAAAAAAATTCTGTGTCAAAAAGCGGGGGCAGGGTAGGTACAGTTATCGTGCAGCTGCTGGAAGGGTTTGGCGCAACGCTTGCCATTTTCTTTTTGACACTTTTGTTTGCGTTGCCATTAGGGCTTTTGATTGCTTTTGGGAGGATATCAAGGTTTTCGGTTATAAAGTGGCTGATGAAAATATACATATCTATTATGCGTGGGACGCCGCTGATGCTGCAGCTTTTGGTAGTATTTTTCGGACCATATTATATATTCCATGTTAATTTGGCTTCTTTTGGGCCGCATTATCGTTTTATTGCGGTGATTATTGGTTTTTCTTTAAATTATGCTGCTTACTTTGCTGAAATTTACCGTGCTGGGATTGAAAATATACCAGTCGGGCAGCGGGAAGCTGCAAAGCTTTTAGGATATAGCAGAAGCCAGACATTTTGCAAGATTATTTTTCCGCAGATGGTAAAAAGGGTAATGCCGCCTGTGACAAATGAAATTATTACGTTAGTAAAGGATACCTCCCTGGCATTTGTGCTTGCCTATACAGAGATGTTTACTCTGGCAAAGCAGATTGCGGCCAATCTGACAAATATTATGCCGCTTTTCGTGGCAGGCATTTTCTATTATGTATTTAATTATATTGTGGCATTTATGATGGAACGGGTTGAAAAGAAACTGGATTATTTTGAATAGGAAGCAAGGATAAAGAAAAAAGAGGAAAGGATAATATGCAAATCATGGCAGAGATACCGGTATTGGAAATGAAAAATGTGCGGAAAAGTTTTGGGGATTTGGAAGTGTTGAAAGATATTTCCCTGTCAGTTATGGAAGGAGAAGTAGTATCTGTTTTGGGGCCTTCCGGATCTGGCAAGTCGACACTGCTGCGCTGTGCAACGCAGCTTGAATCAATGACTTCAGGGGAACTTTCTTATATGGGGGAAACAGACCCGAAGGAAATAATGAAATATTATGGGATGGTTTTTCAGAACTTTAATCTTTTCCCACATTATTCTGTATTAAAAAATATAATAGACGCTCCTGTATCTACGCAGAAGCGTGATAAAAATGAAGTGTTAAGCCTTGCGCGTTCTCTGTTAAAAAAGCTTGGGCTGGAAGGAAAAGAGGAAAGCTATCCCTGCCAGTTATCTGGAGGGCAGAAACAGCGTGTGGCGATTGCCCGTGCCTTGGCAATGAAGCCAAAGCTTCTATTTTTTGATGAACCGACATCTGCTCTGGATCCTGAGCTGACAGCAGAGATTTTAAAAGTGCTTTTGGAGCTTGCAAAAGAGAAGATGACAATGGTAATTGTAACACATGAAATTGATTTTGCACGTCATGTGTCAGACCGGGTTATCTTTATTGACGGCGGCGTGATTGTGGAAGAAGGGAAGCCGGAAGATGTGATTGACCATCCTTCCAATGAAAGGACGCAGAATTTCTTGAAAAAATTGCAGAGGGGATAGAGAAATTGTCTTTGGTAGTTATTTATTTAGCAGTGCTAAACCTGGTGGGCTTTTCAATGATGGGGATTGATAAATGGAAAGCAAAGCATAAGAAATGGAGAATTTCGGAGAAAGCGCTTTTTGCTTCCGCATTATTTGGCGGAAGCATTGGGGCGATCTTGGGGATGTATCTGTTCCATCATAAAACAAGGCATTGGTATTTTGTCTGGGGAATGCCGGCTATTTTATTGATTCAATTGGGAATGGCAGCAGTGATTTTAAAACATTTTGTAATATTTTAGGGGAGGCTAAATATCTTTATTTTGAGAAATTTTTAGGGAAAGGAAACAAATGAAAAGAGTAGAATGTGATGCAGTGTTTGGTAGCAGCATTGATAAAATCTGGAAGGTTATGACAGATAATACCAATTATAGCTGGCGCAGTGATTTGTCTAAAATTGAGGTACGGGATGGCGGAAACCATTTTATAGAATATGCAAAAAATGGTTATCCGACGGAATTTGTGGTTACATTAAAAATCCCCCATGAACGTTATGAGTTTGACATGGAAAATGGCAATATGTCAGGACACTGGACCGGGATTTTTACGAAGGTAAATGGGCGTGTAAAGATTACTTTTATAGAAGAAGTTGAGGTGAAAAACCCAATTATGCGGTTTTTTGTTGGGATATATCTGAAAAAACAGCAGAAAAAATATATTGAGGATTTGAAACACGCTCTGGGAGAGTAAGGAACTGTTAACAGTTCCTAAATAAAGGTAGACATTTCCAGGGCCAAATGATAGACTGGATAAGGAACTGTAAATTAATTATTTACAGTTCCTTAGATAAAGGAAACAATTGCTTTTTGAAAAAATGCTAAGGCAATATGGCTGGCGGGAGGGGGCAAAAGGCGGAAAGTAAAAGAAATGGAGAATATATGAAGAAAATAGGCATTGTTATCTGTAATTATAACAAGGAACAAGAAGTGTTGGAATGTATTCAGTGTGTCTTGGAATCAAAGTTTACAGATTTTGACTTGTATGTGGTGGATAATGGCTCAACAGACCATTCTGTTGAAAGAATCAGGGAAAAATATGCAAATGAAGTGACTTTGCTGGTAAATGAGGAAAATCTTGGAGGATCAGGCGGTTTTAATGCAGGCCTTCGCGTAGTATATGATAAGGGGTATCCCTATGTTATGTGTGTAGATAATGATGCGATGTTAGATGAAGGGGTAGTTGGGAATCTGTATCAGTTTTTGGAGACACATGAGGAAGCTGGGATGGCAGGTGCAAAAGTGTATCATCTGGAGGCGCCGGATTATGTGCAGCAGTTTGGGCAGAAAATAGATTTCCAGAATTTTTGTACGCAGGTACATTATTTTAACGCGCCAGAGGATGGGACAATGCCGGAATTTCTGTATGTGGACTCTGTGGCTGCCTGTTCTTTGATGGTAAGGCGCGGTGTAATCGACCGTATTGGCCTGATGCCGGAGGAAAACTTTTTATACTGGGATGATACAGAGTGGTGTTATCTTTGTAACCGCGCCGGATGGAAGGTGGCGTCTGTTGGCAGCGCAAAAGCGCTTCATGCGATGGGGGCGAAAAAGGAGCTTGTAAATACATTTCCGACGTATTATGCTTGGCGGAACTGGATTGTGTTTTTTGCTAAGTATACGAGGGAAGAGGAACTTGAAAGGATGGCAGAGTGCTTTTTGTCTGCCCTTTTTGAGCATGTGTACGAGGGGCTGCATACAGGAAACCAGAACCGTATGAAGACAGTAATGCTTGCATATGATGATGCAATTCATGGTGTAATGGGAAAAGCGGGGGAGAACCGTATTTTTGATTTGGACTTTAATGTTGTCCCATACCAGAAGTTATTGGAAGGGAAAAAGAAAATATATATAGAAGAAAATGGATATATTGCGACTGCAGACAGAATACAGGAAATGGCGTCCCGGTTTGGATATGATATCATCTGGACAGAAAAAAAGGAGGAGGACTCAGAAACGATTTCTATTTGTGAGTCGATATTTAAAATAAAGGATTTAAGCAGGGAAAGGGTATATGTAGATATCAGCGATTGTATTCTGGCAACGGAAGAAGATGTATTAAGTGTAAAGAATTATCCTTATTGTAAAAGAAGTTTTGTTTTTGCACAAAAGCCTGTTTTTTTAGAAGGTATCCGAAGATTCCGCGGGAAAAGTTAAGGTATAATAATTATATTTTGGACAAGTTTTGGGAATAGAGGATAGGTAGAAAATCAATTTTTTGCAGGTTTTGGCAAGAATGGGGGAGTTTATGGAAACATATCTGGTAAAGAAAGCAGAGAAACCTTTTCATATAGAAGTTGATGTGCCGGGTTCTAAAAGTATTACAAACCGCGCTCTTTTAATGGCGGCTATGGCAGAGGGGGAGTCGCTGCTAAAGGGCGTTCTTTTTAGTGATGATTCCAGACATTTTTTACAGGCATTGAAAGACCTGGGTTTTTTTGTGGAGGAAGATATTGATAAGAGGCAGGTCCGGATAAAAGGGCAGGGCGGCAGCATCCCGAAAAAAGAAGCATCTGTTTATGTTGGGAGCGCCGGGACTGCGGCACGTTTTTTGACGGCATTTCTGGCAATGGGCGATGGCCGGTATGAAGTGGATTCTTCTAGGCAGATGCAGAAACGCCCAATGAAAGAGCTTCTGCTTGCACTGGAAGGGCTGGGGGCTGAAATCACCTGCCATGGGCAGCCATACACTTTTCCAATGACGATACAGGGAATCGGGAAAAAGCAGGAAAGTGCTAGGATAGAATTAAATATTGACCGCAGCAGCCAGTTTCTAAGCGCTCTTTTAATGACAGCGCCGCTTTGTTTTGGGCGGCTTACGGTATGGCTTACCGGCAGCAGGAGCGCACGTTCTTATGTGGAAATGACAGAACAGATGATGATACAGTTTGCGCATCCTGGCGTACAAAGGAAATCAGAAAATTGTTATGAAACGGCAGCAGGGAGGTATCTGGCGCAGGATTATCAGATTGAACCGGATGTATCTGCAGCATGTTATTTTTATGCGATGGCTGCTGTAACCGGGGGAAGTGCAATTGTCCGGCATATGCGGAAAGATTCTTTGCAGGGGGATATGAAATTTTTATCCGTTTTGGAAAAGATGGGCTGCCTGCTTTCCTGGAAGGAGGGGCAGCTTTTGCTGCAGGGGCCGGAAGGCGGGAGGCTGCATGGGATAACAGAATCTTTTAGTGATTTTTCAGACCAGGCTTTGACGATGGCGGCAATTGCGCCATATGCAGATTCACCAGTTACAATACAGGGAATCGCCCATATCAGGGGGCAGGAATCTGACCGTGTGTCTGTTATCTGTAAAGAACTTGGGAAACTGGGGATAGAGTGCAGTGAAACAGAGGACAGCGTTACTATTTATCCGGGAAAACTGCATGGGGCAGAGATAGAGACATATGATGACCACCGTGTAGCAATGGCATTTGCCATTACCGGGCTTCGCACGGAAGGGATTATAATTAAGAACCCTTCCTGCTGTAAAAAGACTTTTCCGGAATATTTTGATGTCCTGGATTCAATAGATAGTCAAATTTATAAGTTTTTGATAGAAAGGATGGAATGATATGAAGACGATTTTGGAAATATTGGCACAGGAGTTAAGCGCTGCTTTTGAAAAGGCAGGCTATGATAAAAAATATGCAAAGGTTACTGTGTCAAATCGTCCGGATTTGTGCCAGTTTCAGTGCAATGGCGCATTAGCGGCGGCAAAGGAGTACCATAAAGCGCCTGTTGCAATGGCAGGGGAAGTGGCACAGAATTTGGAAGGAAATTCTGTTTTTTCAGAAGTAACGGCACAGGCGCCGGGCTTTATTAATATGACAGTCAGCACTGAATTTTTGGGGAATTATATGAACCAGATGGCGGCGAGTGAAAGTTTTGGGTGTGATGTTTCTAAAAAGGATGAGACAATTGTAATTGATTATGGCGGAGCCAATGTAGCAAAACCGCTTCATGTCGGACATCTGCGTCCTGCGATTATCGGGGAGAGTATTAAAAGGACGGCAAGGTATCTTGGGTATCATGTGATTGGCGATGTGCATCTCGGCGACTGGGGGCTGCAGATTGGACTGATTATTACAGAGTTAAAGCGCCGTAAACCGGAACTGGTTTATTTTGATGATGGGTTTACAGGGGAATATCCGAAAGAGCCTCCATTTACGATGGCAGAACTGGAGGAAATCTATCCATATGCCAGCGGCTATTCCAAAGAGCATGAAGAGTATAAGGAAGAGGCGCAGGAGGCGACAGCACAGCTGCAGGCAGGAAACAGGGGATATCTGGCAATCTGGCAGCATATCATTAATGTATCGGTGGCTGATTTAAAAAGGGTATACGATAAGCTGAATGTAGAATTTGACCTTTGGAAAAAGGAGTCGGATGCGCAGCCTTATATCCCGGATATGGTGCAGCAGATGAAAGATGGAGGCTATGCCCATATTGACGAGGGAGCGCTTGTTGTAGATGTTAAGGAGGAAACGGATACAAAAGAAGTCCCTCCGTGTATGATTTTAAAATCGAATGGTGCAACTCTCTATAATACGACAGACTTGGCTACAATTGTAGAACGTCGGAAATTATTTAATCCACAGAAGATTATTTATGTGGTGGATAAACGCCAGGCCCTTTATTTTGAGCAGGTATTCCGCTGCGCCCGGAAAACAAAGATTATTGGGGAAGAGGTAGAACTGATTTTTGTTGGGAATGGGACGATGAACGGGCAGGATGGGAAGCCGTTTAAGACGCGTGACGGCGGCGTTTTGCGGCTGGAAGCGTTGCTTTCTGATGTGGTGAAAGAGGTTTCTGATAAGATGGCAGGCCGTGAAATGGCAGAGGAAGATAAAAAGGATGCGGCAGAGAAGGTTGCGCTTGCTGCTATTAAATATGGAGATTTAAGCAACCAGGCTGCGAAGGATTATATTTTTGATATGGAGCGTTTTACTTCTTTTGAAGGGAATACCGGGCCATATATTTTGTATACTATTGTCAGGATTAAGTCATTGATGAATAAAGTTGCGGCGCAGAATATTGTGGTAAGTGAAGAAGCGGTGATTCTTCCGCCAGAAAATAAAAGCCAGATAGACGTTATGCTGTCTCTTGCAAAGTGGAGTGAAACAGTAGAGACAGCGTTTGCTGAGCAGGCTCCGCATAAAATCTGCCAGTTTGTCTATGAACTTTCTGATGCATTTAATAAGTTTTACCATGACAATAAAATTATAACGAATGAGGATGAAACAGTCCGTGCGTCTTATATCCTTTTAAGCCGTCTGGTAGGAAGGGCACTGGAAATAGGCATTGATTTGCTTGGGCTGGAAGCACCGGAAAAAATGTAGAAGGAGGCGCAGGGGATGTACCGTTTAACATCAAAGCTTATTGTTTACCGTAATATTGGGAAAGAAAGCATTCTGTCCCGGCTGGCAGATATTTGCAGGCAGTTTGCATCAGGGGAATATAGGAAAGAGGATATAGTAACGGATATTTATACAGAAATCAACCGTTTGTTGGACATTTCTACCCGTTATGGATTTGACAGGAATTTATGGCATAATTATCTTGCGTTTTTGCTGGCAATGACGGAAAATCCATTTTCACTTGTTTCTGAAAAAGTAGGGGCAAATGAAGGGACGGTAAATGAATTTGCGAAAAATGATTTTGCCATTTTTAAAAAATTATTTGATTTTGATTTTTCTGAAATAGAAAAAGAGCTTGATATCCAGTGCTTTACAGTCATTACAAATTATAAAGCGGTCGTAAAGAGTGAACAGATTTTTAATAAAAGTGTCAGTGAGAAAGTGCAGAAGCTTAGCAGCCTGATTGAAGGGGTTGAAGGCGCGGAAGAACTTTACCAGGTTATTACAGGGTTTTATAAGGAATACGGCGTTGGAAAAATAGGGCTGAATAAGGCATTCCGCATTTCAGAACAGGAGAACGGCAGTATTTTAAGCCCGATTACAACGACAGGCGATATGGTTCTGGAGGATTTGGTTGGCTATGAACTGCAGAAGGAAAAACTGATTGCGAATACCGAGGCATTTGTGGAGGGCCGCAAGGCAAATAATGTGCTGCTGTTTGGCGATGCAGGCACGGGGAAATCGACCAGCATTAAGGCGATTTTAAACCAGTATTACAGCCGTGGACTGCGTATGATTGAAGTCTATAAGCATGAATTTAAGAATTTGTCAAAAGTGATTTCTGAAATAAAAAACAGGAATTACCGTTTTGTAATTTATATGGATGACTTGTCTTTTGAAGAATTTGAGATTGAATATAAGTATTTAAAGGCAGTGATTGAGGGCGGTTTAGAGACAAAACCGGAAAATGTATTGATTTATGCAACTTCAAACCGCCGCCATTTAATCCGGGAAACATGGAGCGACCGTTCTGACATTTCCCAGGATGAGCTGCACCGTTCTGATACCATGCAGGAAAAGCTTTCTCTTGTTGCACGCTTTGGCGTAACGATTGGGTATTATAAGCCGTCCCAGAAAGAATATTTTAACATTGTGACAACGCTTGCAGGGCGTTATCCTGAAATTACCCTTTCAGAGGAAGAACTCTGTGCAGAAGCAAATAAGTGGGAAATGAGCCACGGCGGGATTTCCGGGCGTACTGCCCAGCAGTTTATTAATTATCTGCTGGGGAGAAAGGCAGTATAGCAACTATATTTAAATACGCCTTAGAGCATGTTTGAAAAGTTAATTTCTAAGTCATCATAAATATTTACTTTGATAATAGAATCAAATGGATATTGGATTGTCAGCAAATCCCCTTCAAAGTAATTGACAGTTACGGTTTTGCGGTAAGGGTCTGCAATCCAGTATTCACGTACCCCGGCATTTTTATAGTAATAGAGTTTACGGATGTAATCATCCGCCTGGTTGCTGGGGGATATAATTTCAATTATAAAATCAGGGGCGCCATTGCAGCGCTTCCCATCCAATTTGTTCTTATCACAGACTACCAGGATATCGGGCTGCACAATGGTAAGGGGGCTGTCAGAGAGCTTTACATCAAATGGGGCAGGGAATACCTGGCATATGTTTCCTTTCTGTTTGAGATAGGAGTGGATTGTGATAAGCAGTTCTGTAAGGAGTTCCTGATGTATTTGGGCAGGGCTTGCCATATAGTAAATCTGCCCATCAAAAACTTCTGCCCTGGTATTTTCTGGAAGGGATTCATATTGTTCCAAGGTTATGCTAATTGTTTCAAGCTGTGTTGCAGTTTGCATAGTGGCATCTCCTTTTAATCTATATTTTCAAAAATATCCTGCAATTCCATTTTAATATGTGGAAATGCCCGTAATCGGATGACAGTCTCTGCGTTGTAGTGTTCATCTTCTTTATCTTTTTCAAGCATGTAGCTTTGCTGCATTTCATATTTTCCGTTTTCCAGATAATAGATTTCAACAGAGCCTTGTGGAGAGACAATCCAGTATTCTTCCACGCCGGCATTTTCATAAATGGCTTTTTTTACTGTTTTATCCCTTTTGGCTGTTGACGGGCTTAATGTTTCGGCAATAAATTTTGGGACGCCGCTATATGTGCTGCCCCGTAATTTTTGTTTATCGCAGATAACCATAATATCGGGGCAGACATAGTCGTCGTTTTCTTCTGGATGGTATTTAAAATCCAGGTTTTCCATAAATACGAGGCATAAACTGTTTTTAAGGCCGTATTTTATGATGGTATTGATGTTATTATTCACAATCCCATGCCGGTATCCGGGAGCGGGTGACATATTGTAAATTTCGCCGTTTATTTTCTCATCTTTTATAGATTCCGCTGCTGTGAATCCCATAATATCCTTTCCTTTCTTAATGTGGTGGGCATTGGCAGGCTCAAGTCTTAGTGGCTTACATTGTCATTTTTTATGATCTGTACCAGTTTGTGGCGGAATGCTTTTTCATAGATGTTTTCATCGTGGAAAGCAAAACGGTTAAAGTCAAACTGTGTGTCAATTACCATTTTTCGGGTAAAAAGCTCATTTTCCCGGTTATAGTAGTCTGGCCAGAAAATGCAGATACAGCCAAGGGCATTTTCACTTTTTATCTCAAAAACATGGCCAAACGCGTCTGTCAGGCTGTAGTCCACCATATAGACATGGGAGTAATGCCCAATGACTTTTGCAAGGCGCGTGCCATTAATCGTGAACGTATTCATATCATAGTCATGGAAGGATGCTGCCCTTCCTTCCGGTGCGTCGGAGGTATGTTGTACAATTGCAATTACAGGAAGACGGCGTTCTTTGGAGTTTACCAGTGCTGTGAATTTCCTGAATTGCTCGGAGCTTGCGACAAATTGCGCCTTGTTATTGAGCCGTTCAACGTCTGTAATTCCGACCTTATGGGATAAGTCCGGTAAAAAGGAAGGGCGGCAGAAATTTGACTGCTGGGATACTCCTCTTGGCATATCGCAGGAAGTCATGTGATAAAAATGCAGTTTTTCATCATCAAACAATGCAATGGAAGAATGGACATGCCAAAGTGTTCCCACAGATTTAGAGTCGATATAATGCATTTTCATCTGGAATGAGAGGCTGTCAGGCTGGAATTTGATTTCCAGCTGATAACCGGGCAGGTGGTTTTTATAAGAGCATAGCACCGGCGGAATATCTTCAAATACTGGGTTTAGTTTAAAACGCGCCCATTTGTATAAAATCATCGCAGAGCTGTTAAACTCCGTTTCCAACATACGGGAAGGCTTATGGAGGAGCGGCTGCTCTAACTGGAACAGGAGATGGGATTCCAAACGGGCAGCTGTGCTTTTCTGATAGACTTTGTCATCCCGTCCCAAAGTCAGTGTTTTGCAGATTTGGCTGATTTCCTCATTGTGGACGACGCTGTCATTAATTAGCTGTATAATCAGGTTATAGCTGATATGAGGGGTGTCCAGTTTCAGGAGTTCATAGATCAGGCGTCTGCGGGAAGCTTTAAAAAATTGTTTGGCGATTTCCCGGTCCCGGTCAAATATTTCAAGAATCCGGTTATCCAAAGTGTCGCTGCCGCTCATTTTAATCCGATATTTGCTTTTTAACATAAGTTCCCAATTTGCACGTTTATAGTGGTTGTAGGAAAGCTGGTCAAAAAGCTGGACTAAGGACCAGTCGCTTAGCTCAAGGTTTGCAAGGATGCAGTTTAAAATGCGGGAAAGTTCTTCGCTGCCTTTCCAGAATTCATCATCGGACAGGATGCTTTTGTACCGCATGTCATGTTCAATTTCGTGCCAGCCTTCAAAAAATACAGTACGGAATTGGATTTCAAAAGTAGTGTCTATAGGAAGCTTCCATAAATTTTTTTTATAGAGGGCAAAATATTCCTGTGGAAAACGGAAAACACCGTTGATTTTTGTTGCCCGAAATTCGTCTGCGTTGTATTTTGGGCGCGACCAGTCATCCAGCATTTGGAATGTCCTTTCCATAATATCCCGGCAGATACTTAAGTCATCATAGTAATAAAGCACGACACGCAGACCCAGAAGATCCTGTATTTTTTTGGGGTTCTCTTCTGAGCCATATTTGCCGCGGTTAATTTTTTCAGCAATTGACTGGACGGACTTTACCCTGGAAAAAATCCGAAAATACATGCCGCATGAATTTAGGATTCCACGGACGGCGTTCCTTAAATGCTCACATAGTTCAGTAAGCTTTTCAAAGTCCAGTTCTTCTTCAATTTTTTCTTTTAATTGTTCTATTTCATTTTGGCGGGAAGATAATTCTTCCGGAGATATTGTTTCGTTCTTCTGTCTGGTAATGGATTTTGTTTGTTCGGCCTCATTCTGAATCGCGACAAGAGCTTCCGTACGCTCTTCTTCATCCTGGATGGCGTTCAGGGCATCTGACCGTTCCTCCCCGCTTTGTGCGGCTAATGCTTTTGATGGTGTCCGTTCATTCTGCGCTGTCAGGGAAGAGTGTGGCAAATACATATTTGTTTTAAAATTTTCCATAGGCGGCCCCCTTATACAACACTTAGGATATTGTAAATAATTAACTTGAAATTTACTTACAGTTAATTATCATATAACTTTTTTACAGCTCTTTTATGCATGATGCGTAAAACTGGCCGTAAATAGTAACAATATAGTTATCATACCATAAAACAGGCAGGT
This sequence comes from bacterium D16-51, assembly GCA_003612285.1. Taxonomy (GTDB): domain Bacteria; phylum Bacillota; class Clostridia; order Lachnospirales; family Lachnospiraceae; genus Butyribacter. The sequence goes on along the minus strand of RAYE01000036.1, from coordinate 40,616 downwards.
TCGTATATTGTTTTTTTTATTTCTTTTGATATAATAAATAAAAAAAGGATACTATTCACGGAACATGTAGAAAACAAGCTGACTCGTCGTGCCTGCACGTAAGAGGATGCTTGCTTTCTATATGTTGTGTGCAGGCTGTTCTAAACAACAGAAGTAAAACATAAGCTGCTGATTTTGCAGTGACAGACGGCATAGCCGGCTGGTTTTACGCATGATGTTTAGAATGGCCGTGAATAGTAACAAAAAAGGATGGAATGATATGAAGGATATTGATTTTGATGTAACACTGCAGACAGGAGAGCTGTTTTCTTTTACGATGCGCCATACATATTGCAGCATTTCGGGGATTTTCAGCCTGTTTATCAGTTTTGCGGCTTTATTTGCCTGTCTGGCGACGCTTGGCAGTTTTTCGCTGACAACGAGTTTATTGTTGGTTTTTGTTGCTTCTTTATTTACGGTAATCCAGCCGTTGATGCTGTATGCAAAATGCAAGATGCAGATTAAAAGGAGTGAAAATATTAATGCAGCGCTTCATTATACTTTGTCGGAGGATGGAATCTGTGTCAGCCAGGATGGGCAGGAAGTACAGGTGAAATGGTATGACATACGCAGGGCCGTTTATGCAAAAAAGGGAGTTTATCTGTATATGTCTCCTGTACGGGCATTCATTTTCCCAGAGGGGCAGTGCAGGGGGAAATATAACGAAATTTGCGCGTTTATCAGGGAGCAGATGGAGAAATATAAAGATTATGTTCCAGAGGAAGAGGAAATAGCAGGGGAGGGGACAGGCCGTGAGTAAAAAGATATATGAAAGCTGGTCTGCAAAGGAAACTTTGCTGCTTGGCAGCAGGCTTGGGAAGTCATGCAAAGCAGGGGATGTTATTTTGCTAAATGGTGATTTGGGGGTTGGGAAAACTGTTTTTTCGAAAGGGATTGGTGAGGGGCTTGGTATAGCAGAGCCGATTTCAAGCCCTACTTTTACAATACTGCAGGTATATGAAGGGGGAAGGCTTCCTTTTTATCATTTTGATGTATACCGGATTGCAGATATAGAAGAGATGGAAGAGATTGGATATGAAGACTACTTTTATGGGGATGGGGTCTGCCTGATTGAGTGGGCAGGGCAGATACAGGAAATCCTTCCGGATAAAGCGGTTACGGTGACCGTTGCAAAAAATCTGGAAAAGGGTTTTGATTATCGGAAAATTGTAATAGAAGGAATGGACATAGTATGAAAATTTTAGGGATAGACAGTTCTGGGCTGGTTGCATCGGCTGCCATTGTGGCAGATGATATACTTGTTTCAGAGTTCACGGTAAATAATAAGCAGACACATTCACAGACACTTCTGCCAATGATTGACCAGGCGGCTGCCATGTCGGGGATTGGGCTGGAAGAGCTTGACGGCATTGCAGTGTCCGCGGGACCGGGGTCGTTTACAGGGCTTAGGATTGGTTCGTCGACGGCAAAAGGGATGGCGCTTGCACTGGGGAAACCTGTAGTTCCAGTGCCGACGTTAGAAGGGCTTGCATACCGTCTTGCATATGCAGACGGGGTAATCTGCCCGCTTATGGACGCCAGGAGAAACCAAGTGTATGCAGGGATATACCGTTTTGGGGCGGATGGGGCGCTGGAATGCATTTTGGATCAGACAGCGGCTGATATATCAGAGGTAATCCAAAAGGTTAATGAATTGGGCGAAAAGGTGCATTATCTGGGGGATGGGACGGCAGTTTACAAAGAAACGCTGCAAAAGGAAACAATTGCAGCATTTGATATTGCACCGCTGCATTTAAACAGGCAGAGTGCAGCAGCTGTTGCAGCTTTAGGCGCTGTTTACCTGCAGCAGGGAAAAGGGATGGATGCGAAAGAGCATGTGCCTGTTTACCTGCGCCAGTCCCAGGCGGAAAGGGAGCGGGCGGAACGGCTTCTGGAAAACAGTGCCAGGATGGAGGGAAACGGTGGTGATACGTCAGATGCAGGGGCGGGATGTTGATGCAGCAGCAGCGCTTGAGCGGGAAATTTTTTCAAAACCCTGGAGTAAAAAAAGCTTTCAGGATGCCTTGCAGTCAGAATATACGATTTATTTAGTGGCAGAGGATAATATGGGGATTATCGGTTATTGTGGCATCTGGCTTTCTTCTGAGACCGGGGATTTGTGTAATATGGCAGTGCGGCCTTCCTGTCGCAGGCAGGGGGTTGGCAGGAAACTTCTGGAAAAAGCTATCCATATAGCGGCCGGAAGAGGGGCAGAAGAAATATTTTTGGAGGTACGGGAAAGTAATCTGGCGGCATTTACCCTGTATGAAAAGCTTGGATTTCAAAAAGTGGGCATACGGAAGGGGTATTACCATGCCCCCACAGAAGATGCTATAGTAATGCGGTATGGAATAGCAGGAGGATAAGAGGAGGCGTCTTTGTATGGAACATCGCAGTCCAATCCCTATTGGGGTTGAATTTTATAAAAAAATGGTGGACAATGGGTATTATTATATAGATAAAACTCTGCTGATAAGGGAGCTCCTGGACCAGGAAATTAATACAGTGCTGTTTACTAGGCCAAGACGTTTTGGGAAAACACTGGCACAAAGCATGATAAAAACTTTTTTTGAAAAAGAGATTCTTTCAGATGGCACAGTGGCGGATAATTCTATATATTTCCAGGGGAAAAAAATTATGGAGGCAGGGGAGAAATACCTGCAGCATATGGGGAAGTATCCGGTAATATTTCTATCCCTAAAATCAGCCAAGCAGCCAACATATGAGATGGCCTATGGAAGCCTGGTGTATGAAATTTTGAAAGAATACAGCAGGCATAGCTATGTGCTGGAAAGCAAATGTATTTCGGAAGAATATAAAAAAATATATAATTCAGTATTGGATAGGACGGCGGATTGCAGCGCTTTTGCCAGAGCTATTGCATTTTTATCGGAGTGTCTTGAAAAATACCACAAACAGAAAGTAATTATACTTTTTGATGAATATGATGTGCCGCTTGAGAATGCATATTTTGAAGGGTTTTACAGTGAAATGGCCTCTTTTATCCGTTCTTTGTTTGAATCTGCCCTTAAAACAAATGAAAGCCTGGAGTTTGCTGTTGTGACAGGATGCCTTCAGATTAGCCGGGAGAGTATTTTTACCGGCCTTAATAATTTAAAAGTAGTATCAGTATTAGATGGCAGTTTTGCAGAATATTTTGGTTTTACGCAGCAGGAAGTGGATGCTTTTCTCAGCGAATATGGCATAATGCAAAGAAGAGATGAAGTGAAAAACTGGTATGAAGGCTATCTTTTTGGGGATACAGAAATCTATAATCCATGGAGCCTTATTAACTATGTCTTTGATATTGCTAATGGGAATACGGAGTTTCCAAGGCCTTACTGGTCAAATACATCCTCTAACAGTATTGTGCGTGAATTAATTGAGAATGCGGATGATATTGCAAAGCAGGAAATAGAAGAGCTTATTGCAGGCGGGATGATAGAAAAGCCTGTATATGAAGAAATTACTTATGCTGAAATTTATAAATCACAAGATTACCTGTGGAATTTTTTGTTTTTTACAGGTTATCTTAAAGTTGTGGGAAAAAAATTTACCGAACGGCAGATATACTTTTCTATGGCAATCCCCAACGAAGAAATTGCTTATATATACGAAAATAATATACGGGAATGGTCTGTAGAATGCATCCAGCAGAAGGATTTATCAGAGCTTATCAGGGCATTTGAAGACGGAGATTGTGAAAAAGCATCTGATATAATTACAGAGCAGCTTATTGACACCATAAGTTTTTATGAATATAAGGAAGACTATTATCATGGCTTTTTTGCAGGGCTGTTAAAACATAATGGAAAATATCTTGTAAAGTCTAACAGGGAAAGTGGGCTTGGAAGATATGATTTGCTGCTGAAAACACAAAAGATAAGAAAAGGACGGGCAATTATCTTTGAATTTAAAGTGGCTGCCAGTATAAATGGGCTGAAAGAGGGCTGTAGGGATGCATTAGAGCAGATTGAAAAATTGCATTATGACAGGGAGGTTATCGCGGAAGGTTATACAGATATACTGAAATACGGAATTTGTTTTTATAAAAAAGAGTGTATGGTACAGAAAATATAAAGATATTGTAAAGACAAGTAAATACTGCTGGTCTCTATTCCAGCCATTTCCACTATACAAATGGAGCGATTTCCGTTATACTCTTCTTAGGTGTTGGCAGCTGCAAAGAAGGGGCAGAGGGCATACCGTATGAAAAGGAAACGGAGGGACGGCAGATGAGGGCGAGGAAAGAACTTTTTTGCAATGCATGTGGTAAAAAGATACAGATGGAAAATAATATCTTGAGGGAGGATGTTTTTGAGGGAAAGAAAGAGTGGGGATATTTTTCCCAAAAAGATGTTACGCTGCATTCTTTTATTATGTGTGAAGACTGCTATGATAAAATGGTTTCGTCCTTTGTGATTCCTCCTGAAATAACAGAGGTATTGGAACTTTAAGTGGAAATATTTGGAAAATATATAAGAGTGTGTTATACTAATCGGTGATATTATATATCACCGATTTTTTATATCATAGGAAATTGCGCTGTAACGTGAAAGGATGTTTAAAGATATGTTAGATGTGTGTTTGTTGGGGACGGGAGGCATGATGCCGCTTCCTGGGCGTTGGCTGACATCAATGATGGCAAGGTTAGGCGGAAGCAGCCTTCTGATTGACTGTGGGGAAGGGACGCAGGTTGCAATCCGGCAAAAGGGCTGGAGCATGAATCCAATTGATACAATCTGCTTTACACATTATCATGGAGACCACATTGGAGGACTTCCGGGTCTGCTGCTTTCTATGGGAAATTCAGATAAGACAAGCCCGGTTACCCTGATTGGCCCAAAGGGGTTAGAGAAGGTGGTAAACAGTTTGCGCATTATTGCGCCGGGGCTTCCATTTCCGATTCATTTCCATGAACTGGAGAAAACAGAAGAGGAGATAGAAATTAATGGATACCATTTAAAGGCATTCCGCGTTAACCACAATGTTGTATGTTATGGATACAGCATAGCAGTTCCAAGGGGAGGCAGGTTTTTTGTAGAAAAGGCACAGGAAAATCAGGTGCCGATGAAATTATGGAGCCGTTTGCAAAAGGGGGAGGTAATAGAGCAGGAGGGAAGGGTGTATACGCCTGACATGGTAATTGGGCCTGCAAGGCAGGGAATTAAATTAACGTATTGCACAGATACCAGGCCGACACAGGGTTTAGTTGAAAATGCTGTGGGTTCTGACCTGCTGATATGCGAAGGGATGTATGGGGAGAAAGATAAGCAGGAAAAGGCGGCGGAAAAAAAACATATGACGTTTTATGAGGCGGCAGAAGTGGCAAAGGCGGCAAAGGTAAAGGAACTGTGGCTGACACATTATAGCCCTTCGATGCTGCAGCCGGAGAATTATATACGGCAGGTTCGAAAGATTTTTCCGCAGGTATTTCCAGGAAAAGATGGAAAAAGCTGCACATTGGAGTTCCCAGAGGAATAATTTGGGATGAAAGGTTGAGAACATACAGGAATGGAGGGAAAGATATGGATAAGATGACAAAGAAAATCATAGGGGCGTTTGTGGCAATTATTGTGGTAGCAGCCGCAATAACAGGAGTTTATTTTGCAATGAACCGGCAGGCCGAGAAGGAAGCACAGGAAGAGGAGGCGCTCCCAAGTTCTGAAGTGGGGAAGCTTCTGGCAAAGGATTTGGAACTGAAATATCCTGAGACGCCGACAGAAGTATTAAAATTGTACTGGAGGCTGAACCGCTGCATGTATAATGAAGGGGGGATTAGTGATTCTGATTTTGAGGGGCTATTAAAACAGCTCCGGCTGTTATATGATGAAGAATTGCTTGCGCAGGATGAAAACTCTTTTGATGAAATGCTTAAAAATTTTAAGGAGGACAAAAAGAAAGCAGGCCGTGCTATCAGCAGTGTCTGTATTGTCCAGACAAATGATACGGTTAATGTTGTAGAGTTAGATGGGAAAGAGTGTGCTACCATAATTACGTTCTGCCTGATTAGGGAAAATGATGTCAGGAAACAGGTTTATGAGAAGTTCATGTGCCGCCGGGACAGCCAGAATAAGTGGAAAATAGTTGGCTGGCAGCTTACTACTGCAGATGATGCGGCAAAGGTTGGCGTGACTTATAAGAAAGAGAAGAAAAAATAAATGGGGGCAGATATGCAGGACATATTGGTTTTGGGAATTGAAAGTTCCTGTGACGAAACAGCAGCGGCGGTCGTAAAAAATGGGCGGCAGGTGCTTTCCAATGTGATTTCATCACAAATAGATATCCATACTTTGTATGGGGGCGTTGTGCCTGAGATTGCCTCTAGGAAGCATATGGAAAGGATAAATCAGGTGATTGAAGAAGCTCTTTCCGAAGCAGGGGTGGCCTTGGGAGAAGTAGATGTTATTAGCGTGACATATGGACCGGGCCTGGTAGGCGCCTTGTTAGTGGGCGTTGGGGAAGCAAAGGCAATTGCGTATGCTGCGCATAAACCGTTAGTTGGGGTGCACCATATTGAAGGGCATATAGCGGCAAATTATATTGAACACCCGGATTTAGAACCGCCATTTCTCTGCCTTGTTGTTTCAGGGGGGCACACCCATCTGGTACAGGTCAGGGATTATAACAGGTTTGAGGTGATTGGCTGTACGCATGATGATGCGGCTGGCGAGGCGTTTGATAAGGTGGCCAGGGCGATAGGGCTTGGCTACCCGGGCGGATCAAAAATTGATAAGACGGCAAAAGCAGGGAATCCAGATGCCATTGCATTTCCACGTGCAAAGATTGCAGGCGCAGAGTTTGATTTTAGCTTTTCGGGGGTAAAATCAGCCGTATTAAATTACCTGAACCAGTGCGAAATGAAAGGGCAGGAAATTGTGCAGGCGGACGTTGCCGCCTCTTTCCAGAAGGCAGTGGTTGATGTTTTAGTCGAACGGGCTGTTGCTGCGGCAAAAAAGCTTGGGGAAGAAAGGATTGCCGTTGCAGGGGGCGTCGCCGCGAATACTTCCCTGCGGGGAAGGATGCAGGAGGAGTGTAAAAAAGAGGGGATTACCTTATATTACCCTTCCCCTGTTTTTTGCACTGACAATGCAGCAATGATTGCCGTGCAGGGATATTACGGCTATATCGCAGGAAAACGGAGCGGATGGGACTTAAATGCAGTCCCAAACCTTAAAATTGGCTGTGAATAATAACTAATATTCATCAATGCAGACGGTGTTGCCAAGGATTTCTCTTGTAACATAGAGGGCGAGGTTATTTCTTGTGCCAATACTCCACTTTACAAGGGTAATGCACCTGTTTTCAATTTCGATTGCGGTGATGCCAGCCGGATGTACACAGCTTCCTGTATTAAAGAAAGGGGAATCTGTTCCGCCAACCATGGGGTAATGGGTGTGGCCTGTTATCAGGATGTGGCTGTGTTCTTTTGCCCATGCGCTTAAACGTTTTTCAGTTTTCCTTTTTCTGGTATGATTTTTGGCCGCGCTGGTAGGGTCCGGGATTCCAAGGCTTTCTAACGGCTTCCAGACATAACGTACTAAAAAGCGTGAAATAAACCAAAAGGTACTGTTAAAGACATCTGCCTGATGCCCATGCGTCAGGTAAACGTCTTTTTTATTTTGCTTATCTTGCAAAATAATGCCTGGGTAAAATGTGATATCAGGATAGAGCTCAAGCTCGCAAAGTTTGTTGCCGCAATAATAGGAATTAAAATATTTTTGGGAAAAGGAAGGGCTTTTTTTTACGATATCATGGTTTCCATAAACCATATACAGCCGGCCTTGGGAATAAAACCGGGAAAGCATTTCAAAGCTGTGCATATGTGTTTCTTTAATGCTTTGTATAGAGCGGTTTTCCCAGAGTTCATCGCCATCCCCAAGCTCCAGGTAGGTAAATCCTTTCTGGTAATAATATTTCAGGGCGGCAAGATAGAGATGTTCGTTTTTCAGGAAGTTGTCATTTGCCCTCCCTGTCCCGCGGTGGCAGTCACTGATTAAAACATATCTGGAAGTCTGGCTTAGAGGGAGCAAAAGCGCTCCCTCAAATGATTTGTTAAGACGGGAATCATAACTCATGACGGCGTCTGTCCTTTCGGCGGAATTTTTGTTTACGGTTTCTTTTCAGGCAAAGCATACGGCGGCAGAAAAATGGCAGGAAGAAGTAAAGGTATAAGATTTTATCCAGCATACAGGTAAAACATCTGGTAACCCATTGGAACAATCTGCAGAAAAGCCGGTTTTTCCATTGTACATATGCTATCAGGAGACATTTGCATTTGCAGGGCTGTTTGGTATGCGTCAGGCAGAATGAAAAAATAACAGTCAGGTCACAGATATTTAAATCGCAGATTTGGTAGCCTGTATGAAGCAGCCCGCTAACAAAGGCCTGAAGCATTTCGGCGTTTGGGAAGGTAATGGAAACGCACATTGTAAGGTTTTCTGGCTCGCAGAATTTCCCAGTCTGGAACCCGGTTATCCACCAATGTTTTTGGCAGGTTTTGAACATAAGGCTGCCTTTGTGGTAAAGTGACAGTGCGACAGGAAGCATCTGTTTGTCAGGAACGCTGTGGAACAGTGTTTTCCCATATTCTTCAGGAGATAATACAGAATCTGAATAATAGATGCCGGTTTCACAGCCAAGGTTAACGCCATACTGCCCTTTCCAGAACTCAATCATCCAGGTCTGTTCCCTGTAATGGAAATAAATTGGCTCGCATTGGAAGACCATTCCGAATTTTGAGGCTGTTTTGTCATAAAGGGCGCAGTATCCAAACTGCTTTTGCCATGCATCCCGCCTGGAAGTAATGATTTCCTGTGAATGTTCATAGGTAAATCCGAATGGCTCTAAGATTTCATTTAATTTGCAGATTTTTTCGCAGGTGTCCATTGCACAAATCCTGCGGATGATTCTCTTTTTCCGGCAGTAGTTTAATGGGATAAAGAGAATACAGAGAAAGAGAAAAATTCCAAATATCAGGTACATAATGTTCGACCTCTTGTGTGTTTTTTTATTATATGCGGTAATTTTTCCCTGGTGATAACTGTTCCTTATTGACTTGCCAGTTTATTTATTATAACATAACAGGAGTATTGAAATCATAGTTACTATTCACGGTCTATCGCATGAAAAAGAATGGCCGTGGATAGTAACAAATCATATCACAGAAAAGAGGGAAATTATGCCATTTATTAATTCTAAAGTCAGTGTAGCAATGAGTAAGGAAAAAAAGGATTCTGTCAAGGCAAAGCTTGGGGAAGCTATTTCATTAATACCAGGGAAGTCAGAAAACTGGCTGATGGTTGGTTTTGAGGATTCGTATGATTTATATTTCCAGGGAAACCAGGACGGGGAAACGGCATTTGTCGAGGTGAAGGTGTTTGGAAGCGCTTCGCCAGATGTATTTTCCAAAATGACAGGCGCAATCTGCGATATTTATCAGGAAGAGCTGGGAATCCCTAAAAACCGTATCTATGTAAAATATGAAGAGGTAAAAAATTGGGGCTGGAATGGCTCTAATTTTTAGAAGGAAAAAGAAGAAAGGATAATGTGCAAATTATGAGACAGTTACAGTCGCAGATCCGCTCTATAGACCATAAAGGATATCCAGCATATAAAAGCCTGAAAGGGAATTACCGTTTCCCTGCATATGAGCTGTGGATTGACCATGTGCAGGGCGACCCATTTGCATCTCCATCCAGCCTGCATGTTTTCATTTCCGGGAAGACAGCAGGGATACCGGCAGATTGTTATGGGGAAAAACATAGAAGGACAGCGCTGGAAGATTTTTTGCTGCGTGGGTTTGCAAAAGGGGTGGATAAAATCAGTTTCCAGGCAAAAGGTTCTGGAAAGAGCGGGCTGATTGCAGTAAGCCGCCCAGGGCAGGAGGTTTTAGAACGGAGCGCCTGCCAGGTAGACGCAAAGAATGGGAATGTCTTATTCCGTTTTTCGGTAGGTTTTCCGGCAAGAGGCCGTTCTATTGATGCGCGTGAGCTGGAAAAGATATTATTTGAACTTTTGCCGCCTGTTGTTGAGAGGGCGGGGCTTTATAAAAATCTGAACCAGAAGGCGCTGCAGCAGACAATGGAGCTTGCGGATGACCAAAAGGCCATTCGGGGGCAGCTAGAGAAGAAAGGTCTTGTGGCATTTGTGGCAAATGGTTCTGTATTGCCGAGGGAGAGCGGAATATCAGAACGCCCAATGAAAAATGCCGTGGTTTTCCAGTCCCCGGAGTCACTGGAGGTTGTTTTAGAGCTTCCACACCGTGGGGAATGCCGCGGAATGGGAATCCCTAAAGGGGTTACACTAATTGTCGGCGGCGGCTACCATGGGAAATCTACGCTTCTGAAAACTTTGGAGAAGTCAGTATACCCCCATATTGCAGGAGATGGAAGGGAATATATCGCAACTGGCAGCACAGGCATGAAAATCCGTGCAGAGGACGGGCGGAGTGTCTATCAGGAAGATATCAGCCTGTTTATCAGAAACCTTCCCAATGGAAAGGATACCGTCTGTTTTTCTACATTGGATGCCAGCGGCTCGACTTCACAGGCAGCGAATACGGTGGAAGCAGTTGAGGCTGGCAGCAGGCTTCTTTTGATTGATGAAGATACCAGTGCGACAAACTTTATGATCCGTGATGAATTAATGGAGTTAGTGATTGCTGCGCAGCAAGAGCCAATTGTACCGTTTATTAAACGGGTGCGTCAGTTTTATGAAGAGAAAGAGGTTTCAACTGTCCTTGTAGCGGGAAGCTGTGGCGCATTTTTCCACGTTGCAGATACAGTAATCCAGATGGACCGTTATCTTCCAAAGGAAATTACGCAGGAAGCTAAAAAGGCGGCGGGGGCATTTCCTTTAAAGATGGAGCTGGAAACCGGAAAGCTTGCAGCTGCAGAAGAGAGAATGGTATTTTTGCCCCGTGCCGATGAGAGAAGCAAAGTAAAGGTAAATGGGACAGATGGTTTTTCTGTAAATAAAAAGCAGGTTGACTTGCGTTATCTGGAGCAGATTACAGATGGGGAGCAGATGCTTGCAATTGCAAAAGCATTAGAGTATTTAAGAAGAAAATATGGCGGAAAGACAGTTGCAATGGAAAAACTGCTGGATTCTGTGATGGAGCTGTTAGAAAAGGATGGAATCTGTGCATTGACAGAAGGAAGCGTTGTGCCAAATATGGCTATGCCCCGCCGGCTGGAGGTTGCCGGCTGCCTGAACCGGTTTATAGGCACGAAAGTAAAGTAAAAGGTGGAGGAAGCCTATGAGAAAAAATTTGATAGCAGGAATCACCCTGGTTGTCTGTATTGTTTTTGTTTTGTGTACCAGCATAGGGGCAAAGGCAGAGAGCGTCCAGGAGAAGGAGCTGGAAAATTATATTATAAATGCGTTATCAGCGGCAAATATCCCTGGGATGGGGATTTCAATCGTAAGCGCGGAAAAGGAGCTGTATTGTGCTGCATATGGGGCCGCGCAGGAGACAGAATCGGACTATGTGCTTGGATCTTTGTCAAAGTCTTTTACGGCAGCGGCAATTATGCATTTGCAGGAAGAAGAAGAGCTGTCGCTGGATGATAAAGTTTCTGATTATCTTACAGAATATAAGGCTGTTTCTGATGTGACAATTTCGGAACTCCTGCACCAGACAAGCGGGATTTCTTCAGAAGAAAGGATGTCTGCCCTGCAGGGGAATGGACAGAGAGGGACATTTGAATATGCCAATGCGAATTATAATCTGTTAGGGGAAATTATTGAAGCGGCATCTGGGCTGACTTATGAAGAATATATATCTGATAACATATTGGATCCGCTGGATATGACATCTACTTATTCTATGCGTACAGGTTCGGATATGAGCGGTGAACTGCTTCCGGGCTATCAAAATTATTTTGGGTTTCCTTTCCCGGTAAAGCATCAGTATGACAAAGAAGACGACTGGATTCAGGCGCCATCAGGGTATTTGATTTCTGATGCGAAGGATATGGGGAAATATCTCCAGATGTACCTGAAAAAAGGTGACGGCATTCTTTCAGAAGAGAGTGTCCACACTATGCTTTACCAGGGAACGGAAATGTCATCAGACCGTTCTGCAGGAGATAGTTTTTTTGAGGGGACTGCGGAATATGGCATGGGCTGGATGGCTAAGAAGGTGGATGGGCAGGAAATCCTGTATCATTCTGGCAAAACAGAAGGGTTTACGACAATGATGGTGCTTTTGCCAGAACAAGGGCTTGGAATCACAATGCTTTTTAATTCTATGGATTTCCTGGTAGGGCAGAACCTGATTGAAAAGCTGGAGGAAGGCGTTGTTTCCCTGGAAATGGGAAATACGCCCGCAGAGATTGACAGCCATGCATATCTGCTGCAGCATGGTTTTTTGGATGCTTTGCTGCTTCTACTTATTATATTGGCATGGATGCCGGTGTTTCTGATGGGAGTATGGTGGAAAAGGCGCTGTACGAATTGGTTTTCGCCAGTAGAATTGGCAGTTGACATTGCAGTTCATGTTGTATTTCCAACAGCGCTGATTTTAATTCTTCCTAATATTGTGCCTTCTTTTATGGCGAAACGGTTTGTGCCGGATGTGTATTATGTGCTTTGCGCAGCTATTGCTTCTCTTTATCTGGGAGCTGTTATAAAGCTTTTGGCGGGTGGAATCCTTTTCCTAAAGAAAAAGAAGGGGATGCTGCCAGCAGATGGGTTTGAGAAAGAGCAGTCAGAAGAAGGGCAGGAGCCAGAGGGGCAGCCAAAGACAGAAAAGAAGGAAAATGAGAAAACAGATGGGCAGCCAGAGGGGGAAGAATCCGACGGAACCGGGCCTGGGCAGGAGGAAGAGCCAAAAGAAGAACCAGAGGGTGGAAACCCTGAAAAGGAGGAGCCAGAAGTAAAAAAGTCTGGACAGGGGGGAGGAGAGAAAAAGGCATCAGGGAAGAAACGGAATCACAAAAGAAAGAGAGGGAAAAGATAGCCTGAGGATGTATCAAAAGCCAACCTGATACTTTGGTGAGTGATGGGTGGCTTTTGATATCTTAATTCAAAGGTCAGCCCCTTTTGGTGCTTTTAATGTTACAATTGTATGGAATGCCATGTTTTTATCATCGAAATAGGTCTGCATATTTCCGTGGTATTTATTTACGATACGCTGGATGCTTTTTAATCCATAGCCATGACGGAGGCGGTTTTGCTTTGAGGTGATAAGTTTCCCGGTTTTCTCAGAAAATGGGTTTTTATGGCAGGAATTTATCATGGTAAGCATCGTAAGGGCAGCAGTTGTATTATAGGTTACGCTAAGGTCAATATAGGAATTCGGAACTTTTACGGCAGCTTCCACAGCATTGTCAAGCAGGTTGCAAAAAATCGCTGTAAGGTCATCATAAGGCATATATGCTAAAAGGCCGCTGCGGATATCGGCGCGCAGCCCGATCTTTTTGTCATCGCATGTGCGGATATAGCGGCAGAGGATAGTGTTTAAAAGTTCATTGTCACAAACACTGACGGATTCTTTTAGGCTGGGAGAATGGATAATCTGGTTAATATAGTCTTCGATTTTTTGTTTCTCATTGTTTTCATTGAGTGCAGCAATGGAATGCAGGTGTTTTTTAAGGTCATGTATCAGAATTTTTTGTTCCTCATCTTGTTTTAACAGCATTTTATAATATTCTGTGTTATCATATTCTTTCTGCAGTTGTAATTGGAGTTCCATAAATTCATAGTTCTTTTTCTGGTTATTATTGTATATCCAGTAAATAAGCAGGTTAAGCAGCAGAAGCAGGATGGCGCTGATAGAAATCAGCCAGTCTAGGATAAATGGAAGCCTTACATTTAGGTAGATAGAAAGAAATGTGATATTAATGAAAAAAGAAATTAAAGGAATAATATCTAAAATGATAAGACCATTATCTGATGGTATATTTTTTTCTTTTCTTCCATTTAGTAAGCGGACAATAATGTGTAAAATAAAAAAATAGATGAGTTTGCTGAGTACCGTAAGGATAATAAAGTTGCGGAGGTATGTTTGCTTTTCATAAAAGCTGATTTTTGAGTGGGATGTTGTCCCCAATATAACTAATTCACTTAATCCCATAACGATTGTTATAATGGAAGAATGAAATAGTGCGGAAAGCCATTTGATATGATAAAGTAATAGTATGGCGCTAAAATTAGCGAGCAGAAATAACACTAAATTGAGCCATACAATTTTAAAGGACGATATTAGGAATAAGATAATATAAATGCTAAGCAAAGTAAGATATTCCGTCTTTTTTGCATATTTTGAGTAAAATAATTCCGAGCAGTACTGCCAAAGGATAAGGGCTTCCAGTATGTAAATAATCAGATAGCAGATTGTATTTTCCAAAATAGTTCACCGTATGCTTTCTAAGTATAGTAGATATGCTTCTTTAAATTGTGTGTAGTTTCTTCTTGTCAGATAGGCTTCAAACTGGTTATTGTATAAATGTATCAGGGAATGGTTAAAGTCAGACACATGTTCCAGGTTTACTATAAAACTTTTGTGGGAGAGGAAAAAGCAATTCATGGTCAGCTTTTCTCTCCAGTAATTCATGCTGTGGATAGATTCATAGTCACGTTTGGAAGTATGGATGGTTACTTTCCGATTCTGGGATTCAACCAGGATAATTTCTGATGCGAATACGGTATAGCAGCTAGTTTTTGTTTCTATCGGGATTTTTGTAACAGAGGTATTGTATAGCTGGATAGCGTCCCGCATATTTCGGAAAAGCCTTTGTTTGTCAAGCGGCTTTGATAGGTAACGGAAAACATGGAAACGCATTGCCTCATCCAGATATTCGGCATAAGAGGTAATAATAAATATTATGATATTATGGTTTGATTTTTTCAGTTCGCTTCCTACAAAAATTCCGCTAAGGCCAGGCATTTCTATATCAAGGAATACAATATCCTTCGTTTTGGTATCTGCAAGCAATGCTTCTCCGTTTGGATAGATCGCTATGTCTGGGGTTTTCAATTTATTTTTGCTGAAAAACTGCTTCAGGCAGGTTTTTAACTGGTCTGCAGCCAGCAAATCATCATCGCAGATTAAGATTCGCATAATATTACCTCCATGCTTCACTACTTCGCTTTTTTCTTTTGGTATATTCTTTTTGCCATTGCTTACATTTATTTTTACATTTTGTAAGTAGCAGCGCATAATAAAAGCCACCCTGATACTTTGGTCGGTCTTAGGGTGGTTTTGTTTCCTATAATATAGCATATCCTGAATTTGATTGCAAGAGTCTTTTTTGTCCGAGTGAAGAAATGTAAGAGGGAAAATCGACCAAAAATGTAAGAAAAAAAGCCTTTTGTGCAGAACATCTTGAAAAAATTTTTATTCTAGCATATATTCAAGAGAAGAAAGGCTGTAATTATAGTAGTTTTAGCAATATATGATAGGGGAGGAGGGGAGAAATAGGGGGTAGCTATTTTTTGATATTTTTGAAAAATATGTCGCCGGTTAAAGGCGGCGGAAGGGGGATTAATATGATAAAAAAATTATTTTCTGTAGTATTAAGTGCTTCAATTTTAATTTGCAGCGGCGTACAAGTTGCAAAGGCAGATACTGTGGGCTGGCAGGATGGTCAGAGGTATGAGTATCCTGTGACGCCGGTTGATAAGGAGTGGGGAGAGTTTTCATCCCATCAGGAGATGCTTGACCATTGCCAGCTTCCGGAAGAGTGTGTAAAGGAAATGACGACAGAGCAGCTTTTTAATACCGTTTTGAAATATCCGTTGTTAATAGATATTCTTTTTTATGATGATGTCATGGCAGGAATTTCTGAAGTAGCAAAACAGTTTAATGGCTTGGATGAATTATTAAAACGGGAAGATATCCAGGAGGTATTGAAAGATAAGTATATGGCTGTTGTTATCCCTGTAGCAGAGCATCAGGATTATAGCAAGCTGTCAGTGGATGATGATGTCCGTTTGATGAGCAGGCAGACAAAAGAAAATATTTATCTGGATTTACAGGAAAGATTGGAAATCTATTTTGAAGAAGCGCTCTTTTTCATGGATGGCATTAGTTCAGGGTATTCGGATTCTGAGAAAAAGGCTATTACAGAGGAAGCAGTTTCTAAGATGGAAATGAAGGCAGTTTCTCCAGTATTTAACTATCAAAAGACAAAAGGTTTTGCAGAATTTGCATATAAAGATGATGATAATGCAAGGGTGTGGAAAAATGTCATTGTTTCGGATTTTGCTGATGCAGACATTTATAGTGGGAAAGAGGGCTTTCCTATATTGCTTAGCAAAAAAAGCAGGGATAAAATGCAAAGGAAAGGGGATTCAACTATATATGTGAAAACACCAAATGGTACAAAGGTGAAATGCATAATTAAAAGTAATAACCAGCTTAATTCAGACAGAAATGTAGAGCAGCAGAAATTAGCATATCCAGAAGCGACTTTTGTAGCTGTAGGGTATTCTGGAAACAATTGCCATGCCTATGCATGGACGGGAAGGCAGGATATGTGGATGAACAGTCCGGCAGCATATATTTCAGATAAAAGTTACAAAGAAATTAGCGGTGGCCGCCCTACCGGGAATGGACAGAAAGCAGTATGGGGGAATTTGCAACATTCAGCGATTGTAATGGATTATACGAAGCAAGATCCCATTGTTGTATCAAAGTGGGGAGCGGAATATATATGGAGATGTGCTGCGGGATATTGTTATAATGCTGCAGGAAATATAAAATATTATAAACGTAATAATTAGATTATTATAGGAGATGTTGTATGAGAAGAAAGATGATAATATTAGCAGTATTTATAATGCTTTTTACAGGATGCGGTGTTCAGGCCGGGGAGAAGGCAGATGGTTCTTTTTCTTCGGAAGAACAGGAAGAGGTTTCTCCGGCGAAAATAGATGCCATAGCTTTTTTGGAAGATTTGTCAAAAGATAAAGTGATGCCAGTTACAGGAAATCATAGGAAAGTAAAGAAAAAATATCCAGAATGGTTTGGCAAAAATGGCAAGATTACCTATCCGATTTTACCAGGATCTGATAAATGGAAGAAGGCAAAAACCGCTCAGGAAATGAATGGTTTATGTCAAATTCCGAAAGAAATTATAAATGCTGTAGATACTAGAACTTTATTAAAGGCAGTGGAGGATTACCCAATATTATATGCATATACAAATCATGATTATTATGAATTAGGGCTGCAATATCTTGCAAAAGAATTTTATGGGATGAATGTCCTTTTGCGCCGTGAAGATGCATACCGTGTAGCGGCAGAGTCCTATCTTAGCCGGAATTTGAAGGTGTCGGATGAAGAAGTATGTGTCCCTCCGATGATTGAATTACTTCTTTTGGAAGAATTTCTTATTTCACGGGAAGATGCTTACTATAAATTTAGTGAGGGAGAGAGAAGGGAGATATTAGAAGCGGTAGAAAAGAATTATGATGCGGAATTAAATTTGGCAGATGGATGTCTGAGAACTCATTTTTATGATATGGCTGCTTATGGGGATAACCCATGGAAGTCTGAATTGCCATAAAAAGCCTTGGGGCGTTTATGTATTTCAGGAGGTATTAAATTACAGTGCCTAAGGTGCTGATATATTGCTGTGTATCAGCACCTTGGTGTCTGTAGCGTTTTGAAGTTCTAATATTGCTGGTATGCATGATAGGGAGAATTTGCACAAAATAAAAATATTGTTGTTAATACAGAAACATATCTTAGTGCACAGTAGTTTTTATATAATATTAAGTGGGAATATAGTATTTCTATATTATACAGTTCCTAAGCAATTTTGAATAGTGAAAGGACGGTGAGTAACATTAAAAAATATAATGAAAAAAAGATACTTTTTAAATCTTTTTTTGAGAATAATAGGTTAAATTTACTGTCTGGTGTGATTTTAGTTATTTTAAGCGCTGTATTGGAGACCTGTCTGGCTGTGATTTTGCAATCCATTCTTGATGCAGCGTCAGACAGTGATATCCAGGGGTTAAAAAGGTTATTTTTCATATCTCTTGTATTCCTTTTTTCGATTACCCTGGTCGAATTGCTTGTACGAAATATAAAATATTCCTTTGTAAGAAGGGCAATACTACAGTACAAAAATACAATATTTTGCAAATTAATGGAAAAAAATATAGCTACGTTTTACATAGAGGATACGAGTTCCTATGTCTCTTCGCTTACTGTTGATATTACAAGTATTGAGAATAATTATTTGATAGGAATTTTTGACAGGATTTCTTTGTGTGTTAAATTAGTTACCTCTGTCTGTCTTATGGTTTTTTATAACTGGTTTCTTTTTATTATGGTAGTTGTGCTGCTTGCCATACCAAGTGTTGTTTCTTCTCTGATGAGTAATGGGCTGGCAGAAATGGAAGAGAAAGTAAGTTATAAAAACGAAGAGTTTATGGGGAAAATCCGCGATATATTAATGGGCTTTACCGTTATTAAAAATTTTAAATCTGAAAAAGAAGTATCGGAAAAGTTTGATTGTGAAGATCAGATGCTGGAACACAGTAAATATCAGAGAAGGAAAAAAGAGGCAGATATTGGAATCGTTTCCGGAACCTTGGGTGTTTCTGTGCAGATCCTGATTTTCCTTATCGGTGCATATATGTCAATACAGGGTTATATTTCGGTGGGAGTTGTACTGGCGTTTGTCCAGTTGCTGAATACTTCCCTAAATCCGATACAGCAGCTTCCAGGTATGTTTGGAAACCGGAAAGCGGCTTTAGCCTTGGTGGATAAAATGAATCATTATCTGGAAAAAAATACGGCCAAAGATAAAACGGACAGCATTTTGGTTGAACCACTCAAAGATAAAGTAGAATTGACTCATTTGAATTACTGTTATGAGGAAGGGAAAGCAATATTAAAGAATATTAATTTTCAGTTTGAGGCTGGGAAAAGTTATGCTGTTGTAGGATTATCCGGCAGTGGGAAAACAACATTGCTAAATGTTTTGCTGGGTATGTTGAATGATTATAGCGGCAGTGTGACGTATGACGGCGTAGATTTCAAAAGGATAGCAAGGGACAATTTATATGAGAATATTGCTATGATGCAGCAAAATGTAATTATTTTTGATAGCACAATCCGGGAAAATATTACCATGTTTAAAAAATTTCCGGACGAGAATTATGAAAAAGCAGTAGAATTATCAGGACTTTCTGAATTGATCCAAAGGAAGGGAAATGATTACGTTTGCGGAGAAAACGGAAAAAATTTGTCAGGCGGCGAAAAGCAAAGGATTGCGATAGCAAGATGTTTATTAAAGCATTATTCTGTTTTGCTGCTGGATGAAGCAACATCATCATTAGATAAGAAAAATACAAAGCTCGTTATGGATACCATTTTGGGTCTGAAAAATATTACAAGGATTGCTGTGCTGCATCAAATGGACCCATCTATTCTAAAACAGTTCGATGAAATAATCGTTCTTGTAAATGGCGAGATTACGGAAAAAAATACATATGAATCATTAATGGAAGAAAAAGGTTATTTTTATTCACTACAAAATGTAGACGTTTTGTGAGGAATGGTTAGGGATTTTATTCTATTGGTTGTAAGACTTTACAGGTTGGCCGGCTCTGCTTTTACAGGGTCGGTTTATTTATTTTAATTGCGAAACTCTTCGTGCTTACCTTTTTTATAATATGTTGAAGTTTTCCTTACTTGATTTCAATTTTTATTGTCGTTGTTCCATCCCCATGATACATGAGGTACTTCTTATGAAAGAATTTCTTATTTTACGGGAAGGCACTTACTATAAACTTAGTGTGGGAGAGAAAAGAGGGGATTTGCACTTGACAAATGAGGTCTGTTGTTATAGACTGAGAAAAAGGGGCGGTGGTTATAGACCAATGCGTAAATATGCAGAAGTTTTCTAAAGGCTTTAGCGAACTGCAATTTGAGGGGAGGGATTATATGAAAACAAGAATAGTAATAGTAGTATTAATAGCTTTCACAGCGCTTTTTACAGGATGTGGTGTGCAGGCCGGGGAGAAGGCAGACGGTTCTTTTTCTTTGGAAGAACAGGAAGAGGTTTCGCCGGCGAAAATAGATGCTATCGCTTTTTTGGAGGATTTGGCAAAAGATAAAGTGATGCCAGATACTGGGAATTATAAGAAAGTAAAGAAAAAATATCCGAAATGGTTTGGCGAAGACGGTAAGATTGTTTATCCGGTTTTGCCAGGTTCCGATGAATGGAAAAAAGCAAAAAATCTCTGGGGAATGAACGAGGCATGCCAGATTCCAGAGGAAATTGTAAATGCTGTTGATACAAAAATTTTGTTAAAGGCAGTAGAGGAATTTCCGTTATTATATGCATCTTTACATTATGATTATTATGAATTGGGGCTGCAATATTTTGCGGAAGTGTTTTATGGGATGAACGTCCTCTTACGCCGTGAAGACGCATCCCGTGCAGCAGCGGATTCTTACCTTGCCCGGAATCTGAAGACACCAGATGGGGAATTTGATGACCTCAGGGTGCGTGAGGCTCTTCTTTTGGAAGAATTTCTTATTTCACGGGAAGATGCCTATTATAAATTTAATGAGAAAGAGAGAAAGGAGATATTAAAAGCGGTTGAAAAAAATTATGATATAGAGAAGAAGTTATTTTTGGCGTGTGGAGGGATAGAATATCATTTTTATGATATGGCTGCTTATGGGGATAATCCATGGCAGTCTGAACTACCGTAAATATTCACAGCCAATCGAAGCAAAATAAGTTACGATTGACTGTGAACAGCAGACATAAATTTACATTAGTGTTTACTGCGCTTTATCAGAAGTTCTACAAATTGCCGTGTTAGTTCAATATCATCCTGGCTGCAGAGACGCAGCCCATCAACAATATCAAGCGGGATATTACTGGCATGCATACTGCCAAGCAGGAGAAAATCCGGCGTAACATGGAGCTCTTCACATAGGCTTATAAATAAATCAAGGCTGGGCTTTTCTTTTCCATTTTCTATAGAAGAAATATGATTATTAGAGATATCAAGTTTTTCGGCTAGTTCATACTGCATAATATGCAGCTCTTTTCGGCGTAATTTGATTCGGTTTCCCATTTCATAATAGTATTGTTCCTGTCCCAAGTGCGTCATCCCCTTTCTGGATTTTGTAATTGAATAGTAACAATTGAATTATTCTTGTGTACACAACGAGCCTGTTTCCTTTATTTTATTGAAATCAAAAGAATATGAAAGAATAGTAATAAGAAGTATTCTGTACTACATTATTTTTAGCAAATATAATGCAAATTTTTTCTGTTTTAACATTAAAATTAAGAGAAATTTGCCATTTTCAACCAATTTTGCATGGAATCATGCTTTTGACGCAAATAGTGTCGAATTTTGTCTATAAATCGGTTATGATAAATAAAGAACTGTTAAGAAATTAAATGAACAAGTTGTTCAAATTAATTCTTAACAGTTCCTAAGTATTATATGATTGCAGGAATGAGCCTGCATTATGTTAGGTTCAGTTTCCTAATACAGGAAAGGAGGCATATAATTGAAACAGAAAGATTTATCAAAACCAGCAGCAAAAACAGTTGCCCAGATGTTAAATTCATTTCTTCGTTCTGATGCAAATTCTGCATCTTGTGCAGTATTTTACCAGCCAAAAGCGCCAAAGGAATTAGAGCGTTTTAAGAAGAGAAGATGATAGGGCATTGCATAGGGGGATTCGTTACATGGCTTATACGGCATGGTGCTGTTGAGGAAGGGGATCGGGAACTGTATGAATACGCTGCATACAGCTTGCTGATTACTCTTTCTCCGCTGTTGATTATTATTGTGATGGGCAGTTTTATGGGGATGGTAATGGAAAGTGTCGTTCTCATTCTGCCTTTTATGGTAATTAGGAAATTCAGCGGTGGGTATCATGCAAAGCATGGATGGACATGTTTTATAGGTTCTTGTGCCGTGTTGTTTCTTTGTGTTGTTCTGGCTTCTCACATTACATGCAATGTAGTTTTGCACTTTGCAGTTTTGGGAGCTGTAACCAGTTTATGTATCTGCAGTCCGATTGATTCGGACAACCGCCGCCTGTCATCTGGAGAGAAAAGCAGATACAAGAGGGTAACATGTCTAATCGCCGTCATATGTGCTCTTTTGTATTTTCTTCTTTGGATGGCAAAATTGGATACCTATGCTGTCTGTATCGCCATAGGCCTTGTGCTGCCTGCAGGTTTGCAGTTTCCATGCATACTGCTAAGATTTAGGGTGAGTGAGTAGTTAGCATGTTCTTCTTGTGTTCTTGCAAAAAGATAAGGAACTGAA
Organism: bacterium D16-51; assembly: GCA_003612285.1. Lineage (GTDB taxonomy): Bacteria > Bacillota > Clostridia > Lachnospirales > Lachnospiraceae > Butyribacter. Next base: position 18,305 of record RAYE01000036.1, on the reverse strand, counting down.
AATAAATTAATTGTTCAGGTTAATTATTTAGAGTTCCTAAGAGAACTTTTTAAAATAATATGTGATGTGAATGCTTTAACAACGATGCAAGCTGTTTTGGCTTCCGGGGATGAAAAGATACCAGAATGTTTTTTTCTGGTATCTTTTTTAATTATAGGAAGTTGTGTTGCAGCACAGTGGGTTCCGGGAGGAACAATAATCAGATAAAGATGGATTTTTTCTAAGAGTATGCAGTTTTGGCAGCATTTAGGGAAGTGGTTGACAAAAATAACTTTGTGCTTTATTATGAAAACAGGCGATTTAAAACATATGTTACAGATTGGCGAAATGCATATTAACAATGGAATGAGGCAGAATGGATAACCGGGAACTTTAAAGCCTATTTTATGGCAAGGGAGGTGAAGATATGCCGCCACAGGCTAAATTTTCTAGGAAAGAGATTATTTCTACTGCATTGGAGATTACACGGGAAAACGGGCTGGGCGCAGTTACAGCGCGGGAACTTGGTGCAAGGCTGAAAAGTTCGGCAAGGCCAATATTTACTGTATTTGAAAATATGGAAGAAGTGAATAAAGAGGTGATAAAGGCTGCAAAAGAGGTCTATTGCCAGTATATTGATAAGGGGCTTCACGAAACGCTTGCTTTCCGCGGCGTCGGGATGGCGTATATACAGTTTGCGGTAAAAGAGCCAAAGCTGTTCCAGCTTTTGTTTATGGGGGAACAGGGTGAAACCAGTGATATGATGCATGTACTTACTGTACTTGATGAAAATTATGAAGCAATTTTGCATTCTGTACAAAAACCATATGGACTGGAGAGAGAGCAGGCGGATAAGCTGTACCGCCACCTTTGGATTTATTCGCATGGGATAGCAACGTTATGCGCAACAAAAGTATGCAGTTTTTCTGGTGAGGAAATTGGGGAGATGATGACGGAGGTTTTTCTTGGCTTACTTGAGAAGATGAAAAGAGGAGAATTATAATGATTCAGGTAAAAGAGGTTGTAAAATCATTTGGAAATAAGGAAAACATAAACAAGGTTTTAAAAGGCATTTCTTTATCAATAAAAGATGGGGAGTTTGTTGTAATTCTGGGAGCGTCCGGTTCAGGGAAATCTACCTTATTAAATGTTATTTCAGGGCTGGAACGTCCTGACAGTGGGACGGTTTCTTATGATAACAGGGATATTTCAGGGTTATCTGATAAAGCCCTGACAGAGTTTAGAAAAGATAAGGTTGGGTTTATTTTCCAGCAGTATTATCTTTTGCCGAACCTGAATGTCGATAAAAATGTCAGGATGGGAGCTGATTTGGCAGGAAACAGTGATTACAGGCAGGTTATTGAAGCAGTAGGCCTTGGAGGGAAGCTGGGCAAATATCCCAGTGAGCTTAGCGGCGGGGAACAGCAGAGGGTATCTGTAGCACGGGCATTGGCAAAAAAGCCTGAAGTCCTGTTTATGGATGAGCCTACCGGGGCGCTGGATGAGGAAACAGGGCGGCTGGTGCTTGATTATATCAGCAAATTGCATGCAAAATACCATTTTACAATTGTTATGGTAACGCACAATCTGAATATTGCAGAGATGGCGGATACTGTAATAAGGATGAACAGTGGAAAAATTGTGGAAACGTATGAAAACCAGATGATAAAAACAGCATATGAGATAGGATGGTGATGGCATGGTTCTTGGGTTAAAAGATATATGGAAATTGCAGGGGATTATCATAATATCGTTTTGTGCTGTTTTTGTATGCACGCTTTTCCTTAATCATAATATAGATGTTGTATCCATAGAAAATGAGATTACATCTGAGCAGGTGCGTTTGCTTTATGAAGCGCAGATGATGTCAGGGAAAGTAGTCTGTGGATTATGTGGTGGTTGTCTTTTGGCAACTTCGGTGGTTATGTTGTTTTTTTATATTAAACAGTATATTGATTCGCACAGAAAGCAGATTGGCATCTTAAAAGCGATTGGCTATTCCAGTTTTAAGATCGCAAAAGGGTTTAGCGCATTTGGGCTTTGCATATTATTTGGGGCAGGGGGAGGGATGCTTGCCGCATATGGCGTAATGCCGTATTTTTATAAAGTGCAAAATGAAGACCATATCCTGCCGGAATATTCTGCCCATTTTCACCCTGTTTTGCCGGTTTGCCTGGTTATTGCCCCGGCTCTCCTTTTTGCGGGAATTTCTGTATTATATGGGTGCAGGAAATTAAGTGTCCCTGTCCTGGAATTGTTGAGGGAAAAAGTGGAAAAGAGTTTTAAGGCGGGAAAGAGACGCCAGGGAAAAGAGCTTACATTTTTAGTACAGTTGAGGAAAAATACGGTATGGCAGCGTAAGTCCCTTGTATTTTTTATTGCGTTTGCGGCATTCTGCTATTCTGCCATGATGCAGATGTCTTTTAGCATGGAAGAACTTGCAAGTATAGTTTTTTCGGTAATGATTGTAGTAATCGGGATTGTCCTTTCGTGTACAACATTATTTATTGCGGTTACATCTGTTGCTAATGCAAATGCAAAGTCTGTTTCTATGATGCGGGTATTGGGATATACAATGAAAGAATGTACGGGAGCGGTTTTGGGCGGTTATAGGTGGATTGCTTATGTTGGTTTTGCGGCTGGGACAATATATCAGTATGTTCTTTTGAAATTTGTGACAATTGTCGTATTCCAGGATGTTGAGGATGTCCCTGATTTTACATTTGATTTCCCGGCTTTTTGGATAGCGCTTATCTCCTTCCTCGTACTTTTTGAACTTTTATTGTGGTGGAAGTCTATACAGCTTGGGAAGAGATCAGTAAAAAAAGTTATGGGGGAATAGCTTTGTTTCTGCAAGACAGGTATGATATAGTATGTTAAGATAAATATGTTACTATTCACAGTCAATGGTATCATATATTGCAGAAACAAATAAGACATGATTTTCCCTTTGGATATATTTTTCCATATTATGCAGTATGAGAAAGCAAAAGTCGTCCTGATTTTCTGCAATATAACTAAAGTTTGCTGTAAATTACAGCCTGACAAAAATTTAGAAAGACATTGCTTTCCACAGGACAATCTAGCTCTTTTAGAATTGCTTTGCTTTTTAAGCTTCCAGCCTATGCGCGCGCACGGACAACTGTCTGAACTGGAAACAACAGAGTTCCATAGATATTTCGGCTGGTACGTTTCCACTGCGCAGAATGCGTAATGGTACATAATGGCTGTGGTGGATGCTTTGCATCCTCCCCAGCCACAAGTACCAACGCATTCTGAAGCCCCAGCCGAAATATCATGGAATCGTTGTTTCCGGTGAGTTTTGGCAGTGGGCGCGCTAATCAGGGCTGGAAGCAAAAAGCATTAGCAATTCTTAAGAGCGTAGGATTGCCGGAAAGCAATGTCTTCTATAATTTTTGTCAGTTATATGTTAAATAAAACTTTAGTTATTTGCAGAAAATATCAAACAATACCATTTTCTCATACTGCATAATTGGGAAAATATCTGGGAAAATCATTTTTTATTTGTTTCTATCTTGATACCATTGACTGTGAATAGTAACATAAATTTTAGAAAGAGGTTAATTAAATGGGAAAAAATGTCGACATATCTTATAGGGTATCGTATAATATTTAATACATATTATGTTAACTGGTTTAATCTGGAACGGATTCCGGATTCAGTTAAGGCTTAATGGCAAATTCCAGGGAAAGGAGAGGTTGCTATGAACACTACCATCTATAATAATCTCTTGACAACATTTGATCCGAAATATACGACAAAGTATGTGAACAATTCAAATGAGCTCCGCTCTGTTGTAAAGAGGATCCGGAAGCAGACACAGTCTTCTCCGGTATATCTTCTTAATTTCACGAATGCAAAGCAGTCTTTTGTATTAGGCGTGAAAGAATCTTCCATGAGGATACATGATTCCCTGCAGACACTTGCAGACGACTCGGAAGATGGCGTTTTTGCGCAGAAAAAAGCACGTTCTTCTGATGTGGAGCAGGTTGGCGCAGAGCTGCTGGATACAGATGTAGACCATCTTCCGAATGCATTTTCTATCCGTGTAAAGCAGTTAGCTAATTCGCAGGTAAACCAGGGAAAAGAATATTACGAGACAGGGAAAGGGCTTGCAGCAGGAAGCTATCAGTTCCGTGTGACAGTGAATGATGTTGGGTATGATTTCCAGTATAATATCAGGAAAGATGCGAATCACCGTGAAGTAATCCAGGGGCTGTCCGACTTTATTACAAAGGCTAAGATTGGGATTAATGCAGAGCCATATTCGTTTGATGGCGGGAAAATAGGGATGCGGCTGGAGTCGTCTATGGTTGGTTCCCCTGATGGCAAGCCGATTTTTACCTTGCAGGATAAGGCGTCGGAAGGCAAGGGCAGAGGGATTGTTGAATATTATGGATTGGATCATGTGTCAGTGATGCCAAAGAGTGCAGTGTTTGATTTAAATGGAACGGAGAAAACGTCCCTTTCTAATGAATTTATTTTGGGAAGGGCAGTGAAAATATCACTCCGCAGGCCATCGGATACGGAGACAACAATTGATTACCATCCGGATGTTGATGCGATTATTGAAGGGGTGGAAGAGTTTGTTTCCAGCTATAATTCATTGATTGACCATAATTTGACGTTTGAAGAAAAGACGGGGACAAAGTCAAAGCTTCTGGATGAATTGAAACGTCTTTCAGAACCGTTTGCTAATGAACTGGAATCCTGTGGTGTTTCTTTTGAGGAAGATGGACATATGGAGCTGGATAAATCCCTGGCGGCGCAGGCGATAGAGGCAGGGGATATGCAGGTGCTTTTCCAGCCGGATTCTGCGATGACAAACCGTATGTTTGCAAAGACGGACCAGATTAAGATTAATCCGATTGAGTATGTTGATAAAAAGGTAGTCAGCTATCCGAATTTTACAAAACCGCCAAGGGGGTATTCTTATATTACTTCTCTTTATTCCGGTCTGCTGTTTAATTTTTATTGCTGAGTTTACTGGGCTACCCCATCCAGGGTGGCCTTTTTTGATGAACGGATTGATACAATTACTTTGTGGGGAAGGCAGACAAGGGTTTCGCCCTGGCGTGAAATTGCTTTTTGGTGTACGCAAAGCTTATCAGGGCAGTCTGCCTCCGTGATATTGGCAGATCCATTTTTAATTTCTAGTATATTTATCCCGGATTTGGTTTTTATTGTATAAGAAGTATCCGTATTTAACGGTAATGTTTTAATGGCTGTCCCGTCTGCCTCTATTTCAACAATGTCGCCGCCTTTTGTCCCGGACAGGCGGATGGCGCCAAAAACTAATAGGGCAGCCAGAAAAATTCCGGCAATGAGCAGGATGTCGTTTCGTTTCATTTCATAAAATCCCCCTTTTGAAAGGTAATAGCTGGAGAATAGTATAATTCTTTTGTGTGCTTTTTGGCAAGAGTTATTGCTGTTCACGGCCAGTTGTTCCAAAGCCAAAACAGATAATATATAGTTTCCCTGTTATATTTTTCATGGAATTCCTTATGGGGAAATAATTTTTATCAAATTTTCTGCAAAAAAGCGGAAGTTTTCTGTAATTTACAGATTGACAAAAATTTAGAATGACATTGCTTTCCGCAGGACAATTTAGTGAGTTTCAGAAATATCTACTTTTTTCTTGACGTAAGGCTTGCGACATGGTATAGTATATGGGCGATGTAACAGTCTTTTTTTTATGCCCAGAATTCTTTGGGAAAGGACAGGCCTGCACGGCTCTGCCAGGAAGGGCACTGGCTCTGGATATGGAGCTTAGCATGGTTTGGCAGTTGTGAAAGCAGAATATTAGAATGGAGGTAACAAAGTCGTGAGAGTAAAAATTACTTTAGCTTGTACAGAGTGCAAACAGCGCAATTATGATACGACCAAGGAAAAGAGAAACCATCCGGATAGAATGGAAACAAAGAAGTATTGCAGATTCTGTAGAAGACACACATTACACAAGGAAACAAAATAGGAAGCAGCCTGTTTTGGCGTGTTTCTGGAGCTGTTTCCATGTTAGCAGGAAAGGAATGTGAAATATGGAAGATTCTGAAATTAAAAAAAATGCAGAGAACCAAAACGAACTACAGAAGTCAGAAAAGAACACAAAAACAGATAAGAAGAGCGGCGGTTTCTTTAAGGCATTAAAGACAGAGTTTAAACGGATTGTCTGGCCGGACAAGGATACAATTGTAAAAGAAACTACAGCGGTTGTTGTTGTAACGGTAATTTTAGGCGTTATCATTGCCTTGCTTGATTTTGTAATAAAAACGGGGCTTGATAAGATTATTCAGATAGGATAAGGGTGATAGGCTTATGGCAGATGCAGAAGCACACTGGTATGTAGCTCATACTTATTCAGGGTATGAGAATAAGGTTAAGATGGATATCGAAAAGACAATTGAGAACCGTAATCTTCAGGATCAGATTTTAGAGGTATCTGTCCCTATGTTGAATGTAGTTGAAGAAAAGAGTGATGCTAAAAAAACCGTTCAAAAGAAGATGTTTCCGGCATATGTTCTAATCAGGATGATTATGAATGACGATACATGGTATGTCGTCCGTAATACACGTGGCGTCACAGGCTTTGTTGGGCCAGGTTCAAAGCCGGTTCCTCTGACAGATGAAGAAATGGAAAGCATGGGGCTGAAAGTGGATGCGCCAAATGTTCCATTTACTATTGGGGATTTGGTAGTGGTGAAATCTGGTGTATGGGAAGATACAACAGGTATTGTGCGTCAGATTGACCATCAAAACAGAACTGTTACCATAAATATTGACATGTTTGGACGTGAGACGCCTGTGGAAATCAGCTTTAACGATGTTGAGACGGTATAGTTCGGAAGTGTTCTAATCCAATGCCCATATCGTTTATGGGTCAGGTTCAGCGTACATTTGCCAGAAATATAGAAATTATCTGGTTTGTTGTGTACGTGGGAATTAAAATCTTGCAAAATGTTTGCAAAATTTACAGGAGGTAAAAGAAAATGGCTAAAAAAGTCGAAGGATATATTAAATTACAGATTCCTGCTGCAAAGGCGACACCAGCACCACCAGTTGGTCCGGCCCTTGGTCAGCATGGGGTAAATATTGTTCAGTTTACAAAGGAGTTTAACGCTAAGACAGCCGGACAGGAAGGCATGATTATCCCTGTTGTGATTACTGTTTACCAGGATAAGAGTTTTAGCTTTATTACAAAGACTCCGCCAGCGGCAGTATTGATTAAAAAGGCATGTAATATCCAGTCTGGTTCAGGTGTTCCGAACAGGACAAAGGTTGCTAAGATTACAAAGGCTCAGATTCAGGAAATCGCAGAAACAAAGATGCCTGATTTGAATGCTGCTTCCCTTGAGGCTGCTATGAGCATGATAGAAGGTACTGCGCGCAGCATGGGCGTTTCCGTAGAGGGATAATGAAAACACAATTCAAAGAAACAGACGCATAAAAAAGACTTGTTATGGAATTGGACGATGTGGGAGGCGACACGGAAAGGTGTCTGGAAAACCCGCCGTTACTACCACCAGGAGGTTATTAATATGAAAAGAGGAAAGAAGTACGTAGAGGCTGCAAAATTGGTCGACAGGACAAAGCAGTATGAAGTTTCGGAAGCAGTCAGCCTTGTGAAGAAGGCTGCAACAGCAAAGTTTGACGAGACAGTAGAAGCGCACATCAGGCTTGGCGTGGATGGACGCCATGCTGACCAGCAGGTCCGCGGCGCTGTTGTATTGCCAAACGGAACTGGTAAAAAAGTCAGGGTACTTGTGTTTGCAAAAGGCGAGAAGGTTGATGAAGCTTTGGCAGCAGGCGCTGACTATGCAGGCGGTGAGGAGCTGATTCCTAAGATTCAGAATGATGGCTGGTTTGAGTTTGATGTTGTTGTTGCAACACCTGATATGATGGGCGTTGTCGGCCGTCTTGGACGTGTGCTTGGTCCAAAGGGCTTAATGCCGAACCCAAAAGCAGGCACTGTAACAATGGACGTTACAAAAGCTGTTAATGATATTAAAGCAGGTAAGATTGAATATAGGCTGGATAAGGCTAATATCATCCATGCACCGATTGGTAAGGTTTCCTTTACAGATGAGCAGTTAGTACAGAATATTGAAGCATTAATTGCCGCTGTCACAAAGGCAAAGCCATCTGCAGCTAAGGGGCAGTATTACAGAAGCGTATCTGTTTCCAGTACAATGGGACCTGGCGTAAAGCTGAATACAGCAAAATTTATATAGAATGGACGTGAATGTTACTGTATGGTAACGTATGAATGAATTTATGGGCAGCCGTAATGCTTTATGGCTGCCTGTTTTATTCTCGCGTATGCAACGAGCCAAATGCATGCTTGCTTGCACTTGGCGACTGCGCGCGGGTCAAATACCCCGCCCCTCTGGGGCGAACAAGCTAAAGAGAAGCTAAGTCATGCCCCGTTGCTCTGCTGCGGGGTATTTGACTATAATAGGAGATTTTGCTGATTTTGAATATGGGGAATGCTGGTTTTGCATTCTTCTTAGATGCTGTTCCAGCGCCTTATGGCAGCAGCCTTACCTGGCATCTGGGAAGTCTTTACAACTTATATAGCCGCCTTATTGCAAAAAATCTGCAGTAAGGCGGCTTTTAGAGATGATAAGTGATGCCAGGATTTTTAAAGGTTATATTTTATGCTTGATAATCTATTGCATTGGCTGTCATCACCGAAGTAGTTACTGGCGGAGTGGCAGCAGCAGTTGACTGGTTGGAAGAACCAGAACGCTGGATTGTTCTGGCTAACCGGTTAATCCGTGTTGCATGTTGGGCAATTGTACTGGTAAAATTACTGGAAGAGGAAAAAATTTTACCTATTTTTGATGCATCTGTCGATAACAGTGTAGAATCTTTTATGGTAAGTTTTCCGGAAGAAGAGACTTTTATCCCGATTTTTTCCAGTTCATCTTTATTTTCTTTCACAAATTTTTTCAGCTTCTTCTCAGCACGTTCTATTTGTGGGGAAGAGGCTTTGTCAGTACTGTCGATTAAATTGTTATATGATTCAGTAAATACTTTTAGGCCGTTATATATGCTTTTGCCATGTTTTGAATCATATTCTATATCCCGCAGGCTGGCTGCTATCTTTTTTAATGCACTGGAATCTGCTTTCACAAGCTCGTCTGTTTTCAGGGTTGCCCGGCCAAATGATTTCCTTGCATTTCTGTTCGTAGAATAGCAGTTACGGAGCAGATAGTCATAACTTGTAATGGATGTATTTAAAATGGATGCCATAAAATTCCCCCTTTGTGATTTAAGATACTCTGCTATATTTTAATATCGGCAGAAAATAAGGAATACTTAATGGGAAATGTGCAGATTTTATGTTATACTACTACTGCTGTTCATGGCTGGTTATTTAACCGTCTTAGCAATATCATTCGATTAAAGGGGAAATCTATGGCATACAGAATTTTAATCATTGAAGATGATGAAGTGATTGCAGAGCTTGTGAAAGAAGCTTTGGAACGCTGGGGGTACCAGGCAGGCCTGATTCAGGATTTTAGGAATGTAACAGAAGAAGTAGCGAAGTTCCGGCCGGATTTAATACTTTTAGATATTAATCTGCCATTTTATAATGGTTTTTATTGGTGCAGGGAACTCCGCCAGTTTACGAAAGTTCCGGTTATCTTTCTGTCTTCGGCAGATGACAATATGAATATTGTTATGGCAATGAATATGGGAGGGGATGATTTTATTGCAAAGCCATTTGATATTAATGTACTGTTAGCAAAAGTAAATGCTATAATCCGGCGCAGTTATGATTACCAGGGGCAGGTAAATGTGTTGAGCGTGGGGGATGTTGTATTGAATTTGGATGATGCGGCTGTTTTATATCAGGGGGAGAAAATAGAACTTACCAATAATGAATATAAAATATTTAAGCTTTTAATGGAAAACAGAGGGAAAATGGTAAGCCGTGATGCCATTATGGCATGTTTATGGGAGAGCGAAGAGTTTGTGGATGATAATACGCTGACGGTAAATGTGGCAAGAATACGGAAAAAACTCAAGAGTATTGGGATTGATGATATGATTAAAACGAAAAAGGGCGTTGGGTATCTGATTGAAGAAGGTTTTTCAAATACGCTTTAGGGCAGGGAATGTGGAAGGGGTTAACGGATGCATTTTAAGATATTATTTTATTATATGAAAGAAAATAAGTGGCGTAATCTGGTGGTGGAAATTTGTATAGGCTTTTTGGCAGTTGTATTTTACCTGTATGGTATTCCAGGGAGGGCGATTAGTTACAGCGTATTGCTGTGCTGTACGGTTTTTATGGCAGGGATGGCGTCGGAATATTATTTTTACCGTAAAAAATATATAGAACGCCAAAGGTTATTTCAATCGCTGGAATATAATATACAGGATTTGGACCCTTCCTGTGGAAAGATGGAGCAGGATTACCGCAAGCTTTTGTTACAGCTTTTGCAAATGAAAAAACAGGAAAAAAAGGAAATGGATTTTCGCTATCAGGAACTAAAGGAGTATATTATGATGTGGGCGCATCAGATAAAGACGCCAATTACAGCATTAAAGCTTTTGATGCAGAGAGTGGAGGAAGATACAGATTTAGGCATTAAGGAGATGAAAAAGTTACGTTATATGAAGGAAGAGCTGTTTGCAATAGAAACATATGTGTCAATGAATTTGGAGTATGTAAGGCTTGACAGCATGAATGCAGATTTGTCAGTTGGGGAATGCTGTCTCAAAAAGGTGGTGAAGGCAGAAGTCAGCCGCTTTTCACCGCTTTTTATAGCAAAAAAGCTTTCTGTTTCAATAGAAAACCTGGATTATAACATTGTAACGGATGAAAAGTGGTTCTCTTTTGTGATAGGGCAGCTTTTGTCTAATGCGATTAAATATACCAGAAAGGGCGGTATTGCTGTTTCTGCCAGGGAGTGCAGGGACGGCATCCTTGTTTCAATAAAAGATACAGGGATTGGGATTGCAAAAGAAGATATCCCAAGGCTGTTTGAAAAAGCGTTTACAGGATATAACGGACATATAGACAAGCGGGCGACAGGAATTGGATTGTATCTGTCCAAAAAAATATTAGATAAGCTTGGGCATGGGATATCAATAACTTCGGAACCGGGGGAAGGAACCTGCGTGGAAATTAAAGTGTATTTATGGGAGACAGCAGAGTGATGAAATAGGACAAGGTTCTGGCAGGTGCAGGAGAAATTCAGACAAAACTTGTTTTAAGGAGGCAGTGATGGAAGATAAGGTTTATAAATTTGATGCAGTTATTTTGAGGAATGGGGATATGGATGCTGCATATGTAGAAGTCCCAATAGATATTAAAGAGGTATTTGGGAAAGGAAGGCTTCTTGTGCATGCTACATTTGATGGGGTACCATATGATGGGCAGGTAGTGAAAATGGGGACGCCCTGCCATATTATTGGCATCAGGAAGGATATTCGCAAAAAAATTGATAAGACGTTTGGAGATACGATAGCAGTGACAATACAAGAACGCTAAAAATGATACCATTGACCGTGAATAGTAACCATAAAAATATAAATTTTTTATAAAATATCATATTTAATTTGACGGACTTCCTAAAATGTGGTATAGTATTATCCATAAGGTGTTGTGCAGTTGTAGTACATCGGTAGTATATCAGCTTCCCAAGCTGAGGAGGCGGGTTCGACTCCCGTCAGCTGCTTGTTTTAGATACCGCAAGGCTATGTAATATGGCTTTGCGGTATTTTTAGTTATTCTGGTATGCCAGGGGAGGTTTTAAAGCCTCCGTTATTGGCTATAGGTTAAATGCTAACCGGTAATGGAGGCTTGATATTGCAGTTTTGTGACTTTTCATAGGCATATTACTATAACTTAAATCGCCCTACTTCATTTTCCAGCTGTGATGCGACATTTTTATTTATATCTGCCTTCTGTTCAATATCTTTTATATTTTCGGATAGCTCAGATGTGCTGCTGGAAATATTGGTTACGCCCTTGGCGGTTTCTTCAACAGCAATGTTAACTTCGCTGATATTTATGCGGATTGTATCCATGGATTGCCTGATGGTTTCCGTGCTTTGTGACAGCCTGTCCATCATATTATGGATGTCTTCTGCATCTCTGCGGTAATCTTCGCTGGTAGACAGAAGCTCGCCATATCCGTTAACTGCTATGTCGTCTAAAAATCTGAGCATTTTTGTGGTTTCGCTGGCAAGCTCGTCAACAGCGTTAATTACTTCCGTACTTACATTGCTAATCTGTGCGGCTGCTTCTCCAGAATCAGCTGCAAGTTTTCCGATTTCATCAGCCACAACGGCGAACCCTTTTCCAGCCTCGCCGGCACGTGCGGCTTCTATGCTTGCATTGAGTGATAACAGGTTAGTCTGTGCGGTGATTTCGATAATTTTGTCGGTGAGGATTGTGATTTCGTTAACAGCCTTTGATTTTTCGAGTTTTTTATTGACTGAATCGGATAATTTCTTTGTATTTTCGTGTACGCTTTTCTGTTCAGTTTCTGCTTTTTTATAGATCTCCTGCGCCTTATTTTTAATTTGTTCTGTTTGGGAATCGCCTTCTTTTGCTTCTGTGGAAATATCATTTATATTCTGGTAAATATCTGTTACTGCATCACTAATCTGTCCCAATGATGCAGTGGTTTCCTGCATGGAAGCGCTCATCTGCTGCATAGTTGCGGACACATCTAAAACACTTTGCCTTGCATTGCCAAGATTGGATACAACTACATCAGTCGAAGTATTGAGTTCGCCTGCACCATTTGAGATGCCTGACATAATATTGTGGATGTATCCAAGAAGTTCATTGACGTTTCCAGCCGTTAGTTCCATCTCATCACCAGAGGTGATTTCCAGTTTGCGGGTCAGGTCTCCCTCGCTGTGAACCAGTTCGTACAGTTTTTCATTGATGCGCCGAATACTTTTTACAATCTGGCTTATGACAAGATTTAAAAGTATCATTGCTATAATGATGCCCAAAATTCCGATTTGAATGATACGGATTCTTGATTTTTTTAAGCTGTTCTCTATATTTGATGCGTCATAATCGCTGCCAAGGATAGCAACAACTTTTCCAGAACTGTCTTTTATTGGTTTATACACTGTAATCAAATCCCCATCATCTGTGTGATCAATATAGTCCTGGACATATTCTTCACCGTTAAATACTGTTTTTAGTTCATCATAGTCTGTTTCAAATGCAGACCCTATTGCATTTGTATTATTCTCGTCAGTATCAATGCCATAATACACGGAATTGCCGTCTGTAGTCAGAGTGTATAAAAAGGCAACGTTACAGTCATTTTTAACATTTTGGAGTGAACTGCGGTTTGTTTTGTATATGTCAGTGTTCTCGTCGCCGGTATTTAGGTTAGCAATTTGTTTTGCATCAATAAGCTGTACTGCAACTGCTGCGGATGACTTGGCCTGTTGTATTCCCATATCAATCATGTCTTGTTCTAAGCGGATATAAAAATTTATTCCGAGTAGAAGCGTTAAGAGAACCATCATAATGCTGGTAATGAATATAATTTTTGTTTTAATACTTAGTTTTCGTATTTTCACAATGGCATTCCTCCTTTTAACAGTTCCTTAGCATCTATTATATTGCGTTAAAAAATGAAAGTCAAATAAGGGAAGAATAAAAAGGAGGCCGTGAATAGTGAGGAACTGTTAAGAAATATCTTGAAATTATTATTGGCAGATGATATTCTAACATCAGAAAATGGTGGGTGGAAATACTGTATGGCAGCATGAAAAAAAGAAGAGGGATGACAGGCTGATTATGAAGAAGATACGTTTTTTAATTGTATTATTGGCAATATGCTGTATTGCCATGACAGGATGTGGGAAAACTGAGCAAACCAGGGGAACTGATTTAGAGGTAAGAAAGGAAAGTGCCCCGCCTGCTAAGGAGGGTGAATCTCCACTGCCGGCATCTTCTGCTACAGGAAAGCCGGAAACAGGACAAGAAAATACACGGGTCTGCTTTGTGGGGAACAGTCTGATAGATTATGGAAACCAGGCAAATTTTTTTATGGATTTTGCAGAAGGGTTTGGCAGAAAAATTTCGGTAGATAAATTGACCTGGGGCGGCGCGCGTCTAAGCGATTATGCTGCAGGAGGTTTTGTAGGAAAAAAGGAAATCAAAAAAAGGCTGAAAGGGGTGGATATTGTAGTTTTTCAGGATTACGGCGGATGGCAGGGGATGGAAACGTTAAAGGCACTCCGAAAATTAGTGGCATGGTGTAAAAAGGATGCTGCTTTTTATTATTATATGTATGACGGTGACGATGAAGAGATGCGGGCTTCTGATTACCAGAAGTTAAAAGAGCTTAATATAGGCTTGATACCAAAAGGGCAGATGATAGATGCTCTTTTGGGAATGTCTTATAATTATGAAGAGCTTCATTTGGAAAATGATTTCCATCCAAATAATCTGAATGGCTATATGGCTGTTCTTGTTATGAATGGTACGATATTTCAGGAGAAAAGTACAGAGCTCCCAAAGGAATGGTTTTTTGGGGAAAAGGAAGGGCGTTTGGCGGCTGCATATGCACAGGTTCTTGATGGCATTCATGGGGATTCTGATGAGGAAAAGTGGGAGGAGTTCCAAAAAATTTGTAAGAAAGCTGATATGCTGGTACAACATCCCATTAATTAATTTTCCAAAAATTTTGTATTATAGAACGGCATTATCTGTCCAAAATAAATGATGTAACCTATATTCATGCAAAGGCAAATTTGGAAGTACGCCAGCGAGATATTTGGTTTTGAATTTTTATACTGATGAAGAATAGAAAGGAGACATTTATGGGCTTTTTAGATAATTGCTGTAATACTTGCGAAACTCTTGCCATGGCATCTGTCCCACAGCAGGAGTGGTGTGAGCCATATGATTTGGAAACTGCATTATCAAATGGAACCATTTTTCCCTGCCTAAATCTGGAATTTTATAAAGCGGAAAATATTCCATGTTCTATCTGTAATCCAGAAGGGCAGTCAGAACAGGCGAAACAGTTAAACCAAATTAATGCAGTTAGTTTTGCGATTAATGATTTAACACTTTATTTAGATACCCATCCAGACTGTAAAAATGGATTGGCACTATTTAAAGAGTTAACGGAAAAAAGGCTGGGGCTGTTGGCGGATTACGCAAAGGAGTATAATCCATTGACGCAGAGTTCTATGATAACTGGTACGCCGGATACAGAAAAGTACGGATGGGCAGAAGGCCCTGTTCCCTGGGAAGGAGGGCATGTCTGATGTGGTGCTATGAAAAACGTTTACAATTTCCTGTTAAAATCCGTAAAACCTGTCCTAAGACTGCGCAGTTAATTATTAGCCAATATGGCGGGCCGGATGGCGAGTTGTCTGCTTCCATGCGCTATCTTGCACAGCGGTATTCTATGCCGGTTAAGAAGGTTGGCGGGCTGATGACAGATATTGGCACGGAGGAAATAAACCATATGGAAATTATCTGTGCAATGGTTTACCAGCTTACGAAAAACCTTACGCCGGAGGAAGCTAAAACGGCTGGTTTTGACGCTTATTATATTGACCATACTGCTGGGCTTTGGCCGCAGGCAGCAGCAGGAGTCCCGTTTACTTCATTGGAATTTCAGTCAAAGGGCGATGCGATGGCTGACTTGTATGAAGACCTGGCGGCAGAACAGAAGGCCAGGACGGTTTATGAGAACCTTTTGCGGGTCATTGAGGACCCTGATGTGAGGGAACCTTTAAAATTCCTACGTGCCAGGGAAATTGTCCATTTTCAGCGTTTTGGCGAGGCATTGGAGATGACAAAACAAAAACTGGATTCTAAGAATTTTTATTACTTTAATCCAGAATTTGATAAAAAAATGTTTTGCCAGGAAAAAGAATTATAGAAAGATTTCTTAGGTAACTGCAGGCTTCATTGTTTAGCTGTACTGCCGGAATGCCGCATAAATATTTATACGGCGTTCCGGCAGTTTGTACTAGTACAGCGTTTCTTAGTCCCTCATACACTTAGTACTTTCTATTTCCGCCATCGCTGCGTTGGTCTACACTCCGTTTCGGTCCGTGCTAAACGTGTGCCACTGGCACACAGCACCGTCAGTCAACAATGCCACCGCATTGCCTCCTTCCTCCGCCTTGCGCTGGCAAAAATAGCAGGCACTAAGTATATGGGGATTAAGGAAACGCTGTACTAGATTATTAATAGTTTTCTGCACTGATTTCAAAATAGCTTTGAGGATGGCTGCAGGCAGGGCAGACTTTTGGTGCTTCTCGCCGCTATCAGGAATGTGCAATGTTTGTATATTCTGATATTTCCCTGCTGGTTGTGCATAAATCCTCTGATGATAATTCATGGATATTGCTGTGCCCTGTAATCCTTGCAAATGTCCGCAATTCTTCTGCGGAACACGTCAGATAATTTGCGACCCTCTGGGAGGCTGCTTCGATATAAAGCCGTTCCCTAAGTTCTGGTTCCTGTGTTGCCATGCCGACAGGGCACATGCCTGTCCCGCAGATGCGGTACTGCTGGCAGGCAGCAGCAACCATTGCCGCAGATGCGACTGCCACGGCGTCTGCCCCCATTGCGATTGCTTTTGCAAAATCAGAAGAAACCCGGAGGCCTCCTGTAATAACTAAAGCAATATCTGATTTTACAGAATCAAGGTACTTTCTTGCGCGGTAAAGGGCATAGATGGTTGGTACGCTTGTAGAATCCCTTATAATGGCAGGAGATGCGCCGGTTGCCCCGCCCCTTCCGTCAATGGTTATGAAATCTGGTTCTGCAAATACGCAGTATTCCAAATCCTTTTCTATTTTCCCGGCGGCGATTTTAATTCCGATTGGTCTGCCGCCGCTGCGTTTCCGTAAGCTGTCCACCAGATTTTTCAAATCTTCTTTTGTTTGGATTCCGGGGATTCTGGAGGGGCTTATAATATCCTGCCCAAGCGGTTTGTTGCGGATTTTGGCAATTTCGGGCGTAACTTTGCTGCCGGGCAGGTGTCCGCCCATTCCTGGCTTTGTCCCCTGTCCGATTTTGATTTCTATGGCGTCGGAAGATTGCAGGTTTTCATCTGTTACGCTGTATTGGTTTGGAACGTACTCAAATATGTATTTGAAAGAAGCTTCTTTTTCTTCCGGCAGGATTCCGCCTTCTCCGCTGCACATTGCTGTTCCCGCAAGGGCGCTTCCTTTTGCCAGAGCAACCTTTGTTTCTTTGGACAGAGCCCCGAATGACATATGTGAAATATATACGGGCATGTCAATGGCCATTGGCTTTTGGGCGTTTTTTCCAATTATTGTTTTTAATGATACGTTGGCAGATTCTTCCAAAGGTGGTGGATTTAGCTGCGCGCCGAGGATTAAGATATCATCCCAGTCTGGCATTTTCATTTGTGTCCCCATTGCCTCTATCGCAGATTTTCCGGTAACAGCCATCTCGTGGATTTCTTTCATATAACGGTAATTGCTGTCTGTTTTCCTAGTTTCCTTTGGATAATCTAAATCCAAAGATTTTTCTGGAACAGAAGCTTTCTTTTCCTCTGGAGATACTAATTCAAACTTGTCCATTGGTTGTTTGCATAATGGGCATTCGGTCAGTTCAGAAAAAGGTTTTCCTTCCTTTTCTTCATCAAATATATAGCCGCATACGCTGCATTTGTATATCATAGCAATTCCTCCTATCTTGACTAATAGTACAGTACATTGTTTAATGTATAGTAGTATGTGCCTGTTTCCATGATAGCAGCGCTGAAAATTCTTAGCACAGCCTGGAAAATAAACTGCTTTAATGTTAATGATGCTGGAGCGTGTTTGAAAATAGCATAGCCAATCCGCAGCATCAGCTGGGGTTAAATACCATTTGCCCCCAATATCATATTAATGCCATTGTCTGGAAAAGGCAACCTTTATTTTGTTGAAATTAGACTGTTCAGGGTTTGCTTCGTTACTATTCACAGTCAATGGTATCATAAATTGTAGAAACAAATAAAAAATGATTTTCCCTTTGGATGTATTTTCCATATTATGCAGTATGAGAAAGCAGAAGCCGTCCTGATTTTCTGCAAAATAACTAAAGTTTGCTGTAAATTACAGCCTGACAAAAATTTAGAAAGACATTGCTTTCCACAGGACAATTTAGCTCTTTTAGAATTGCTTTGCTTTTTAAGCTTCCAGCCTATGCGCGCGCACGGACAACTGTCTGAACTGGAAACAACAGAGTTCCATAGATATTTCGGCTGGTACGTTTCCACTGCGCAGAATGCGTAATGGTACATAATGGCTGTGGTGGATGTTTTGCATCCTC
>RAYE01000035.1 GCA_003612285.1 bacterium D16-51 | reverse complement strand
AAGGTTTGAATTTTCGTTTTCATACTTCTAATTTACTTCTTTTTTACAAAAAAGTAAATGCTTTTGCCCTGACAGCGGCGCCAGAAACCTGACACCGCTATCCTAATATATAATGGATTCATTTTTAATTAACAGCTTCCAAATACCATTTCTGGCAATTATGTCCATTGTACTCCCATTGCTGGACATTTCCATTGTTTGCTGTATCTGCATTGCTGATTTCTACAACACCTTTGCCACCAGAAGCCTTTGTATATAATGTGTAACTTCCATCGGAATTTTTGACTGGCTTGTACTTCTGTGCGTCACAATATGTGTTTTCCCAGATTCCAATGTTTGTGCCATTTGCGCTGCTGTTGTTTGCAACATCCAAAAGGAACGTATTCCCATCCCCCAGGGCAGAGTAGATATAATAATACCCATCCCCTGCTGACACAAATTTCCATGTATTATTATTTTTTGCTGCAGAAGCAGAATACTGCAGGACATTTGCGCCATTTGCAGCGTAGCCGCCTGATACATCCATATACAATCCACTGTTTACATTTTTCAGCATATAACGTTTGTTTGTATCAATGCCTGTATCACTGCTGCCGCCAAAAGCACTCATAATTGCATCAATAATTGACTGCTGTGTCACCTGGCATGTATAACGGTTAAACAACCCAAAACCATGTTTTCCAGTCACGCCATTATCCCACCAAATCGGGACACACCCATTTTGCCTTGCATAACCGCAGACTTTTGCTGCAAAGTCAATACGGCATGCCTTATTCTGGGAATCGTATTCTTCCTTATCAGCTGCACCATATTCACCAACAACAACCGGATATCCTTTGCTGGTAAATTTACTCTTTAAAAGTTCAAACGCATACTTCATAAATGACTCATCACAATATCCTGGAACTTTAGAGCTGTCGGTTACAGCACTGCCCCACTGTGTATGGGTTCCGCTTTCCGTAATGCAGAACTCATATGGTGAATAATAATGGACAGAAATCATAATCCTCTTCTCATTGGAAGGGATCGTGCTGGAACGATAGTTATCAGACGGAATTACAAAACCATAATCCCCGGCTGTAAGATCAATATCTGTATTCCATCCTGGCAGCATCAGCCATCTCTTTGCATTGTTCTCTCCAGTCTGACGGACTGTGTCAACAAAAATCTGGTTTAATGTATTGATATTTGAATAGTAAGTCCTGTTTGGAGTTCCATAAGTACCATCAAACTCCTCATTCATTGACTCAAATATCAGGTGCTGGTCGTAATTCTTAAACTTATTAGCAATTTGTTTCCAGCAGGCCTCATATTTCTTACGAATTGTCGTCTGGTCTGCCGCGTTGCAGAGCAGCCACCCGCCGTCCATTGTCGTGTAACCATCTCCATGCATATTAATAATGACATACAAATCATATTTTATGCACATGTCAACCACTTCCTGGATACGTTTCAGCCATGCAGCGTCAATTGTATAAGACGGACCATCTCCAATTTTACTGAAATAAGAAACCGGGACCCTGATTGACTTAAAGCCGGCATTCTTCACAGCCTTAATCAGGTTTTCAGAAATCGTCGGGTTTCCCCAGTTAGTTTCATGCGGTGTCCCATTCAACACAGACTCTAACTGATTCCCAAGATTCCAGCCTGCCCCCATTGCTTCCACAATCTGGCTCTGGTTCAACTCCTGAAATGAAGCAGCGCTTGCCTTTGTACCTGCAATACCTGCAACATCCAAGATTGACAGTAACATTACAACGGCCATCAAAATTGCCGAAAATTTTTTGAATCGCATTGCTCCTCCTCTTTCCGGTCAATACGGCACGCCTTTTCCTATTTAATTGTCTGCGCTGCCGTTTAACCACGCTGGCGCATTTACATACTCAAGTTAATATTAATAAATTTTATTAAGTTTGTACAGTATTTTTTAAAATTTTATTTGTTTTTGTATATTTTGACTATATTTTGTGGATTCCCTTTAAATTAGAACCATTGTTTTTGTATAAAATATACAAAAACAATGGTTTTAATTGTGCCTGCCAGCAGGCTGTCAGGTTTTGCGAATTGCACTGGCTGGAGCACCTGAATCACCATCCAACCGCACAAATGGATAATTTTTTATCACGTTATAACAAATTTGTTATTGAACTATTATAACAAATTTGCTATAATAGTTTCAAGAAAGGGAAATACTATGTTTGAAATCGAATTTTATGAAGATAAAAACGGAAAATCTGAAATAGCTGACTATATTAAAGATTTAAATGCAAAAGCTGCCACAAGTAAAGAGTGTCGAATCAATTTCAATAAAATTGTGGCATATATGGATATGCTTGAGGAGTTAGGAACAAGAGCAGGCGAGCCCGTAACAAAACATCTGGATGGCGAAATATGGGAACTGCGGCCATTAAAAAACAGATTTCTTTATGCGTATTATAAAGATAACAGGTTCATCATACTTCACCACTTTATCAAAAAGAAACAAAAAACACCAAAACATGAGATAGAACAAGCTAAAAGAAATTTGAGAGATTATTTGGAAAGGAATGAGTAATATGATTACATGGAAAGAATTAAAAAATGATTTGTCTATCGACAAAGAGAATCAAAATGCTATTGCGCTGGAAAAAGACCTGATTCGTACACTGGTGGCTATACGCGAAGAAAAGGGACTTACACAATCCCAATTAGCTGAGATGTGCAATGTCAAACAACCTGTCATTGCACGGTTGGAATCTTCTGTCCATTCTCCTCAGATTGACAGTCTTTTAAAAATTTTAACTCCTTTGGGATACACTTTACAGATTGTGCCTATGGGCAAAAAATTTTAACTTGCTTATGCAGACCATCTAAGAAATGGAGTAAATACTATAAATGAAGAAAAAATACAAATATATTCTGTTTGATATTAATGGAACATTGTTAAATTACTGGGAAACAAAAATTGATGCATATCATTATACTTTTACTGAAATATGTAAGAAGGACAATAAGATTTATAGCGATAAATATATAAGTGAATTCAATAAAATAGAAGAAGAATTAATATAGTAAAAAAGTTAATCAGAAAATCATAACAATTTCCTATAAAACCAAAAAGGCGGTATAATCATTTTTAAAATGTTTATACCGCCTTTTCTTACTTTTTAAATCCTATAGCCTACAGCCTCTTCATCAGTTCTTCCCTCTGCGCCTCATAACCCGGCTTCCCAAGAAGTGCGAACATATTTTTCTTATAATCTTCCACGCCCGGCTGGTTAAATGGATTTACCCCAAGGATATAACCACTTAC
The DNA here is from genome assembly GCA_003612285.1 of bacterium D16-51. Taxonomy (GTDB): domain Bacteria; phylum Bacillota; class Clostridia; order Lachnospirales; family Lachnospiraceae; genus Butyribacter. Next base: position 56,089 of record RAYE01000035.1, on the reverse strand, counting down.
GCCGCATGCAAATTCAAAGAAATAGAAAAGCTGCCCTAAGAAGAATTCATTCTGCTCTGGAATTTTTAATGAAAGGTTTGGCACATTGCCATCCGTATGGGCAAGCTGCGTTCCCTTCATAGCGCTCTTATTGATAAAATCAAGCGTTTTCCCTGTTAAATAATTTAAGCCATCTAAATCAACCGGCTCTTCTTCAATTGTAATATCAAGCGATGGGCTTTCAAGTTCCATAACCGTTTCAAACATAATACGGCTTCCATCCTGGATAAACTGCCCCATAGAATGCAAATCTGTTGTCAAATCTACAGATGCAGGGAAAATCCCCTTCTGGTCCTTTCCTTCGCTTTCCCCATAAAGCTGTTTCCACCACTCTGATACATAGTGGAGGGCAGGCTCATAATTACAGAGAATCTCAACAGCCTTTCCTTTGCGGTGGAGGATATTACGGATTGCAGCATACTGCAGCGCATTATTCTCTGCAAATTCTTTATTTAAGCACTCTTCTCTCATGGAAGCAGCGCCTTCCATTAATTTGGTAATATCTGCACCGCTGACAGCAATTGGAAGAAGCCCGACAGCCGTCAGAACAGAATAACGTCCGCCAACATCATCAGGGACTACAAATGACTCATAGCCTTCCTCTGTTGCAAGGTTCTTTAACGCCCCCCTTGCTTTATCTGTTGTTGCATAAATCCTCTTTGCTGCGCCTTCCTTGCCATACTTCTCTTCCAGCATCCCCTTAAAGATACGGAATGCTACGGCAGGCTCTGTTGTCGTACCGGACTTGCTGATAATATTTACAGAAAAATCCCTGTCTCCGATTACCTCAATTAACTGCTTTAAGTATGTCCCACTTAAATTGTTTCCACAATAATAGATTTCCGGTGTTTTACGGATTTCCTTCGATACACTGTTGTAAAAACCATGCCTTAAAAATTCAATCGCTGCCCTTGCCCCAAGATAAGAACCGCCTATGCCAATCACAAGAAGCACTTCTGAATCTGACTGGATTTTCTTCGCCGCCTCTAAAATCCTTCCAAACTCTTCCTTATCATAGTCAACCGGAAGGTCAATCCAGCCTAAGAAATCATTGCCGGCCCCGCTTTTTGATACCAATACATCCTTTGCATCCACTGCAATTTTTTCCATAGACTTTACTTCGTCCTCAGAAATTACATTCTTTGCCAGTCCATAATCAAATTTAACCTGATTTGCCATAATCCCTCCATTCTGCCGCATAAAACGGCAACCAAATTTTGTTATCTACTATTTTAGCTAATTCACCTGCCCAAATCAAGACAAAATACCTTTTTTCTCTAAAATTTAATTTCTCTCGTTATCTATTCACGGTCAATTTCTGAAAAAGGCTGAAATCGTTGTGCCTGCATATAAGATTTTAGCACTTTTTTAGAAATCGACTGTATAGGCTGTTCTTTTTTCATAAGATAGACAAAGCTGCAAAGAAGCGGCCTATGCCGAAGGCAGAGGGTCTATCGCATGAATTATCAATAATTTAAAAGGGCATATGCTCCCTGCATATGCCCTTTAATGTTAGCTGCTACAAAACTATAGCAAGTTTATCAAACTATTTTCTGCTCTATCTACTGCACTTTTACCAAAGAGAAATCAGATAATGTAATGGTTGACGCCGGCGTATCCTTTCCCTCTATCAGTCCCATGGACAGGAACAACGCCGCTGCGGCATCCGTATCATGCTCCATTGTAAACGTAACCTCCACGTCCTTTTCTTTTCCTGCCTCCAGCTCAATATCTGCTCCTCCATACCATGTATAAGAGGTACTCATCATTGCCAGTTTGATTGTTCTGGCAGCCGTTGATGCTGCTTTAAACTTCACAGTATAAGCGCATCCCTTTTCCAGGGTAATCTCCTCTTGTTTTAACTGTACATTCCAATCTTCTGTCCCGGCATTAGTAATATCAAATACTGCCTTTTTGCCTTCATAAGAAGCAACAGCAGTACCCGGAGCCGTAATTGCCTCTATCCAGGAATCTTTACCAGAAGAAAAATCCCCATTTTTAAGCAGATTCTCACCTGCTGGCGTTTCCGGCGTCTCCTGTGCATCAATCTTTTCCAGATTGATATTGTCAATGCATATACGGTGCTGCTCTGTAATCTGCACCCCGCCGACAGCCCCCATAGAAAGGCTTAGCACAGACTCAAGGTCGGTATCTTCCTTCATCTGGAACTCCTCTGTAAATGTCTGCCACTCACCAGTAAGGTCTGCCGTCTTCTGAATATAAGGAGTCCAATCATCATTATGCTTGCTTCCATCCCTCTGGATCGCATACATAAACTTCCTGTTTATGGATGACTTTGCCTGCAGGGAAAGTCTATACCACTGTCCCTTTTCCAGCTCAACATTGTTCTGCTTTAACTGAATCTTCCAATCGGCATCACCCGTGTCATTAATGGTAAAGTCCGCTGCATTATCCTCTGTCAGGCTGTCCACTACACTTGTTGCAGAAGCAGAGCCATCCACATAAGGCTCATAGCCTGCAAATCCAGCATTAAAGCTTCCATTCTTAATCAAGGTATCTTCTACAATGCGGACATTGTCCAGATAGTAAGTGCCTGGTGCAGTAAAGGTAAATACAATATCCGTTGTCTTTGCATCTTTCAAGGTAAGCTTGTTGTTATATGACTGCTTTTCCCCTGTCAGTTCTATACTGTTTTCCGAACCTGCCACATTTACAGTAAATGCCTTTCCTGCTTCCCCTTCTGCATCAACACTGAATGCATAATTTCCATCGCCTAATGCCAGCTTGCTCTGGGAAACTATAACCGGGTTATCCTTTGATGTCCCTGCTGGAGCCACTACTTTTAACCTTCTGTCGCTGGCAGAAGCATTTGTTACAGATACCTCTGCGCCATCGATCTTTTTGATGTCCCAGAAGCCTAAACGGCTGTCTCCCTCCTGAAATCCTCCATTGTATACATAATTACCGTCTGCAAGAACTGTCTTGCTGTCACTTTCTGCAATTGGCTCGTATGCTATCTTTTCCACTTTTACATTACTGATATGGATTCCCGCCTTAGAACCATAGGCGCCCATATTAAACTCAAGGCGGCCATTTGCGTCATCATCACTTGTCATACGGAATTCATAAGTATAAGTCTTCTTTTCTGTTGTCAGGTCTACAACATCCCCACCGCCATATACAGCCCAGCCATTATCTGGCGCTGAAACTTTTGACATCATCTTCCTCGCTTCATCCGCATAAGCATCATAAGAGACTTTATACGTCGCACCTTTTTGCATCGGAAGATCCGGCTGTACTAACTGAACACTGTAATCTACTGTCCCTTCATTTACTGTATTGATGTGAATTGCATTATCCTTGATTTCTGCTGCTGCCTGCCCATCATTTTGAGTGAGGAAGCTCCAGTCTTTCTCATCTGTCAAATCTTCTGCAGCGGCAAAATCACCATTATTAACATAGTTGCCATTTGCATCCGGTTCTCTCAGAATAACTTCTTTAGAAGGTTTTTTTACATTGCTGTCATCATAGCTGTCCTTCTGCCATATTTTTACATAATCTACCGAATAATTCTGGCTCTCGAATGCTGCATCATCCGGATATCCTACCCAGCTTCCGCCAACCGCAAGGTTCAGAATGACATGGAACGGCTGGTCAAACGGAGCCGGATAGGTAACGGTTCCCTGTCCTTCTGTTGTAGAATACCAATCACTTGTTCTGAAATTTTCCACTCCGTCGATATACCAGATGAGCTCTCCTGGCTTCCACTCCAAAGCAAACGTATGATATTCATCCGCAAAGCTTCCTTTTTCCAGAACATAAGTCCCCTGATTCTCTTTATGCGGATTACCATAGTGAATCGTATTATAGGCTTTATTTGTCTCATGCCCCATAACTTCCATGATATCAATTTCGCCACATCTTGGCCACTGACCATAGAGGTTTTCGTCTGTAGGCATCATCCAGAATGCCGGAAGATATCCCTTTCCTGCAGGAACCTTAACTCTTGCTTCAAAAAGACCATATGTATAATCATGCTTATTCTGTGTTGTAATACGGCCTGAGGTATAAGAATATGTCCCATCTGCATTCTTTGTCTGGATTGGTTTAATTTCCAGTTTCCCATCTTTAAGGTAAATATTCTTGTCCGAATCTACATATTCCTGTAGTTCGGCATTTACCCAGCCAGGTTCATGCAGTTCTACATTCCAGTCATCCCTGTTTAAGGAATCTCCATCAAACTCATCCTGCCATTTTAAATTATACCCAGAATAATCAAGACTGCCTGGTGTATTTGTCGGCTCTGACGGTGTATTTGTTGGTTCTGCAGGCGCACCCGGCTCTGTTACTGTCACCTTGCATACCGCCTTTTTTCCACTTCCATCCTGTGCCTTTGCTGTTATATTCGCTGTACCTTTTTTCAAGAAACTTACCTTGCCTTTTGAGGAAACTTTTGCTACCTTTGCATTACTGCTTGTAAACACAACCTTTGCCACCGTTGCATTCTTCGGAGATACTACTGCCTTTAAAGTTCCCGATTTCCCAGCCTCTCCTGACAATGTTGCAGCATTTAACTTAACTGCTTTTACAGGAGTTCCTACCTTTACGGTAAGGACAGCCTTTTTGGAACGGTTTGCCTGGCTCGCCACAGTAATCTTTGCCGTACCCTTCTTCTTTGCAGTAAGCTTTCCTTTTTTATTTACCGTTACCACATTACTGTTAGAGCTTTTATAAGTTACTTTTTTGCTGATTTTTCCTTTTACCGTAACTTTAGTTTTTAACTGAAACTTTGCATTCTTTTTTAAAACTAATGTTGCAGTATCCGGTTTTTGGATAGAAACTCCCTGTACTTTTGCTGCAGCCCCCTTCTGTGCCGCACTTGCAGGTACCCCTGATGTTCCCAGTACCATAGACAATGCCAGCGTAACTGCCATGCCCTTTTTGAAATGCCTCATACGTACCATTCCTCCTTTTATTTTCTTATTTTGATTTTACTATTTTCTTTTCTGCTTTTTATACTAAATTGATTTCAAATATATCAAATTCATGTCATAATATATCCGTCCCGCCCTTTTTCTCTCCACCACTTTATTCTTCTATAATTTACCGATTTATCTGTCACAATTTTTTCGAAGCTTTACAATCTGCAACCCATCTGTTATATTAAATATATCATAAAACAATCCAAGGAGGAACTTCATAATGAACCTGTTTCATCCCGATAATCCGGTTATGCGTTTTCTATCCCGTATATTTGACCTGATAATATTAAATCTTCTTTTTATCTTTAGCTGCATTCCTATTATAACAATTGGCGCAGCGCTTTCTGCCATATACCAGATCCTTTTTAAAATTATTGATAAAAAAGACCCTTACATTTTCAAGGGTTATGTAAAGGCTTTCCGGGAAAACTTTAAGCCCGCAACCTTAATTTGGATTTTAACTTTACTTGCTGGAGCAGGGATTTATCTGGCATTATTTGCAATCAGCACTAAAAGCGGACAAAACCTTGAATTTCTCCAGATTCCCGTATGGATCCTCGTTTTTATTATTGCATCTGTAGCAGCCTATGCATTCCCCCTCCTGTCACGTTATCAATGCAGCTTAAAGCAGCTTATTATAAATGCATTCGTTTTAAGCATCGGCAACATCCCTGCTACCGTTATTATCATTGTTTTTCCACTGGGTATTCTATACCTTGCTTCTTCTGCCGGCCTCAATATAGCAGTTATCTGCTGCCTTGCATTTACTATTGGCTGTTCAGGCATCCTGTATCTCATTTCCTATGTCTTATTCCAAATATTTAAAAAACACGAAACCAAACAGGCAGCCAAATAGCTGCCTGTTTCGCATCATACAAACATGTTCACTTGGCCTGTTGCTTCGCAGCAGCAAATTTTCAAATATGCTCAAGTTTCTGAATCAGCGCAAGCACTCTCCCTGCACAGCGCCGAATTTCCTCTTCAGAAAGTTTCCCCTGTGCATACGCTTTGCGGATATCTTCATCATCTTTCATACAGCCCGGCATAATAATATCATTTCCGGCAGCAATGCATTTCCATGGTACACTTCCACCTTCACCTGCGGTTGTACTCCAATCGGACATAATTACCCCCTCAAAGCCCCATTCCCTGCGTACAACCGTTGTACAAATGTCATAGCTGTTTGCTGCATGGACGCCATTCACAAGGTTATAAGAAGACATAATTGCCGCAGGCGCACTTTTTTTCACCGCAATCTCAAAGCCCCGTAAATAAATTTCCCTCAGTGCCCGTTCAGAAACGCAGGCATCCACCCGTGTCCTGTTGTCTTCCTGATTATTACATGCAAGATGCTTAATGGTTACGCCGCACCTTCCGCTGCCCTGAACGCCTTCCGTTACGGCAGCCGCCATAAGCCCGGACAGCAGGGGGTCTTCCGAATAATATTCAAAATTACGCCCACACAACGGATTCCTGTGAATATTCATCCCCGGCGCCAGCCACATATCAATATGCAGCTCCTCCATCTCGACAGCTATAGCCCTTCCAAATTCCCACATTAAATCCACATCCCACGCCTGCGCCAATGCTGTCCCAACCGGAAAAGCCGTGCAATACTGATAATAAGTCTCTGCCGCCTCATGTTTCTGCTGTACTTCCTCCAAAAAACCATTCTCCAATACGGCAAGTACACTGACGGTACTTACTGCACCGGACTTTCGATCCACCTCATAACTCTGCCGTAACCGAAGCCCCGCCGGACCATCTGCCATAACCAAGGAACGGATTCCATATTTTTCTTCCAACACGTCGGTTGTCTCTCCTGCAGAACCCGGTACATTTGTACCGGTAGCTCCAAGCACGCCTGCCTCCTCAACAATATTCCCATGCAGAAGAGATATCAGTTCCTCAACAGATTGTCCACTGGCAAGCGGCGCTTCATATCTCCTCTTTTCTTCTTCCTTTGGCATAAAGGAAAAAACCGGAACATTCTTTTCTTCCGCCAGCGCAAGCCACTCCCCCTCTCTGTTTTTGGCAAATTCGGCTACCCCCAGTTCCTCAAAGACTGCCGTTCTTTTGCACACCTCACTTGTCCGTTCCAGAACCACCTGTTCCGAAACGGAAAGCAATGCTTCAAGCTGCAGAGAAGCTGCATGATTTCCTATCCAGACACCATACTTTCCGCCTTCTATAATCCATGCCTGCTCTGCCTCTGAAAAACAGGCAAGCTGCTTTTGCTCAATCGTCACTATAACCTTCTGTGTACCATCCGGCGGCAAAACCCCTGTCTTTGCAAAACCGACGAGCCTTTGGTACTCTTTAGCAATGCCTGCCTGCGGCAATGTCACATATACCTGCACAACCTCTCTTCCAGAATATAATTCTCCAATATTTTTTACAGAAACAGATATTTCAATACCTGTCCCCACTACCCGGAGGCCTTCAAACTGCATGGAAAAATCAGTATAAGAAAGCCCATAGCCAAATGGAAATAACGGCTGAATGCCAAAGCTGTCAAAATACCGATATCCAACATAAATCCCTTCCTTATACTCCTCCTTGTCTAAATTGCCATTCAAATAACCATAGTTTTCTGAAGAAGGATAGTCTTCGTAATGCTTCGCCCATGTTGTCGTTAACCTGCCACCAGGCGCTGCCTTTCCAAGTAATACATCCGCAGCCGCATGACCGCCTTCCTGTCCAGGCAGCGAAATATACAAAATTGCCCTGATATTTTCTGCCTCCTGTAAAATATCCGTCAATTCTACCGGGGCGCCAACATTCAAAATCAGCACAAGCGGGATATTTGCCTGATTCAAATATAAAATATCCTCCCGTTCCTTCCCACTTAAATAATAATCCCCTTCTATCCTGCGGCGGTCTTTGCCTTCACCAGAAATACGGCTGATTACATAAACTGCTGCCACAGCCCCTTTGATATCCTCCACCGTAATCCTGCGCCCATCCGGCAGTGAAAAGGGATTTGCCGCATAGGCATTAAACGGATCACCTATCCCTTTGGCATCCTGCAGGATTTTTTCCTTCCATACATTTCTGGCCGCTTCATAACGCTTTTGATAATCCAAAATCCATTCTTCACTCACAATCGGTACACCAGCATCCTTTAGCCCATCATAGATCGAAATATTTTCCCGGTTGTTGACATCACCCGAACCAGTCCCTCCTTTGACTGTCTGTGACACACCGCTTCCAAACAACGCAATTGGTGCATTAGCTTCTAAAGGAAGCAGCCCTTCATTTCTAAGAAGAACCATTCCCTCTGCTGCCGCCTTCCTCGACAGCCTGCCATGTTCAAGTTCCCTTTTGGATGGCGACTGCTGTAATGTACCACTGTGAAACCAGTTTCTTTTTACCATATATTCTCCTTTCCTTATGTTTCCAAAGAAAAAAGGCTGCCACAGCCGCCCTCCATCATTAAAGAGCTTACTCTATGGCAGCCTTTTATCTAATGAAAGTTAACAAAACAAACATTAAACAAAAAGTCAAAACAAAAAATGTTACTCTTTCACGCCGCCCAGCGTGACACCTGCAATAATATACTTGGAGAGCAGCAAATACACAATAATAATTGGTATAATTGCTACCGTAATCATCATATAAATTTTGCCCATATCAAAATTCATGTAGTCAGCACCGCGGAGTGTCGCAACCAGAATCGGCACAGTCATCTTATCCTTTGACTGAATTACCAGGGCAGGAACGAAATAGTTATTCCATGAACCTACGAATGTAAAGATCGCCTGTACCGCAATCGCCGGTTTCATAATCGGAAGAGCAATCTGGTTAAAAGTACGGAACTCCCCGGAACCATCAATTCTTGCTGCTTCCACCAATGAAATCGGGAGGGAAGACTGCAGGTAACTGTACATAAAGTAAAATACAGCCGGAGATGCAATGGATGGAATGATCAGAGGAAGCAGAGAATCATACATTCCCATATTCGTAATCAAACGCAGAAACCCCATTGCCGTAACCTGTGTCGGCATTACAAGAATAGCCATGATAAACGTAAATGCTGCCTTTTTTACCTTAAAATCATATACAAACAAACCATATGCTGTCAAAGATGAAAAATAGGTGCATATTGCCGCAGAACATCCTGAAACAATCAAGCTGTTTACAATTCCTTGAATCATCGGAAATGTTCCATCATTTGCAACACTCATAAAATTCTTTATTAAACTTGCTCCTGGCAGCGCCGAAAACCCTTTCTGTAATTCCGCATGGGAATGTGTCGCATTGATAAACAGGATATAAAAGAAAAACAGGCACATAAATGACAGAATAATAAGCACGATATGTGCAAGAATACTCGTCCTGCGACTTGCGCTTTTTGCTTTACTAGTCATATCTTATTTCCTCCCTTCCTTTTTTGCCTTCTTTGCAGCCGCCTTTGAACCATCCGCATCATCATTATTTGTAATCCTGTATGTAATAAAACACAAGATGCCGCTGACAATGAACAGATAAACAGACAATGCGCCTGCCATACCATAGTTTTTACTCTTTAAGTGGTTATTCAGGAACATAATCAATGTTGTGGAAGTACGGTCCGGAGTCCCCTGCCCATTTGTCAAAATCTGCGGAACATCAAACATCTGAAGACCGCCAATAATAGATGTAATTAACGTATAAGCAAGTATTGGGCGTATCAACGGAAGCGTAATATAAAAGAACCTCTGAACACGTCCACAGCCATCAATCTCAGATGCCTCAAAGATATCCGGACTGATACCCATAATTGCCGCCATCAGCATAATCGTTGTATTCCCAAACCACATTAAAAAGTTCATAAGGCCAACCAGCGACCGGGTTCCAAATACTGAACCAAGAAAATCAATCGGCTTCTTAATCCAGCCTAATGATGATAAAATAGAATTAATTGGCCCATTTGTAGAAAACATGGTAAAAAATAACATTGCAAATGCGGATGCCATAATCAGGTTTGGCAGATAGATAACTACCTTAAAAAACTGCTGTCCATGAATTTTTAAACGGGCATCTACAAACCATGAAGCAAGCAGCAGCGCTATTACAATCTGCGGAACAAACCCAATCATCCATAAGATGAAGGTATTCCCCGCATATTTCAGCATATCTGACTTCAGCAAATCAATGTAATTTGCTATTCCAATAAAATTTGGCCCAATTTCTTTAATTCCCGAACGATAGTATTCATAAAAGCTGTATCTGATTGTATCTGCCAGAGGAATAAAAGAAAAGATAAAAAAACTTATAAAAAATGGAAGAATAAAGATATACCCCCATTTTGCATAATTAACTCTTTTTCGCCTTGATCCCATAAATCATCAATCCTTTCTCAACCAACAGCCTGCAGCACATCCTCAGCGCTGCAGGCCGCCAATTATTATTCCGGCCACTGAACCTCAGTAATATCAGGATAACGCTCTTTAATTGCTGTTTCAAAATTCGCCTTTGCTTTATCAAAGTCAACCTTACCTTGGAAATAATCACTAAAAGCATTTTGAATCAACTCAACACATCCCTGGTCATAAGCGGAAAGCGGTGCCATCTGAATCTTCTCTGCTACTGGGGCAAAATATTCAAATGTATTCTGCCCGCCAAGAAATTCAGAAGCATATGTCTTAGAATCCGCTGCTGCCTCCTTCATACCACTCACCGTATTTGTATAATCCAAATAATCTTTAGAAATCTGTAACAGATTATCCTTACTTCCGGTTACTGCCATAATAATATCCTTTACATGCTGTGGGTTATCCGTACCTCTGCATGCAAGAACATAGGAACCGCCCCAGTTATATTCCTGTGGAGGATTCGTAACAGCCCACATACCATCATCGCCATCCCAGTTTGGCTTTAATGTAAAGTCAATACCCCATGCAGGGAAAAAGAATGAGAACACTTTAGACTTAGAACCCATTGCTTTATTCCAGTCATCGTTCCATTGTCCTTTTACAGTGTCATCAAAATAACCAGCATCTTTCCATTCTTTTGAATCCGCAACCCAGTCCATAATCTTCTGGTCAACCTTAATAACGGTTTCTCCCTGAGTAACCCATGGTGCAGAAATACTATTGCCATATAAGCGAAAGGTATCTGCATAAGAAGCAAGTGCAAGATAGCCCTTTTCCTTTAATTCTTCTGCCGTTTTCTTCATTGTATCCCAATCTTTTACCTTTTCGCCAACCTTTACCGGATCATCTGTGCCAAATACATCTTTTGCAATATCACGGCGGTATACCAAAAGCCCCGGGCAGCACTGCCATGTAGACGCCCTCTGGACACCATTTGCATCAGAAGCAATTACTTTTGTAAAATCATACTGGTCTGCAAGATCGGTTTCCGGATTAATGCCAATATCTGTAAGCGGCAAAGCAACATCAGCCTCTGCATCCGTATATTTGAATACATAATCCGTTTCTGCCAAAAAGATATCAACCTTATCATCATCCGAAGCATCCGCCTGGTTAAGCAGCGCCGCATCAAGCTTATCCTGGTAAACGCCATCCTGATTTGGATTGATGATCCAGTGAATTTCCGTACCATCCTTTAATTTAGTCACTGTACCATCTTTAGAAACTTCATCTACCTGATCATAAACTGCATTTACACGTTTAAAAAACTCATCGTTCCAGCTATAGATATTAATAACCTTTCCCTCTTCCGCCGTAGTGTCACCTCCACCAGAGCCAGAAGAGCCGCCTCCTTTCTTAGCATCATCCGAGCCACAGCCTGACAGGGCGCCAACCAGCATTGCAGATACGAGCGCCATACTAAGTAACTTTTTTTTCATAACTATTACCTCCTATGTTAAAATAATGTTTTTGTTTCAGAAGATAAAAATCTCCTTTATTTACCTATATTATACCCATTTCTCAGACATAAATATATAATATTGTTTACAATAATATCAAATTCATTACATCAATTTATGACATAATCAATTCAATTTCTGTCTGTTCCTTCAATAGTTCTGCTGGAATATAATTCCCTTCCATTTCCCTGCCATCAACTACCAGTTTCTTACAGCCTGACTCTGCATGACCCGGATTCTGTACCACAATATGTAAATGATTTCCCCTGAAATCCTTATCAATTTCAAAAGATTCCCATTCCTTTGGAATAGAAGGTGCAATACGCAATCCATAAAAATCCGGACGCATCCCCAGTATTCCTTCGACACAGCCTACCATCACAGTAGATGCCGTACCTGTAAGCCAATGCACATGGGAACGCCCAAAATGTTCACTAGCTCTCCCTTCCGTAAACTGTCCATAGCAATATGGCTCCAGCTTACGGATTTCTGCCCTTTCATTTTGTGCAGCAGGCGCATTTTCCTTGAAATATGTAAAAGCACGCTCCCCATGTCCGCATAAAGCCTCGGCTAAAATAATCCAGCCTTGTGACTGGGAGAAAATACCGGCATTTTCTTTTGTCCCCGCATTGTAAATAACTGCTAGCGCCCCTTCAAAAGCATGGCTGTGATAAGGCGGATCCATCAGCATAACGCCATACTCTGTATTTAACCGCTGATATACAGTATCCAAAACCACATCAGCCTGTTCCTCTGTTGCAAGTCCGCTGATAACCGCCCAGCTCTGTGGATTCAGCCAGATATTTGCCTCTAAATCCGTATGCTTTCCAATTACTCCGCCTTTTTCGGTAAACCCGCGGATAAAACGATCTTCATCCCAACACAGCTCCTGTATGGTTTTCCCCAGTTTTTCCTGCGTTTCCTCCAGATACCTGATATACTCCACATCTTCCTTATATTCCGCAAACTTCCTTAAAATTGACATTGCAAGGTAGAACTGAAATGCCACAAAAGAAGACTCCCCCTCCTTTCCAAGCCTTAAGCAGTCATTCCAATCTGCATACAGGCCGGCCGGCATATTGTGTATCCCCAGATGTTCCATCGAAAATCTGATGGCACGCTTTAAATGTTCATACACTGTTCCTTCATCCTTATTGGCAAAAGGAATGACTTCATCAATAAAAGAAAGATTCCCTGACTCAGAAATATATTTATATATCGTAGGGAACAGCCACAATGCATCATCCGCCCGGTATGCCGGATGTCCGGTTTCTTTCACATAAGACGGATCATCCGGTGTATCCTCATGCCCCGGATTGTGTGTAAACTTCACAAGCGGCAGTCCGCCGCCATTATCTACCTGCGCAGAAAGCATGAAACGGATTTTCTCAACCGCCATTTCCGGAGCCAGATGGATAATCCCCTGGATATCCTGTACCGTATCCCGATATCCGTATCCGTTGCGCAGACCGCAATAAATAAATGACGCCGCACGGGACCAGATAAAGGTCATAAAACAATTATACGCATTCCATGTGTTAATCATGGTATCAAACTCTTTGCTTGGCGTTCTCACCTGAAAATGTGAAAGCCTCCCATGCCAAAAGGAAATCAGCTCTTTCAGTTCTTTTTTACAGGTTTCCTCTGTATTTTCATACCTCTTTAATATATTTTCTGCTTCTGCGTCATATTTCATACCCAGAATAAACGCCACATTTTTTGTCTCCCCCGGTGCCAGCGTGAGAACCGTTGAAAGAGCGCCACACCCATTTTCATTATAATTCAATGTTCCATCCAATTTCCCCCTCACTACTCCGGCCGGATTCCCATACCCATGATACCGCCCAATAAAGTTTTCCTTATCTCCGCAATAAGAGGAAACCTCTGCTCCGGCAAGCCCAAAAAATCGTTCAACAGCCGTCTTGCCATCAACCTCTTCCCCCTCTTTCAGAGCGTCCAGATTCCCATGCACCACCTGGCAAATCCTATCGCCACGAAAAACAGTCTTTGTAATAAACTGTGAATACTGTAAATTCACCTGATCCTGCTCATAGTTACTGTTGTTGGTAAATTCCGCATACCCTGTAACTGTCAGGCTTTTTGCCTCCTCAGACTGGTTCGTAAGCCGCAGGCTCCAGACCTCATATGCCTTATCAAGCGGAACATAGTACAAAGCCTCAGAATGGATACTGTTATAATCTGCAAGCATTTTCGTATATGCCGTTCCATGACGGCACTCACTTTTGTATGCTTCCAAATCTTTCCCCACCGGCTGCCACGAAGCAGACCAGTAATCTTTACTATCGTTATCTCGGATATAAATGTAACGTCCCGGCTGGTCAAAACCATTAAACACATAACGCAAAATCCTGCCATTCGCTCCGGATTTTTCAAAGCTGTAGCCGCCGGCATTATTGGAAATGATTGCGCCATATTTCGGAGAACCAAGGTAGTTCACCCATGGAGCAGGCGTATCCGGCCGGTCAATGACATATTCCCGTTTTTCATCATCAAAATAACCATATCTCATATTCTTTCCTTCTCCTCCTTTAATGGCTTTATCATAAATCTTTTCTTGGGTATAATATACAAAAAATTGTACAAAAATATCAGATTCGTGATATAATATGTACAAATGCAACCAGAAAGGAAGACTCAAAATGAATTTACGGGAAGAATGGTTTCAATCAGAATTAAACAAAGAAGACGACCCGCCCCACCGTTCCCTTGAGGAAGAATATTCTTTCTATGAGGCAGTCAGCTCTGGCAACATGGACTTTGTACAGGAAAATTGTAAAAAAAATACTTTTATCAATCCGGAAGGAATGGGGATTCTCTCTACCAATCCTTTAACAAATATGAAATATCATTTTGTTGTAACCACTGCAATGATAACAAGACGCTGTGTAGAAGCCGGCATGGAATTAGAACAGGCATACCGGCTCAGTGATTTTTATATTTTAAAAATGGACTCGTGCAATTCTATTCAGTCCATTTCCCAGCTTCACAAAGATATGTCACTGGATTTTACAGGAAAAATGCTGCTGCTGAAAAAAAGCTCCGTTATCTCAAAGCCTGTTATCCTCTGTATGGATTTTGTCTATAGCCATATAAGCAGCAGAATTACCATAAAAGAACTTGCAGAATACACCGACCTTTCTCCAAGCTATCTTTCCAGACTTTTTAAGAAAGAGCTTGGGATTTCGATAAGCGATTATATTTCCGAAAAGAAAATCGAAAAGGCGCAGAATCTGTTAAAATACTCTGACTTTACCTTTATTGAAATTGCAAACTACCTTGCTTTTTCTTCCCAAAGCCACTTTATCCAGACCTTCAAAAAAGCAGTCGGATTAACCCCAAAGAAATACCGTGACCAGCATTACCGTACTTCCTGGTAAAGGAAATATGGTAATGCAGTGATCTCCAGCACAGACAATATTTTTTCTATTTCAATTCTACTTCAATCTCATGCTGCACATCTGGCAGGGACTCTATCATTCTTCTGTTCAGGCATACCCGGTCTCCATAGCAGCTAAATTCTGACTGCCCATCACAAACAGCACTCTTTATCCGATAATCCCCATATGTTAATCTACCTGGGTTCTTAAATACGATATGGAATTTCTTCCCGGCAAATTGAAGCCAAAGCCCCGCATTCCCTTCCGAATCAAACTGTTCTTTTAACAGCTTCGGACTGATAACCATATCGCCAATTTCTCCATGTATACCAAAAACCTCAGTAATAACGGTAAGCATATACCAGCTTGCAGCCCCTGTCAGATAGTGGTACATTCCTCTTCCATCTTTGCTGAAATACTCCGGAATCCCCGGATAAATTTTACTCACTTCAAAATTTACCGCAGTATCTGCAAGTGTCTGTAAAGCTTTATATCCTTCCTTTACAAATCCTCTCTGGTATAGTGCATTTGCAAACATAACTGTCATATGGGAAAAAACAGCTCCATTTTCTTTTTCCCCATAGGCAAAACCAAACATCCTTCCCAGATTAAATTTCTCCTCATGAAAATTTGTATTCAGGCGATACCCGCCAACCTCTTTTTCATATAAATAACGGTCTGCGCTCTTACAGATCCTTTCGACCTGTCCATCCTCAGCTGTCCCGCTCATAACAGCAAAGACCTGTCCGGTAAGCATCATCCTGACTCCCTGCTCAAAATACCCTTCTACTTTTTCCTCTGCATTGTCATAATAGCTGTTAAACCATCCCTCTTTATCATCTTTTCCAATCCACTCTGTCTGGCGGATATGGTTTTTCAGCCATTCTGCTTTGTGTATAAGGTTCTCTGCCAGTTCATGTATTGGAACCTGTATTCTTTTTCCACTGACATTATGTCCGCAACGCTTTAGATATGCCTGCAAAAGCTCCTTCTTTGCCGATATATCTTCATATATCTGATTGTCATCTTTTAAAAGAATCTGAATTTCCTCCAAAAGCTCTATCTGCTCCCAGCCAAATTTTTTCTCCAGAACGGTTAAAAGTTCTGACAACCGGGTAAGATTTCCTGCATAAGCACAGGTAAACGCTACGCTCTCGCCACGTTCTGCCGCCATATCCAGTGCATCGTTCCAGTCCGCACCACGAAGCCGGATATGGTTGTGCTCCCCAACCTCATAAAATGCACAAAGATGCTGCAAAAGCAAGTGTTCTAATATACTTCCCTCATATATACTGCCGTCCTCACATTTTTGCTGCGTTCCATATAGAATATCCCATTGTCCATCCAGGCCGCATCCCCGCCCCATCTGTTCATCCTTAAAATAGGCTGCCTTTTCTTTTAATATTTCGATATCGCCTGTCTGGTCAATATAAAGTTTTGTCGTCATAAACGGCCATACTCCATGATCCATCCAGACACGTGCTATCCCATTTCTATCCGCAATAAATTCTCCTTGTTTTCCCCCTATAATCGTAGCATTCGTACCATCAATCCGAACACCGCCATAATTATCCAGTATCATCCGGCGTACTCCATCCGGGTCCATAATCAGAAGAGAAAGGCAATCCTGCCATAAATCGCGCCATCCCCTTCCGCCTCTTCCATAATCATGGTGGGGCAGGAAGGAGCAGCCGTAAATCCGTCTCAATATTGGCTGAAAGCTTACCCAGCGCATAAAATTATCAAACTGCATATCCCCGGTATAATACCGGACATTTACCTTTTCCTGCCAATAGTCCTCCATACGCTTTAATGCTTCCATAACTTTATCTGTACTTCCATACGCCAAAAGAATATCATCTAACACATCCACCTGCTCTGTAATTCCCATTACTATGGTATAAGAAACGCTTTCCTCTGGAGATAAAAGAATTTCAGAAAAACGAATCCCACCTAACGCCTCTTTTCCTTCCAAAAATCCCCCTGCAGGCATTCCCTTTTCATTTTCCACAACCTTTCTTGGCCGCAGATAGCTTCCGCCTTCCCCAATAAATTCATCTGCTGCTGGATAAAAGCTCTCTGGCTTTTCCCCGGTTCCGGTAATGCCACATACAAAATATGTCAGTTCATTTTCCCGATGCCCACGTTCATCAAAAGACAGGGTAGGCTTTACGCACACACCATATTCTGTTGTTGTTATTCTGTGTAACAGCGAAGTTACATGCCTGTGATCCCGGATATTATCTGCGCTTCTCCCAAAAATAGGAATAGCAGCCACAGGTGTAATCCGCTGTGCCATCCGGCTTGTGTTTGTAATCGTCACATGCATAATCTCCACATTATGTTCCAGAGGCACAAAAGATGTCACCTTTGCTGTCATCTGATATTTTCTTGACTGCCTTGTAACAACCTGCTTCATAAACCCTGCTTCTAAAAAGCTCTCATCCTGGGATTCTGTAAATTTCTCATTTTCCTGCTCAGCAGACGCCCCTACAGCAGACCACGCCCCCAAACTTTCAACATAACACCAGAAATTCCTCCCTGAACGGTTATTATGCAGATTTTCCACGCTAACTGGCTCCATCAAAAAATCATTCTGGCTTAACTTAATATCTCCTCCCAAATTAGGGGACAGGGAACTTTTGATTCCCTTTTCCCCTGCTATCGGAAAATAAAGAGCACTGTAATTTTCCGGCTGCTCTATTAAAAATGTTCCATCCTCATCCAAAAAACGTATTGTGTCCATTTTTACCTCCTTATTTTTCATTCTAAAACTTCCCCTGTTGTCTCTTCAAATGAATTGTACTAATTTCCAATTTTAAAGACGCCTATCTGTGTTGACAGCTCTTCTGCTGAATTTGTCAATTCATTTGATTCCTTCGTTACTGTCTCACTATTTGACATCAGGCTGTTTGCCTGGTCTACTAAAACATCGGAAGAAGAAGCAATTTCTTCAGCGCTTGCTGCCTGTTCCTCAGATATCGCAGCAACATTTCTTGCCTCATCCTCTACCTTATCTACCTTTGTTATCATTTGATGTATTAAATTCCCAACCGTATCAATATTTTCAAAAATGATATCAAAAGTTTCTACTGCATTTTCAATCAGTATATTACTGTTGTTAATGTTATCTACACTATCGTTTGCCTGATTAATCACATCACCAATAGAAGATTTAATTTCCAGGACAAGGTCATCAATATGTTGAACAGATTCCATACTTGTCTGCGCCAGTTTGCCGATTTCTGTCGCAACCACGGTAAAGCCCCTTCCGGCCTCGCCTGCACGGGCAGCTTCAATAGATGCGTTAAGTGACAAAAGACTTGTTTCATCCGCAATGCTGCCAATCACTCCTGTTATGTTCGTAATTTCCTCTGATGCCTTTTCTACCGCATCTATTGCAAGCTGCAGTTTCCTTACAGAGTTATTAATATTTTGCATAGCCACACTCACATCCTGCATAGCTACCTTTCCTTTTTGGGAAATCTCAACTGTTTCATTCATCTTGGAACTTACCCCTTCGCCGTCATCCCTTGTCTCTGTCACAAGTATTGCCAGCGTCGTCGCACTCTCTGCAATTCCACTGACAGATATGGAAAGCTGTTCTACCGTTTCATTCAGTTCCTTCATGGACTGATTCTGCGTTATGGAAGCAGAGAGCATCTGAACGGATACATCCTTGCTGCTGTCTGCCTGATTATGCAGAATGCCTGACACATTATTAATCGAAGCAATCATGTCACGCATAGCAGCAATAAACTTTTCCACACATCGGCTCATCACTCCAATCTCATCATTGCTTTTCGTCTGGGTATGAACCGTAAAGTCTCCATCCGTCATAGACTTAATCACATCAGTCAGCTTCTTAATCGGACTAATTACAATATGGATAATCCGTTCCAACAGACCGGTCAGGACCAACACAGAAACTAAACCAAAAAGAAGCATGATGTTCCTGATATTATTCAAATCATGAAAAACCGTTTTAGAAGGAACATAAGACACTAACATCCAATCCGTTCCTTCTATCTTCTCAAATCCTGTCATGTTTCCATTGATTTCAGCGATAGAAAGCTCATTTTTTAAAATCCTCTTCCCTACCGCTTTCATATAATCATTGCCTGTTTCATCCAGACTCTTAGAAATCAGGCTTGTATCACGGGAAGCAAGGATTGTATTATCTTCTATATTGACCAGAAAGGCCTCCGCATCTTCCATTTTTACAAAACTGTTTACATAAACACTGACCTTATCAAGGGACATATCTGCCGAAAGCACATGTACTTTTCCCGAAGCTGTCCGCAGCATGCCGCAGGCGCTGATAACCTGCTCCCCTTCTTCGTTTGTATAGGCGTTGGTAAAGCCCATATTTACCCTTGACAGGCCGCTCTGAAACCACTCGGACTTTATCACTTTGTCCGGCGAACTTTTTGAACTCTCCTCTCCAGCCTCCTCCCCTGCAGTCATCTGAATAAATACATTGCTAATCATCACAGTATCAGTTGAACCACACGCACCCAGATTAAATTCCATACGTCCATTCACATCATTCTCATCTTCCATGGTGAATTCATATTGGAAAGTCTGCTTTTCAGATGTTAGTTCTACAACCGTATCCTCCAGATAGCGTTTATAATCACGGTCTGGCGCTGATATGCCTATTTTCATCGTCCTGTCTGCCAAAGCATAGGCATCAAAACTAACCTTGTATGTACTGCCCTTTTTCATTGGAAGGCCTGCCTGTACAAATTGCACACTATAATCTACCGTTCCTTCCTGTTCTGTGGCAATCGAAACCTCATTATTCTTTATTTTAGCAGAAGCTTTGCCGCCCTCTGCCGTAAAAAGCTGCCAGTCTGTATCATCTGCTAAATCCCTGTCATCTGAAAAGCCGCCATTATTAATATAATTACCATTGTCATCCGGCCCCCGCAGAACCGCCTCCTGCGCTGCCTCTGCACAATAAAGTGTACCATCGCTATCTGCTATATACATCCCATTTGGATAATTGCTGTCAAACCCATGATAAGCATTTAAAAATGTCTGTAACTGCCTCTCATTAAAATTCATCTGCTCTAACGTCTGTTTTGCTGCCTGAAAGGATTTCAGATTCTGATTTAACCACGCCTCAATATCCGATCCCTGCCCCTTTACTGATGTTTCCAGCAGCTCTTGTGCATTCTCTTTTATCACACTTTTCGATACAACATAGGATAATCCAGTAAGAACTGTAACAATAATAATAACTACAGGCAGTATGATACCTAGCAGCTTTGTTTTAATCGAAATAAATTTCCCTGGCTTCTTCTGCCGTTCTTTTTTCTTTTTCATAGGAACACCTCCGACTTTTATCTTCCTCTATGGATTACATATATTGTTCTACATTGCCGGCGTCTACCTTTTCAAAAGGCAGCAAAATATATTTCCCGTCCTCTGACGCTCCATCCATATCCTCTATAGACTTCCCTTCCGCCAATTTCTGTGCCGCCTCAACAGCAACCGATATCTGGCCGGACATCGGCTGGTATACGGTAAAGTCCATTTTTCCATCTGCAATAGACTGGCGTCCAACCTCAGAAGCATCCACTCCTAAAAACAAAACAGAATCCAAATCAACGCCCGCCTCTTCAAAAGCCGTTACGGCGCCGCATGCCATATCGTCGTTATTCGCCGCTACACAATCAACGGTTCTGCCCGTCTTTAAAAGCATTCCCATCATTTCTTTAGCCGTATCCGCACTCCAATCTGCATTGTCTTCAAATACATAGTTAACCTTTTTCCCACTGGCTTTTAATGTCTGTTTCAGTCCATTTGTCCTGCCAACAGCGCCGGAAGCTCCTTTCGGGCCTTTTAAAATTGCAACATTAATTTCATCCTTGTCCCCAAGCTTCTCCAATATATACTCCGCCTGATATTGTCCTGCCATAAATTCATCAGATGCAACGTAAACATAATGGTCTTTCTCCAACTGTCCCTCATCCGGCGCCTGATTGATAAATACAATCGGTACATCCTCCGCAGCCGCTTTGATTTCTGTTGCAATATCCGCAGAAACCAGCCCACATAAAAATACATTACAGCCTTCTGAAACGGCGCTCTTTATCTGGGCGTCCTGCGTTTCTACAGATTTTTCCGCATATCCTACACTAAATTCAGCCCCACTCTTTTCCGCCTGTTCCTGCAGCTGGCTTGCCCATCCTTCATAGTAATCGCCGCTTTCTATTGCAGCATAATAAATTTTTACGCCACCACCGCCCGCTGCATTCTTCTTCCCACAGCCGCCCAGTATTGAAACAACCACTGCCATGGACAAAAATACTGCTGCTAACCTTTTCTTCATAACATCCTCTTCCCTTCTCTTTTCTTTTTTTCATCATATTTCTTTTTTAGGAGAACGTATATCAATTTAGTTGGAAAAATATCAAATACATGATATTTTGTTACAAATCATCTCCCGTAAGTCCGAACCATGGGGAAATCCATAATATCAGAAAAGTTCTTCTCATATTTATGGGAGTGTGTTATACTCTGATTAAATGTATTTGGATAGTATATATTGGGGCAGCTATAGCGCTAGGAAGGATGTGATGTTATGGGATTGGCAGAGGGAGAGCGCAGGAAGGATGAAAAAATGAATGGTGTGGTTTATGACATGTCGCCTGCTCCGGGATACCAGCATATGATCGTTAATGGAAATATCTATTCAGCGGTTAAGCAGGGACTCAAAAATAGCGTATGCCTTGTATCTATGGAAAATTTGGATTTTAAGTACCATCCTGAGATAAATGACGACTACCTGTGTCCCGATCTTATGATTATCTGTGATCGAAAATATCTGAAAGGGGGAGCCTATAGCGGAATCCCCAAATTTGTTGTAGAAACACTGAGTCCGTCAACTGCCAAAAGAGACAAAACTGAGAAAAAGGAGATTTATGAAAAGGCTGGGGTGGAGGAATATTGGATTGTATCACCGCAGGGTTCCGTTGAGATTTATTATCTAAAGAATGGCGGCTATGTGCTGCAGGAAAGTTATATGCTGCAGGATGACCCGGAGGTGGAGTATTATAATGCAGAAACCCTGATAAGCCTGAGAGGGTTTCCACATATAAAAATGACGCTGGGGGAAATATTTGAGGGAGTGGAATCATAGAGCATGAAACGTAAATATATTACAGGCATCTTAGCAGCATTTCTTTTCGCAATTATATTGTTTTATATATTCCTCAATCTGTTTTTCACAGGCACAAAACTTTGGGGAACGTTAATGCCACACACTACATTAAATGTGGATAATATGGATTCTTCAACAAAATACAACGGCTACTACGAAGAAACATACTATGGGCAGTCGTCCGATCCGAACGGCTGCTATGAAAGCCCTCCAAGATATACAGAATCTGAGCTTTTTGGCAAAGAATGCCATTTTATATTTTATGGTGAGGTGTTATCTTGTGATAATTATGTATTTGAAAAAGACTATGAGGGAAGGTTTGAAAAAACTCCCATTACATACTCCTGCCATATCATGAAACTGGCAGTAAAGCGTAGCATTTATGGGCATTTACAAAAGGAGCAGGAAGTTTACCTGCTTTGCCAATGGCATTATACGCCCCAAAACAACAATATTAAAAAAGGAGAAAAAGGCATTTTTATTACAAATGGCTTACCGGTAAATATTCAGTTCAACCAATCCGATAGCAGTATTGTAGCAATCGGAAGCCTGAGGCATAAATACAGTTTTCATTATTATTTAGCAAACATGCCTCCTGTCTATCCAGATGAAAATGAATTAGGCAGTTTAAAAACAAAACAAGACGTCATTTCATATTGGAAAGAACATGAATTAATAAGCCAAGATGAAAATGAAAGAACTACAGAAAAATAAGCGATGCAAATGGTGCTTTCTATAAGGCACCCAAAGAAAGCACCACTAAAAAAGGAGGAAATGCTATTGTGAAAAAGAATGGAAAAAAATGGATTGCCTGGCTTCTCATCTGCCCCCTGATGTTATCAGGCACATTGGCAGATGCAAAGAGTGTAAAAAAGCCGAAATTAAACAAAACAGCCCTTGTAATGGAAGCAGGGGCAAAAAAACAGCTAACCGTAAAAAACAAGAAAGAACTGGAAGTTAAGAAAACTAGCTTTTCCAGTTCAAAAGCCCATGTAGCTAAGGTCTCAAAAACAGGTACAGTAAAAGCCCTGAAAAAGGGAAAAACCACGATTACCTGCAATGTCGTCCTAAAAAACGGCAAAAAATATAATTTAAAATGTAAAGTGACAGTCAAGAAGAAAGCGAAGCCGGAACCTTCTATTCCTCAGGAGACCAATGCACCAACAAATACGGCAGACCCTTCCGGGACAGAAAAGCCTCAGGAAACCACTATTCCGCCTGAATCAGCCAGGCCTCAGGAAACCACTATTCCGTCTGAATCAGCCAGGCCTCAGGAAACTACTGCTCCGTCTGAATCAGCCAGGCCTCAGGAAACCGCCATTCCATCTGTATCACCCAGCCCACAGGTGACGGCTTCCCCGGCAAGCACCAAGGCACCGCTTCATTTATCAAAAAATGGCATTGAAACACGGGATAATGGCGAGATGAGGGATGGGATTGACGCTTTTGACATTGTATGGGAAATGGGATTGGGCACCAATCTTGGCAATACCATGGAAAGCTGTGGAACTTGGATTGACCCTTCCTCTGTAAGCAATTATGAGACTGCCTGGGGCGCACCAATAACCACACAGGAAATGCTGACAGGGATGAAAGAAGCAGGCTTTTCGTCTATCCGCATTCCTGTAGGCTGGTCTAATATGATGTCTGATGATGGAAATTATACAATTAATGAGGCATACTTTGACCGGGTAGAAACCATCATGAATTATGCACTAAATGCAGATATGTATGTCGTCATCAATATTCATTTTGATGGAGGCTGGTGGGCAAGGTTTGGCTCGAAGGATGCAGCTGAACGGCAGGAAGCAATGAAAAAGTTTAAAAGCATGTGGCTTCAGATTTCAAACCGCTTTGAGGAATATTCAGAACGGGTGATTTTTGAGTCTGCCAATGAGGAATTAGGGGCACGGCTTAATTCTACAGATGATTATGAAGGTTCCGGCTATTTTACCACCAAAGATGAGCTGTTCGAGACGACAAACGCTATCAACCAGGCATTTGTTGATGTAGTCCGCAGCACTGGCGGCAATAATGCAAAAAGATATTTGACGGTTGCAGGGTACGATACCAATATTGACCTCACCTGCGATGACCGTTATCAGATGCCGAAAGACACTGTTGATGGACATCTAATGGTATCCGTCCATTATTATTCCCCAGCCATATTCTGCATTGCAAGCGATCCGGCGAATTCCTGGGGATACAGCGACAGCTGGGGCACGGAGCAGGATATTGCCGCAATGGAGAGCGAATTTGACAACATGCGTACACATTTCGTGAACAAAGGGTATCCTGTCATAATCGGCGAATATGGCGTCACTGACAGTACCATTAATGGGGAGTCGGTACAAAAGAAAGGGCGGGATTTATTTTTCAAGAAGGTTTGCGAGATTACAACGGAAAATAATATGTGCCCTATGCTTTGGGATACCAGCCAGATTTTTGACAGAAGAACCCTGACGATGGCAGATGAAAAGGATAAAGAAAATTATCTGTGCATTAGCAAAAAAATAAAAGAAAAACCGGTTGTGAAACCAGCAATTGAAAAGGATTAACACGTTGAAAAGGGGGAATGCTGATGCATTCCCCCTCTTTTTCATTTTATAAAAAATTACGCTGTAACATAGTGGTTGCCGACAAGAATTGCGAAGCAATTCTTGCTAGCGCACCAGCGCTGGCGGTGCGCTTTTTCATAACCTCCCCATCATTACACAGATACTAATTCCTTTCCGGTTCAAGATTCCCAAACTTTGTAAGGTTAGAAATCCATGCCAGCTTCACTTTCCCCGTAGGTCCGCTCCTCTGCTTGGCAATTATAACTTCCGCTACCCCTTTATCCTCTGTATCTGGGTTATAATATTCATCACGGTAAAGGAACATTACCATATCCGCATCCTGCTCAATCGCACCAGATTCTCGCAAGTCCGAAAGCATCGGCCTTTTATCCGGGCGCTGCTCCACTGCACGCGATAGCTGGGACAATGCAATTACTGGGACATTCAATTCCCTCGCCATAACCTTGAGGGAACGGGATATATCCGAAATCTCCTGCTGGCGGTTTTCTCCCCTGCGCTTCCCGGAACCTGTCATCAACTGCAAATAATCAATAATTACAAGGTCAAGCCCTTTGCTCAATTTCAACTTCCTGCACTTTGTACGCAGCTCCGAAGCAGTAATGCCGGATGTGTCATCTATTACAAAATTCGTGTTCCCTATCCTCCGCACACTGTCCACAAGCCTTACCCAGTCCTCATCCTCCAAAGTCCCGGTACGGATTTTCTGGAAATCCACTTTTGAATTCATGGAAAGAAACCTTTTTACAATCTGTTCCTTACTCATTTCCAGGCTAAACATTGCAATCGTCCCAGAGCCATGCAGTGCAATATGCTCTATCAGGTTCAGGACAAAAGAAGTCTTCCCCATTGCAGGACGTGCGGCAATTAATACCAAATCCGACTTTTGAAGCCCTGCCGTCTTAAAGTCCAAATCACGGAAGCCAGTCTCAAGCCCTGTAATATGCCCTTCCTGCTTTGACGCCTTTGAAATCTCATCCAAAGCCCGCAAAACAACCTGGCTGATTGGTTCAAATTCACTGCTGGAACGCTGCTGCAGGACGTCAAAAATATCCTTTTCCGCTGTATCTAAAATATCCTCCAAAGGCTGGTTATCCATATAGCAAAGGTTCGCAACCTTTTCCGTTGCCTGAATCAGCCTCCGCTCCACTGCCTTGCTGCGCACAATGTCCGCATAATACTTAATATTTGTAGAAGTCGGGACACTTAACATCAGCCCTGCGAGATATTCCTGGCTGGAAAGCTCCGGTGAAGTCTCCATTTCCCGCAGCTTATCCTGCAGCGTTATTACATCTGCCGCAATCCCGCTGCGGTATAAATCTACCAGTGCCTGGAACAATTCTGCATACTGCCCCTGGTAAAAATCCTGCGGTTCCAGCATTTCGGAACTGACAAGTATGGCATCCTTGTCCATCATCATAGAGCCAATTACTGCGCGCTCAGCTTCTACGCTATGAGGCGGTATTCTTTTAATTATTCCTTCATCCATATCGTACCCCCTCAGGAACTGACTTGTTCATTTAAATTCTTAACAGTTCCTCACATCTCCAGTTGTGCCGCCGCAAATAAAAACCCATTTAGAATGCAATTATGCGTCCGCCTCTTTTACAACCACCTTTAACTCACCCGTAACTTTCTGGTGAAGCTTAATCGGCACTATATAAGTTCCCAGGTTTTTAATCGGCTCATTCAGTACCATTTTCTTTTTATCCAATTCATATCCTAACTGTTCTTTTGCGGCCAATGCCACTTCCTTTGTTGAAACAGAGCCAAAGGTTCTTCCGCCAGATCCTGTCCTAATCGACACAGTAACTGATTTCCCTTTTAATTCTTCTGCAAACGCCTTAGCTTCCTCCAGTTTTTCCAATGCAACCTTTTCTTCATGCTGCTTTTGGAGTTTCAATTCATTTCTGTTTTTTGCCGTCGCCTCTACCCCAAGTTTCTTCTTTAACAAAAAATTCCTTGCATAGCCGTCATTTACCTTTACCAGTTCGCCTTTTTTCCCAAGCGACTTTACATCCTCCAATAAAATAACTTCCATTATGCCTCTCCTTCCGTAATCATATTGTCTATTGTCTCCCGGAGGAGATTCTTTGCATCCCCAACCGATATATCCTTTAACTGCGCCCCGGCAACATTGATATGTCCGCCGCCGCCAAGCCTTTCCATCATAACCTGGACGTTCAGCTCATCAATTGAACGGGCGCTGATGTGGACTTTCCCATTGTATTTTGTCAATACAAAAGATGCTTTTACACCATTAATATCTAAAAGTGAATTGGCAATCTTGGCGCCAAGCACAGTTGGGCTTTCAACACCCTGCGCAGAACTTTCCGCAATCGCATACTCCCCGCGGTACAGCTCTGTATCTTGGATTGCCGCCGCCTTCACTTTGTATTCCTCTATGTTTTCTCTGAATGCCTTTCTGACACGGACGGCATCTGCACCGTTCCTCCTTAAGTATGCCATCGCTTCAAATGTACGCACCCCTGTCTTATTGGAAAAATAATTTGTATCAATCATAATCCCCGCATACATTGCGTCCGCCTCTGCCGGATGAAGCCGCAGGCCATTTCCGATATACTGCGAAATCTCCGCAACCATTTCACTTGCCGAAGATGCATATGGCTCAATATAGAAAAGGACCGCCTTTGCAATTGCATCCCCTGCCTGGCGGTGGTGGTCAATCACCACAACAGACTGTGCCTGATCAATCAGCTCTGGGCACTCTGTATAACTTCCCCTGTTTACATCCACAATAACCAGGAGAGTTGACTCATCCACAATTTCTTTTGCCTCATTCCCATCAATCATCATATCCTGCTCATATTCTTTAGAATAAAAGCGTTCCCGTATTGGATTTACAGAAGAATTTACCTGATCTAATACAACGTGCGCTTTCCTGTTCAAAGTCTTTGCAATCCGGTAAATGCCAACAGAAGCCCCAAAAGAATCTGTATCGCCAATAGAATGACCCATTACAACAACACGTTCCTTACCTTCAATCAGCTCTTTGAGCACATGCGCCTTTACTCTCGCCTTTACCCTTGTATTCCTCTCAATCTGGACACGTTTCCCACCAAAGAACTGCTCCTTATCGCCATTTTTTACAACAGCCTGGTCGCCGCCGCGCCCCAGCGCAAGATCCATCGCAGCGCGCGCCCATTCATACCGCTCCATATAAGTGCCCTTCCCAACGCCAATCCCAATACTAATCGTTGCGCTCTGGTCATATCCCAGGTTAATATTGCGTATTTCTTCCAAAATAGAAAAACGGCTGCTAATCAGCCCATCTAACTGGCTCTGCTTAAAAGCAAAGAAAAACTTATCCTTTTCCAGTTTCTTAGAAATCGCATCAATCCCCTGCATATACTTATTTACTTTCCTGTCAATCAGGGCAATCGTCAGGGACTGGCGCACCTCGTCAATGCTGTCAATCAGTTCATCATAATTGTCAATGTACAGAAGACCCACAACAAGGTTTTCCGCCTCGCGCACCTTTTCCAGGTTTATAATCTCAGTCTCCTCATAGAGGCACATAGAAATAATCCGCCCTGTTTCCATCAACTGGTTCAACGGAAAATCAGATTCCCCTTCCTGCCCGCAATCTGACAACAGGCTAAGCACACATCGGTAATAACGTTCCTGCGCCTGCACATGGACAACCTTCTCCTCCGGTTCTTTTGGAAGCTTCCCACGGGTAATTTCCGGAAATATATTCGTAATGCTCCTTCTCGCCGCCTTCTTATTAACAATGACTTCTAAAAAACGGTCATTCCCCCACAAAAGCTGCCCCTCTTCACTTAAAACACCATAGGGGACATCCAATCCCTTTAACAGGTTTGTCTGCGTCTGCCCATAGCTGGCAGCAAACTCTATCAAATCCCGCCGTATCCTCTTCCTGCTGGCAAAATAAACCAGGCAGGATATCAAAGTATATATTACCCAGAAAATACCGCTGATAATTCCTGCCTTACGGTCTGTCAGAAAAACTTCTATATTCAGCAATAAAAATAAAATGCACAGGACAAACGGCCAGTAAAGGCAGGCGCGCAGCGCCCCCTTTAGTTGTATTCTTTGTTTCATAATCCCTAACCAACCTCCCTGCCAGAAAATTCTGACTATCAACTTATAATTATAACATCAATCTAAGTCTCCGTCAAACCAACGTCCTGATGCCCCGCACGGCAGCACCAGCCCATTCCCTGAAACCGGAAGGCCAATTTCCTGTGCTTCTGTCTTACCGCCAAACTTTGGGACAAGCGCTGTCCCAAGCATATAGGAAAGCACTGCCGGCTGCAGTCCCGTTGTATAGGAATTAACTAGGAAAAACAGCGGCTTTTCACTTAAAAGCTGTACACATAACTGAATCAGCGGGAAAATCCCTTCCTCTATTTTCCAGATTTCCCCTTTCGGTCCTCTCCCATAGGAAGGCGGGTCCATAATAATGCCATCATAATGGTTTCCCCTGCGGATTTCACGCTCCACAAACTTTACGCAGTCATCCACGAGCCAGCGCACCGGCGCCTCAGAAAGCCCGGAAGCCGCTGCATTTTCCTTTGCCCATCCTACCATCCCTTTCGATGCATCGACATGGGTTACAGTTGCGCCTGCCGCTGCTGCCGCCAACGTTGCACCCCCAGTGTAGGCAAAAAGGTTTAATACCTTAACCGGCCGTTTTGACTGTTTAATCCTGCCAGAAACCCAATCCCAATTAACCGCCTGTTCCGGGAAAAGCCCCGTATGCTTAAACTGAAATGGCTGAAGCCGGAATGTAAGCGCCTTATAATGCACCTGCCATAGATTTGGTAAATCAAAAAACTCCCATTCACCTCCTCCTTTGTTACTGCGGTGGTAATGCCCGTTCGGCTTTTTCCACCCCCTGTGCTTTTTTGGCGTGTCCCAAATCACTTGCGGGTCAGGGCGCACCAAAATATATTCTCCCCAGCGTTCGAGCTTTTCCCCTCCTGACGTATCAATTACTTCGTAATCCTCCCATTGGCTGGCAATCCACATATTTCACCTCATTTCTGCAAAATCCGCGCCGTATTTAATATGATGAAAAACGTCCTGCTATCTCACGGATAGAACTTGCATTATTCTGGTTTGCATTTACAACAACAAGCAGGTCTTCCATCATATTTTCTATCTTGCCTACCCTTGCAATCATATCGTCTGTGCTTACAACTGCATCGCCAGGCACATTCTGGATCTCTTCAATCTGGTTCCTGATATTGGAAACCACCTCTGCAAATACATCCGACGACTGTTCTATTTCTTTAATAATCGTCTGGATTTCTTCTATCGAAAGATAATATTCATCAGTCGCATTTACAAAATCCTCAAACTGCGTCTGGATATCAGACTGCAAAAACTGGACTATACTGTCAAAACATGCCTGAATCTTTGTAATATTTTCCTTTGTCTCATTACAGATATTCTGGATTTCTGCTGCAGTTTCGGAAGAACTGCCTGCAAGGTTTCCAATCTCTCCGGCAACTACTGCAAACCCCCTTCCGGCTTCCCCAGCCCTGGCGGCCTCAATAGATGCATTCAGGGAAAGAAGGTTTGTCTGGCTGGTAATTTCCAAAATCTGCCTTGCCATCTCATCTATACGTGCCAGTGACTGCAAATCCCGCATCACTTCTGCAATTTCACTTTTATTTTCCTCAATATGCAGGCTTGTAGTCTGCAGGGAATCCCTGACATTTTCCTTCATCCGTGCAACTTTCCCGCTCAGTTCATTACTCCGTTCCGTCCCAACCTGTATTTTGGATCCAACCTGGGACACAACGCCTGAAATCTCCCCTACTTCACTATCTACCTGCTTCATCATATCTGTAATAGAATTTGTATGATCTGCAAATTCTTTTGTCGCATCAGAGTTTTCTTCCACATACTGAATCAGCACCTCAGAAGAATCCGACATCTTTACCGCAGATTCCGTCAACGAATCAGAGCACTCATCCAATGTTGAAACAATATCTTTTAAAGAATTATATAAAGAATCAACTGCTGTCGCAATCTGCCCGATTTCACTTTTATGGTTAATGTATTTGTCCAACTCATGCCGCTTTTCTAAATTTAACTCTTTTAACTGGATAATTGATTTCTCTACATATTTTAACGGCCTGATATTAATATGGATTAAAAGCCATGATAACAGCGCAATCAGCAGATCAAAGAAAACACATATCGTCCCAAGGATTTTTATGCTTTTATTCGCATCCGCATAAATATTTTTCTCACTGTCCCTCGAAACAAGCACCCAGTTATGCTCCGGCATATACTGGTAAACCGCTATAGAATCGCCTGTTTTTTTATCTATGTAATCTTTCTCCCCGCTCAGCTTGCTTTTATCCGGCTGAACAGATGATACAATAGAAAGAAGCAATTCATCCTGGATTTCCTGCGCCATCAAAGCTTCCTCTTCATCAAAAATATAGGTGCCAGTTTCTGCATTAAGCATCGAATACTTTGCCCCCTCATTCTGCATGGACGCCAACAGCCCTTCCAAACTATCTGCAAAAGGGCCGCCTCCAACATACCCTATAATTGTCTTCCCATCCTCCCCATAGACAGGGCAGTATAGCGATAGTATCAATTTTTCTGATGCTGGAGATACTATAATCCCTGTATTATACAGTTCACCTTTTCCCAATATGCCCTGCAAAGATGCAAGCCCTTCTCCCTCCCTCGTCGTAATCCCGACAACCTCCGGATTTGAATGCGCAATAACATGGGAATTCCATTCAGCAATATAAAGCCCCTCCCAGTTATCCAGCCCCTTATAATAATTTTCTGTATATTCCTGCGCAATTTCCTGCTTTCCAGCATCTGATACATTCTCCAAAAAACTTATTACTTCCGGTGATTTGCTATATACAGACAGCAAATCTTCCTGATGCCTTAAATACTCCTCAATAATGCCTGCCTGTGCATCTAACGAAGCATGTAGGCTCTCCATTTCAGATCCTTTCATCATTGACATCATACTTTTATTTGCAATGACGCACAGCATAAAAATGCACAGCGTAACTACCAGTGTAATTCCCAACGTAATCGTTGTACCCATTTTTCGATTTTTCACATCTTTCCTCCCGTGTAATAACGCTATTTACTTCGTGTTGCTCTTTTGTCGACAAATTTATAATTTTCCCCATTCCACCTGCCTTCCATCTCTGTTTTGCTCCCTTGGCTTTTACCTCATATTGGCAGATTAACATCTATGCTCTTTCATGTCAACTGCCATTCCTTTTCTTGACCTTTCTGCCAGGAATAATGTATACTGTTGATATTGCCCACAACATGGGACAATAAGCTTTTAACAGTATCAATAGAAAGCGAGGGACTTATGGTCATTCAATATAAATGCCCGGAATGCGGGGCTGATATGGTTTTTGACAGCGCCACCGGCGGCCTGCACTGCCAAAGCTGCGGCCACAAAGAACAAATTGAAGGCTATCAGAAGGAGTACGAGCCTTACCAGCAGCAATTCCATAGCGCCATATTTGAAGATGAGGATGCGCGCCAATACCAATGCAAAAATTGCGGCGCCGTCCTGTTTACCGAAAAACATACTTCCGCAGTTATATGCAGCTTCTGCGGCTCCCCTATGATTTTAGGAGACAGGCTTTCCGGCAGCTACGCCCCTACAAAAATTATCCCTTTTTCTATTTCTAAAGAAGAAGCAGAAAAAGCCTTCCATAAATGGTGCAAAAAATTAAAATTTTCCCCAAAGGAATTTACAGAAGGAAGCCGGATTAAAGAAATCACCGGCATCTATGTGCCATTTTGGCTTTACCATCTCCGTGGGCAGGGCGAGGCGCACCTTCACTGCATCCGGACCCATGTTTTCAGCCGCGGCGATGAAGAAATAACCGAAACAAGCCATTTTGACGTATACCGGCAGGTAGACCTTGCACTGAAGGATATCCCGGCAGATGCATCCGAAAAAATGGCGGATCATCTTATGGACAGCCTAGAACCTTTTGACTACTCTGCCATGAAAGAGTTCCAGACCCCTTATCTGTCTGGCTTCCTTTCTGAAAAATACAGCTTTACAGATAAGGAAATGCTGCCGCGCGTAACAAAACGGGCCAATGAATTTATGGATGAATTTATCCGAAGCACCGTCCAGGGATATGACAGCATAACCTTTGAAAACAGGGATTACCATATCGGGCAGCTTTCGTCCGAATATGCATTATTCCCCGTCTGGATGGTTTACTACGACTATAACGACGCAGAATATACTTTTGCAATGAATGGGCAGACAGGCAAACTGGCAGGAGACCCGCCACGCTCCATCCCTAAAATTGCAACTTCCATCGGACTGCTCACATTACTTATTTTCATGCTGTGCAGAATTATCACCATTATATCAGGAGGACCTTTGCTATGATAAAAAAACTCACTGCCATATTTACAGCAATATCCTGCCATGCCAAAAACACACTGATATTTTCTGCCCTCTTTCTTCCCCTGCTGCTGTCCTGCCTTATTGCAGGGAAAGACGCCAGTGCGAAAACTGTAATATCAGATAATGCGCATATGCTTACTGCAGAAGAGACAGAATTAATCCAGAAAAGCTGTGATTCTATTTTAGATCGCCATAATGCCTCTGTCTATATCCTGACTTCTGATAAAATCGGGATAGACGACAATTATGATGCTTACATGGAACAGGTCGGGAATGACAGCAAAGCCCCCAAAAACCTTGTCCTGCTTTTTATCAGCACAAAAAAAGATGCACGCGTCTATCAGATATACGGTTATGGCACTGCCCAAAAACAGCTAACCCACAAACGCTGCAACAAAGTTATGGACCACATGCAGCGGAACATGAAAAAAGGAAATTATTACGAAGCATTAAATATATTCTGCAATGAAGTTGACACATATATGGGAAGAAGCCCAAAGCTGGATTCCCTGTTTTTCCAATCTATTCCGCAGCTTATTTTCAGCCTGCTTATAAGCCTCTTAATCATCCTGCCTTCTGTACGGAAAACTGCCGGCAGAAACACAGTGGCAGCAAGGAACTATATTGATGAAGGCCATTCCCGGCTGCTTGGGCGGATTGACCATTTCCGCTATATGAATGTACACCGTGTCAAAAAAGCAGATACAAGCAGCCACAGCAGCAGCAGCGGAGGACGAAGCCACAGCAGCGGCACGCCGCATTCTTTTTAGGAGGAGAAAAAAATGAACCAGAAAAATAGGAAAATCAAAAAAATTGGACGCAAAGTAAGCCTTTTAGTTGGATGTATCCTGGGTGCCAGCATTATTATCACCGTTCTGCTATGCGTCACCATGTCGTACAGGCTCACTATGTCTATTATGCAGAACGAATGCATTAACGGCACAGATATCCTTTCATATGAGCTTGAAAACTATTCCGGTCCTGAAGACAAAACAGAACTGCTGGATAAGTTAAAAGAACTTACCGAATGTGAATTTACTATTTTCCATGGGAATGAACGCGCCTATACTACAATCCAGCAGGACGGCAAACGCGCTGTTGGCACAAAGCTGTCTGAAGATATTGCGAAAAAGGTTCTGGAACAGGGTGAATCCTATATAGGGCAGACAAAAATCCTTGGCACAGACCATCTCTGCTCCTATGTCCCGACAAAGGATGCGGACGGTCAGGTTACGGGACTGATTTTTTCCGGTATCTCCCTCCAGAATGCCCTTTTACAAACAAATAAAACAATCATTATTTCCTGTATAGCCGGCGGCATCCTGATTTTGACTGGCCTCCTGTTTATATCAGCCTTTATCCGCCATGCTGTCACCCGCCCGCTCAATAAGCTGACTTCCCTTGCACAGACTTTGGAGCAGGGCGAATTAGGCTTACAGGGCAGCAGAAACATATCCACAAATATTCACTCAAATAACGAAATTGGCCTCCTGGCCGAAATATTTGAAAATACCACCAGGCGTTTAAAAAACTACATAGGCGAAATTTCAACCATACTCTCCGCTATTTCAAATGGAGACCTGACAAAGGAAACAACACAGGACTATGTAGGGGATTTCACTTCCATCAAAATTTCGCTGGATAATATCCTGCAAAAATTAAACCATACAATGTCCCAAATCCGGGAAAGTTCCAGATATGTTGCAGCCAGCGCCGACCAGATGTCAGCCGGCGCCCAGACGCTGAGCCAGGGCGCGACCCAGCAGGCCGCCTCTGTTGATGAATTAGATGGGACAATCCGGGAAATATCCTGCCAGATTGCCCAGACAGCCGAAAATGTAGGAAAGGCAAATATCAAAGTAACTGACGTTGGAAAACAGATTTCAGACAGCAATGAACAGATGCAGGAAATGATAAATGCAATGGAAGAAATCAATGCCCGTTCCAACGAAATCAGTAAAATTATCCGCACAATTGATGATATCGCCTTCCAGACAAATATCCTTGCATTAAACGCCACAGTAGAGGCAGCACGCGCCGGAGCAGAAGGGAAAGGTTTTGCCGTAGTAGCGGAAGAAGTACGGACCCTTGCTGGAAAAAGCTCAGAAGCCTCCCAGTCTTCTGCCGACCTGATTGAACATTCTATTACGGCAGTAAAGGAAGGTACAAAAATTGCAAATGAAACAGCACAGCAGCTTGCCTTTGCAACATCCAGCGTAAATGAAATAGTTGACAATATCAACGGCATTGCTGACGCCTCCCACACACAGGCAGAATCCATTTCACAGATTCAGGTACAAATCAGCCAGATTTCACAGGTCGTGCAGACTACTTCTGCTACGGCAGAAGAAAGCGCTGCTACCAGCCAGCAGCTTAATTCGCAGGCCGGCATGCTGCAAAACCTTATCAACATGTTCCATTTAAGCCGGCATTAAGAAAACTAGTATAGCAAATAATTAATTTCTGGTATACTGACGCCGAATGATTGTTTCATATGCAAGGCGGAGGAATGAGGCGTAGCGGTGGCTACGTCGATTGACGACAACGAAGCATATGAGCAATCAGACAAGTCAGTATGCCAGTTAATTAGTATTTGCTATACTAGTTCAGCACCATTTCCAGATACATACCATGCCTGGAAGCAAAACAAATCCAAGGCACATCCCTGCGGCATACAGTATGCCCCCAAAATAAACTGCCGTCCCTGTAAACATACAAGACAGCACCTGAAAAGCCATCTGGGAAACAGCGAACCAAAAAAATATTTTTCCGGCATAACGGAAAAGAACCTGATACCGGTGGCGGCGGTACTCCCTCCAGTCCACCGGTACATATTTCAAATACTCTTTCCATGATACCCACTTTCCATTCCCATACAATCCAAACAGCCACTGCATACGCCAGTAAACCCCAAGAAATAGCAGAATCCCCTGAAACCCTGCCCAAAAAGCGCCTATCTCCTGAAATATTTCTTTAAATGGAACCCACATTAAGGCAAAAGAAAAAATATTGGCCAAAATACATCCTATAGAAATACCCGCAAAACCTGAAGTCCTGGATTCTTCATATTTTGTTATCTTTTTATCAAATTCCTGCACTTTCTGCCATCCTGTCATTCCAGTCCTGCCTCCTCCCACCTTACCAGCCTGCCTTCCTCAAGGATTCCACGGTAGTCACATTTTAGCCTGATTTCATCCAAAATATGTGTCACAAGCAAAATATCTGCCCCCTCCGCCGTTATGTCCCGCATAAACCGCCAAAGTTCCCTGCGAAATACCGGGTCCATGCCGCTGGTAGCCTCATCCATCAAAAAAACATCCGCCCGGTGCGCAAGCCCCAGGGCAAGCTGCATCCTGAAATACCCTCCCCTGGAAAGATTTCCAATCTGCTCATTTCCCAAAACCCCCATCTTTCGGAAAAACTCTTCTAATATTTCCTGATTCCAATTATTATAAAATCCCCGGTACAAATCGCAGACACTTTGTACTGTATAATTCACCGGCATCCGATAACCATCTGATACCAAAGCAATCCTCTCCAGGCAGGCATTCCTTTCCTTTTTCATATCCATGCCATCTATTAAAATCCGTCCCTGGTAAGAAATATTTGTCTCTAAAATATGCTTTAGCAATGTAGTCTTCCCAGCCCCATTTTCCCCGGCAAGCGCCATAATATACCCATCCTCCAGCCGGAAAGAAACATCCTGCAGCCGGAATCCCTTCCCTTTTGTCGTTACATGCTCAAATGCAATCAAAATCCATCCCCTCCATATAACACCTCGACCATTTCCAGAACTTCATCTTTTGTCAGGCCTGCCTGACGGCATTCCTCCAATATATCCTTCATATGCCGTTCCAGCATGATAAGCTGTTTTTCCTTTAGGTAGTCCTGGTTTGCCTCGCAGACATAAAACCCTTTCCCGGAAACGGAACGCACCAGCCCTTCTTTTTCCAATTCCTCATATGCTCGCTTTGTCGTAATTACGCTGACTTCCAGTTCGCTTGCAAGCCGCCGTATGGACGGCATGGCCTCCCCCGGCTTTAACTCCCCTGAAACAATGCCATTTTTCAATTGATTTACAATCTGCTCATAAATCGCCATTGTCCCTTGTGACTTAATTACAATCTTCATACTATCCCTTCATGCCGCATTTCCTGCGGCTCAAACAAAATGGCCTGTATGCCAATAAGAAAACACTATGCCCGCTGCAAAAAATGGTTCCACTATTGTTAACGCCTCCTCTGCCCAGTTTGGACGCCACGCAGCAGCCACCGCTGGGGACGCCCTGTAAATCAGGACTATACTGATAAATCCAAAGACACAGGACAAATATATACGCCACCCATTTCGGTTTCCCATTACCTGATTAATCATATCACTGATATCTGTATTAACCAGACACAGAACCAGGAAATAATGGAGCAGCAGATACCCTGCCCGGAAAAAGGGGATTCTTTCTGCCACTGCCCAAGCCAACAGATACCCTCCCAAAACCACCGAAAAAAGGAAAACCCGAAACCAGTATCCCGTCAGTAAATATGCCCGCCTGTCCTTTTGCGGTACAGGGAGCAGGTAAAAAATTTCCTCCAGGTGATTTGGATAAAGCCTGCAAAGCCCGATCCCGATCCACATAATTACCCAAAACGCAATTCCCCAGACGCCCTGTCTTCCTTCTGCCAGCAGCCCTTCAAAAATCAAATCAGGCAATATCGTAGAAAGGTAAAAAACCATCCACCCATCTGTCAGCCATTCAAACCATTTTCTTCTTTTTGAAAGCTTTTTTAATTCCATCCAATAATCATTTAACACCAGTTTAAGCATTCGCCCCTGGCCCCCTTTCCATCCCTGGGGCGTATTGGAAAATCCATTCTCAAACACGTCCCAGGCCTTTCAAACGATAGTAAAATATATCCTCTAAACACGGCGTCTCCACCAGCAGCTCTTTATCATATTTTCGGAACGGGCTATGCTTTACAAGTGCTTTTGTACTATAAGCCCCCTTTTCCTTATATACCACCCTTTCTGCTTTTAACAGGTTTACTTTATAATCCTCCCCACTGACAAGACGGTAACGCTCCCTAAGCTCCTCAATATCTGAAAATTCCAACAGCTTCCCTTTATGGAGAATTGCAATATAATCCGCCAGGTGCTCCAGTTCCTGTGTCAGATGGCTCACCATAACTGCGCTATGCTCCCCGTCTTCCACAAAATGCCTTAAATAAGTTAAAAATTTTTCCCTGAATGCAATGTCAAAACTCCCCAGCGGTTCATCCAAAAGTAAAAGCGCCGGATGGTGGGAAAGCGCAAAAGCAAACTGGAACTTTAACTTTTCCCCGCGGGAAAGCCGCCCGTACTTCCTCTTTTTCTCCAGCCCAAACTCCGTCAGATGCCCTAAAAACTCCCCTTTTTCAAAATCCCGGTAGTATTTCCCATAACGCAGCCCATTCTCCAGCAAAGTATTGTAATAGGAAAAAAAGTCTTCCTGCAGAACAAATCCCAGCTTATTTTTAATTTGCCCCTGAACCTCCCCAGATTCCCACATATCCTCCCCATCCATTAAAACACTGCCCTTATCCGGCTTTACATATCCCAGCATAATTTTTAATAAAACTGACTTTCCCGCGCCATTTTCCCCCAATACCCCAACAATATACCCCTTTGGTATCTCCAGGGAGATATCCTCCAGCCGGAAACTATCATAAAATTTGCCAATCTGGACTGCCTGAAGCATTTACACCGCCTCCTGTATATAAACTGTATATGTTATTATATACAGTTTATATACACCTGTCAACCCATATCTCCAATGTCTTTCCAGAAACATTGATTTTTGCCAAATCTAAGAGTTTTTTGACGCTATTTTTCTATTAGGAACTGTAGGAAAATAACTTTTACAGATTGCGTAGGATATTTCTTCGGATGTGCAGGTCAAAAAACGCAGGCGTAGTGGGGCTACGTCGAGGCTTTTTGACCTGTGCAGCCGGAGAAATAGGCAAGTCAAGGTGTAAAAGTTATTTCCATACAGTTCCTTACTACCAACAATAGTTCCATTGACAGAAGGGCTTTGAGGTGTTATATTTAATTTATAAGTTATACAACCGATTGCGCAATCCGGTTTATTTGCAGTTACAGTAAGGAAATCACCAGGGAACTGCTAATGAGCAGCCCACAATTAGAAATGAGGTGGAATATGAAAACAGGATTAAAAAAATGTATTACTGCATTAACACTGGCCATCTTACTGACAGCCGGATTGATGCCTGGAACCAAAAAAACATGTTCGGCAGCCACAGCCCCCATATCTGGAACCAGTTCTGTTTCAGGTATAACGGATGATTTTGCAAGGGGCGTAGATATTTCCGCGTTGACGGCACTAGAAAAAAGCGGGACAGAATTTCACTATCTGGACGGCTCCAACGGCGACATGTTTGATATTTTATCTGGCGCAGGAGTAAATTATGTCCGCATCCGCATATGGAACAACCCCTATGATTCTTCTGCTCCATATAAACCGTATGGCGCAGGCAACTGTGACCTTTATAATGCTAAAATATTGGGCAAACGGGCAACTGATGCAGGCATGAAGGTCTTTATTGACTTTCATTACTCTGACTTCTGGGCAGACCCAGAAAAACAATTTGCCCCAAAAGCCTGGGCAGATTATAGCCTTGCGTACAAAAAAGATGCTGTCTACAATTTTACTTATGACAGCCTGAAAGAATTACTAGACTATGGCGTTAATATCGGCATGGTGCAGATCGGCAATGAGACGAATGGCTCTATGTGCGGAGTAGGCGGCCTGTACGATGGCGTATGGGATTTAAGTTCAGGTGTTGCGGCACTTATGCAGCAAGGCTGCTATGCTGTAAATGACATTAATGCATTATATGGGAAATCTATGCTTAAAGTACTACATTTTACAGATTTGGTAGAAAGAGGCGAATGGTATGCAGAATGCGTGGATACGCTTGGCGTAGATTATGACGTATTCTCCACATCTTATTACCCAATGTGGCATGGAACCGCTTCAGACCTGACGCAAAAACTTACAAATATTGCCAGAAACTACAACAAAAAAGTTATGGTAGCAGAAACCGCTTATCCTTA
This sequence comes from bacterium D16-51, assembly GCA_003612285.1. Taxonomy (GTDB): domain Bacteria; phylum Bacillota; class Clostridia; order Lachnospirales; family Lachnospiraceae; genus Butyribacter. Next base: position 15,616 of record RAYE01000035.1, on the reverse strand, counting down.
TACATATGAAAATTTCGACTCCCAAAACAACAATATCGGTGATGCGTCCGGCATGGTCCATGCCAATTATGCAGTAAGCGTTTCCGGACAGGCAGAAGCGTTGCATGATGTTTTTGCAGCCGTTGCAAAAGTGAATGAAACCAAAGCCGGCTATGGCATTGGCGCATTCTACTGGGAACCTGGCTGGATTGCCACAGACAGTTCTACCTGGGGCACCTGCGGCTCCGGCTGGGCAACAAGCGTAACCGGAAACTACGAAAAACTTTACAGCGGCAGCGTTACCTATTATTCCACTGTCGACGGCGGCAGTACCTGGGATAATATGACACTCTTTGATAAAAACGGCAATGCAATGAAATCCTTATATGTATTTAACGATATCTGCGGCAAATCAAGCATAACCTCATCTGGTATATTTAATGACGGCTCAATGGACGGCACATATTATATCAAAAGTGCATACAGCGGCTTATACTTAGATGTTGCAGACGGCTCTTCTGCTGATAATGCCAATCTCCAGCAAAACACCTATCTTGGCAGCAGCAGGCAAAAGTTTAAACTCACCAAAAATGACGCCAGTTATTACTATATCTTCACCGGAGCATCCGGTTATTCCAAAGCGCTTGACATTGCCGGCAAAAAAACTACAGATGGCACAAATGTAGTACAATACAGTTATAACGGCGGCCAAAACCAGATGTTTGAAATTGCTCCTGTATCCCCTGGCATATATGCTATTAAAACACGGATTACAAACAGCGCCTCCTGCCTGGATGTATTTGACTGGAGCCAGGAACCCGGCGGGAATATTGTACAATGGAATTACTGGGGCGGAGACTGCCAGCATTGGATTCTGGAAGCTGCTTACTGATTGGATCAAAACATGAAAATACAGAACAATAACAAAAGATAATCTTTTAAAAATGCCCCATAGCACGCTATGGGGCATTTACTTCATTTCCAAAGAGCTGTTTCTATGCTATTCCCTCTATACCAACGAACAATAAAAGTGCAAAACCCACTATTGTCTGCCAAAAAAATACATATACACATCTTCTAAAGTCAATGCAGCATGTTCAATATCTGCATTTGAAGGAAGCTGTCCGCCGACCAGATGCAAAATGAAATCTTCCTTCCCCTGTGTAATACTGCTGACACAGTATTTTTCCTGATAAGCAGGGAGTTCCTCCGCCCTGCAATGCACTACGCCAACCCTGCCGCTTATCATCTCCAGCAGCCGCCCCGGTGTATCACAGCGTACCACCTTCCCTTTGTCCAATATAATAATTGAACCGGCAAGGCATTCAATATCGCTCACAATATGTGTCGCTACCATAACAATCCGATTTTTGCTGCTTCTTGCAATACTGTTGCGCAGGGCAATCCTCTCCTTCGGGTCAAGCCCTGCAGTCGGTTCATCCAGAATCAAAAACTCTGGCTGTCCAAGCAGCGCCTGTGCAAGCAGGATACGCCTTTTCATCCCGCCGGAAAAACCTCCGATTTTAAATGACCTTTTCTCATACAGATTTACTTCCTGCAAAATATGCTGTATTTCTTCCGATGTACTTTTCTGCTTCCGATCCATTCCCTTTATCACTGCCATATATTCTAAAAATTCCTGCGCCCGGAAAGTATCATAGCAGCTCTGTGTCTGCGGCATATATCCTACCCGTTTCCGATAGCTTTTCCCAAGCTGAGTGATTTCTTCGCCATCACACAAAACGGTTCCGCTGCTCCTTTTGATATTATCCGTTAAGATATTAATCAATGTTGATTTGCCGGCACCGTTTGGCCCTAACAGCCCGTATATTCCATTTTCCAGGGTCAGGCTTAACCCGTCTAATGCCCTGGTTTCACCATATTCTTTTACCAAATCACGAATTTCTATTACCATATGTCCCTCTCCATTATAAGCCTTCCCAATAACTACTATTCACGGCTATTCTTAAAGAACTGTACCATCATGTAAAAAAGCGCACCGCCGGCGCTGGTGCGCTAGCAAGAATTGCGAAGCAATTCTTGTCGACAACCACTACGTAACAGCGCAATTTCCTATAAAACAAAAAACCATCCTGCTATACTGCCTGACACTGCAAAAGCAGGAATGGCAAAAATAACGAAAGATACGAAAACAGTCAATATGTAATTTCCCATCCTCTTTCTGACAATACGTATCAAAATTCCGGTAAAATAAAGATAAAACAAATGCAGCGTCCCAAAAAGCCCTGCTATTGCCACAATCGGCATCTCCTCAAACCAATCACCCCGAAACTGCATAATGCTCCCTATAGGCGCAAGCCACTGGCTGCAATCATAAGCCTGTGCCACATTCCACACCCACGGTGCATATGTTACCACAAAAACAACCAGCGAAAGCAGGGCAATATGATACCGTTTCAATCTCCTGAGAAAACGCTCCCCTTTTTCACTGATGCGCAGAACCTGATCCATTCCACTCCATGCCTCTATTCCCCAGACAGAAGCCGCGAGCCCCGCCATGATCAGTAAAGATATCACACGCAGTTTTAAAAGCTCCCATTCTCCATCATATTTCCCAAACAGCGTAAGATAGCCCTTTTCATATACGAAATGGGAAAATCCGTTTTCCTGTACATATTCCGCATTTCGGATTGCCATTTCAAGCCCCGCCAGCCGTTCCGTCTTCTGCGTCAAAACTTCTATCTGCGCCGCCGTATATTGTTTCCCCGAATCCAAAGCCTCCTGTATCTGTTCCAGTTCTTCCCTTTCCTGATAAAGATACGCCATTTTCTCTTCGGAATATTTTCCCTGCAGCTTTAACATATAATGGCTGTAATAGATTTCATCTTTATCCAAAAAGCTTTCTTCCAGTGGAGAATACAGAAAAAAAAGAAAAAGAAGCCCTATCAGGAACAGCAAAAGCCCCTTCTCTCCAATCCATACCTTTTTTAACTCCTTGCCAAAAAGGAAAACGCTGTCTGGGCAATGCCGGCTGCGGCTCTCCCTTCGGCAGACAAGACAGGCGGCATAATGCCTTATTCGGTCCCTTTTCTTTTTCAGAAAGGAAATCTCTTTTAACTCTATACAACATTCAAAGCTGTAAATTCCCAACGCCGAAAAAACAGCAAAAAAGCAAATCTCTATCACCGGCGCCACAAACGCATAATCAGCAGGATACCGGAATACGTTCACATTTTGGTATTTCCCAATAACAGTATCACTGTTCAAAAATGGAATGACATTGAAACTCCGCAAAAAGCCAACCCAGCTGTATTCCTCAACTACAACAGAAAAAATCCCCTCCAGCCCAAGAAAGATTCCACAAGAGCAATAGAAAACTACTCCCCTTTTGATAAAAGCAGCCAAAAAAAACAAAACCGCATAAAAGGCAAAATAAGCCATTATCCTCCCTATTGCAGCCAAAACCAGAAATTCCCAGACACAAATCCCATACCTGCAGGAACCGTACGGATAAACAGACTGTACCGCCCCATTCCAGTCTCCAACCCCATAGGTGGCTAAAATAATAAAGCTCTTGCAGGCAAAAAGGAAAACTATGCCTGACAGCAGCAAAGACAGGCCTCCAAGAAATTTAGCTGCCCCCACTCTTTTCCTGCCATGGAATGTACTATGCAGCAAAGGCAGCGTCTGGTTTTCCTTTTCCATTGTAACCAGAGATGCCACAAGCAACACAAGAACAACAAGGATGACAATATCGCCAAAGTCAAATCCTGCCAGCAGATATACCCCGCGGTATGGTGCAAAAGTAACAGGATATGTACGCAGCCTTCCAAAATCACGAACCGTTTTTTCCTGCTCCCTTCTGGTATAAGCATTCTCCTGAAACAGACTGATTTCTCCCTTTTGCGCATCTTCCACCATGCCGCCTGCATACTCTGCATATCCCGCCACATGGCGCATCTGCCGCAGCACCTCGTCATACAATGCATACTCAGCCTGAAAACTGTCCGTATACAATTCTTTATGCGAAAAATCCTCCGACTCCCTTTCCAAACGTTCAATTTCTTTGGGTAAATTTTCCGAATCAACCGTCGCTGCAAGCTTCTGGTATGCCTGATAGGAATACTGTTCCCCTCCTGCCTTCCCATACACCTCCAAAGCAAGATAAAAAACGTAACCTGCAAAAAGAATTAATATAAAGCTGCATACGGTATGTTTCCGCAGCACCTTCTTTATTTCCCCCAAATAAATATCCCTCATACTTCACCCCATTTCTTTCTATCGCCGCAAAACAGCGCTTTTACAGTTCCTTGCAAGCATTACGCTTGGCCCGTTGCGTACGTGAGGATCACTCTATTTTGCCTGAAAGGAATAACGCACCTCAAAATCCCCTTTCTGCCACTTATTTGTGTCCAAAGCAGCCCAGCCATTGTTATCCATTGCATAAGTCACATTATCATAAACAGCCATAAAAACAAGCGGTGTATTTCCAATCCATTTCAGGGTCCCCTCCTTATCACAAATATAATAATCTGAATTTTCACCATCTCCCGTAATCTGCCTTACAATGCCCTTCCCATCTGACAGCCTGCTTGTCACATTATAAACCTGTTCCCCTTCTTTAATGGTTTTTGTTTTCTTTGTTTTTGGAAAATATGCCTGCAACCCCTCTTCTGTAGAATACAGCACCATATCTCCGATTCCTGTCACCCCGGAAACAGAAACGGATATCTTATCTGCAATATATTCTGCCTCACCACCCTCTAACGGCACTTTGTACAACTCCGCCGCCCCAGCCAAAGCCTGATCGGATTCCCCTGCCCCCTGCTGCATGACTTCTTCCTCCGAAAGCGGGCTATAGCTTCTGCAAAAATAAATGTCACCATCTATCACATCTAACGAAGACACTAGGTTTGCCCATGCGGTGGAATGGTATATTTTCCCTCCCTCCTTTGTCTTTCTGTTATATACGTAAATCCCTGCCTCCCTGTTGTTAATCTCTTCCCTTTTTTTCCAGTCAAATCCATTCATATATGCAACAATGACATAATCATCATAATAGGCGATTGCCTGCGGCGACTGAAGCCCTTCAAAATCCGCCATCTTTTTCCTATTGCTGCCATTGATATCACATTCTGTCAGATATAATGACTCAAGTTCCCGCGTATCACCGTCACTGATGTAGTACAGCTTTTTCCCATCATACACAATACCTGTACGATACAACGCTTCTACCTTTGCCGGACAGGAGGCATCCTCATGACGGCAGCCCGCTTTCGTGCAGACCGAAACCTCCCTTCCTGTTTCCGCATCCAGATAACTGATTCCCTCATTCCCATAATAAAATACACCATTATCGGAGTAATTGAGGTTTCCAAACACAGTCGGACAATACCGGTTATTTAACGAATCTGTCTTCTCTTTGCCGCTTTGGTAAGAAAAAACACCTGCTGCCACGGCCAAAGCTGCGGCAAGGACTGCTGCTCCTGCAATAATCCTTCCTTTCTTTTTACCGTTTTTCATTTTTATACCCCGTTTTTCTCAATTTTGGATGCTTTTCCATTCTTCCAGCTGCTTTGCTAACTTTTTAACAATCGATCCCTCTGCCTCCGCCACAGCCTTTTTTACGTTTTGATACTGCTTTTCAAAGTCTTCCTTTTTCCAGATATCAAGATTGCTTTCTGCCGTATCGGCATTTTCTATCTCCTCTTCCGAAAAAACAGTTCCATCTGCCTGAAATCCCGCTACTGCGGACGTCCTGCAATGCTCTGAACGGTATACCTCCCTTTTCTGCTGACGGATATTTTTTGTATAAGCATTTCGCTCTTCCCCTTCCGGATAAGAACTCCTGTAAATCCCCAGGGCATCAACCGTCCAAATACCTGTAAAATCATCTGATACAATTTTTCCCTTTTCTATTTTATAATCCTTTCCCTCCTCGCCATACAAAAGCAAATGTGCATACTCGTCCTGCGTATGGAGCAATGTCAAAAGCTCCATTGCGGCTTCTGCATTTTTCGATTTGGCACAAATGCCATTTGTGCCTCCCACTCTTGCAAAATTTGGCGAAAAGTCCAGAGTTGCTACCGTTACATCATCTTTCATTGCTTCTATTGTATCTGTCTGAGTTGTTAAAAGAATACTAAACTCTTTTCTCTCTATCTTTTTTTTGATTTTTTTATTCGGAGTGCCGGAACGCAGACTGCATTCTTTCGGCACACACCCCGCTTTTTGAAAAGCATTCAGCATTTTCAAAAACTGATACAGCTCCTTACAGTCAAACGGTGAGCTTACTTCTCCCGTTTCCGCATTAAAATATGCTCCAAATCGCTGATAATACCCAAGGGCAACCGCCACATTGGAGCTATCCCATGTAATAAGAAATTCCCTGCCTTTCGGTTCTTTCCGCATTTCTTCTGTTAAAAACGCCTCCAGTTCTGTAATATCCCCCGTAAACTTTTTACTCTCATTCTTCGCAATATATTTGTTGTTAAATACAACGCACAGCCTTCCATCATCATAAATTCCATTAGGAACCGTATAAATCTTCCCATCAACTGATACGCTTTTCCAAAGAGGTTCCTCGTACTCCTCCCAAAGCGCTTTACACGCATCCGATTCCAAATATGGCGACAGCTCCAAAAAAAGCCCGTCACGGCAAATCCCTGCCACTACATTACCAAACTCTCCGGTGTCTTGTCCGCCAAGGGCAATGTCTGTATCACCGTCTTCTAACACTTTCCGGATTCCTTCATTATAATATTCTGTATTCAGATATTGAAACTTTAACTGAAAATCATATCCATCCTGTTTTAGCCTTTTATTCAAGAGTTCTAAATAATCCTCATTAATCAAGACGTCATCAGAAACCGTCCAGATAATATTACCTTCCTTGCGCTCTGCCAAACGCGGCTGGATATCTGCCTCAATATCAAACTCTTCCTTCTTTTCCGTCTCTTCTTCCCCAATATAATGCCCGGGAACCTCTGCCTCCTGTTTATTGTTTTTATGTACCTGCATATAGGTAAATATACCTGCAAATAATGCAATCACACATACTGAACAGATGATAACCCAATTTTTCTTTTTCATATGTACTCCCTCCTAAAATTATATTATGACGCAGAGAGAAGACAAACGCCCTCTCCCCGCCGGAAAATAATACTGTCTTATACAAAACTATCGTTTTGTATAAGTTACAGAAGTCTCATCGGACCATGTACCTGTCCTAACTGCTACAGAATGTGTTGTTGCTAACGACTTCATATAATCTTCTTCATATACATTAAACTCCTTTGTAACATGATTTTTTCCCGTTCCTGAAGCCGTTGCTGTTTTTATAGTGCCTGCACTCACATCACGATATACATTTGTACAATTAACTTTTACCGTCCCTTCTGCACTCGACCCCATATGGGATGTAGTTGCCGTAGCTGTATGTTCCGTTATGAGAGCTGAACCAACTACACCGACTCCACTACATGTACCACTAACCGTATCTGTCTCAGCTGCTGAGGCAGTAACACTTATAGTACTGACAAGAACAGCTCCACACAATAACCCACCTATCATCTTTTTTAATATCATATTTATACCCTGCCTTTCGTAATTTTAAATGCTCTTCTCAAAATTGAGAAATCATTCATGAGTAGTTTGAAAGAAACTTTCAAACTTAACCTTATGTTCTTTCAGATTCACAAGAACTTTTACTAAACTCTAGCTATTGTCTACCCAAAAAGCTTACGTATAAGTTCTAAAAAATCTCCCCCTGCATATGTTGCACCCATATAGAACCAGAACCCTCCCTTTCCGAAACTGCCAGCATTTCTTTACTACAACGTTGTGTTCTTATGTTATCATAACAGTTTTCCAAAATATACCTGCCATGTTATAAACGTCGATTTTTGTCATAAACGTCATTTCTATTAACAGGCAGAAAAATTTCAACCTTCATCACCCCAGAGGCAACTTCCCATGATATGATCCCATGGTATTTTTCTACTACTTTTTTCATATTTTTAACCCCATAACCGTGCCCTTCCCTCTCTGGTTTATCGGTTACGGTTAAATCAACTTTCTTATCTTCTGCCACAGAATTTTGTATGATAATATGGATTTCCTGCTGCCCCTGTTTCACCGTCAGACAAAAACGCAGATTCTGTTTTTGTTTTTGCAGAGCCTCACCTGCATTGCGAAACGCATTTGAAAAAAGGATACAGCTATCCACATCCTCCATCGGCAAATCATTTGGCAGTCTCCCTAAAACCTCAAATTCAGCTAACTCCCTGTTTTTTAATCCATCTAGCATTTCTGTCAGCAGACAGTCTGCAATTACATTCCCTGTATACCCAGCTACTGTTTTTTTATAATCATCATCTAGCCGGCCGGCATACCTTGCCACTTCTTCAAACCGTTTCTGTTCACAAAGAGATCGTATAATCTGCATATGGCTTCGGATATCATGCCGATAACTTCTCAATTCCTCGTACTTTTCTATTGATTTCATATAATATTCCTTTTGCAATTCTAAGTACTGATTGCTTATCTGGGTAATTTCTTCTAAATAACGCTTCTTATGATAGGTCTGGACCAATATGCCATAAACAATAATTATATAAAAAATCACTACCGTGCAAAAGAAAACGGATGCCTTTTTCATCCTCATTGTCATCAGATCAAAAAGAAACCCCTGCATGCTGGCAAATAGAAAGCTTATTGCCAATATTCCAAAATCCAAAAATACAAGCTGTAACAACGAAATTTCCATCATAAACTTTTTCACTATACAATTTTTCTTATGTACCGCAAAATAAAAACAAACCCAGACAAAAAAGATAATTATGCCATAAACCAAGTTTCTTACATCATCAACCTGCCAAATTTCCTTAGAAAAAAGAATACTTACACTCCATATAAAACTATCTGCTACAACAATCATGAGATAGTCTGATAAAGCTGCCAACAATAATCTGCCTGTTTTTGCCTGGAAAAACAGGCACACAACAGCTATATGCCATATGATGGAAAAAGAACCTTTCCCTATTCTATGCAAAAAACAATAAAAACCAACCAAAATTAATACAGAAAAAATGACATACTTCCTCCACCCTTTCCGCAACTCTAAACCCAATATCTCTTTCCCAATGATAAGGCATTCCAAACTTCCTATCACCACATCATATAGCCAATACCATATACTCATACTAATACCCTGCATTCTTCCTGCAAAAAATCCGATATGCTTCTTTCACCTTGTTTCTTAGCCGCACACTGACAGGAAGTTCCTGTTGCCCAACCAATACGGTGTTTGCAATTTTGCCAGTTATTTCATTCATATTAACCAAATAAGAACGATGTGTCCTGATAAAGTCTGCGCCTGCCAGCTCCTTTTCCAATTCCTTAAGATTTTTCCGTATAGTATGCCGTTCCCTGTTGCGAAAAAACAAATCCGTATACGAACCCTCTGCCTGTAGATAAAGCACCTCTCTGCTGTCATAGAGCCCGTCTATTTTGACATATCGGCATACCCGCTCTATTAACTCCGGAAGAATATGATTCAAATTCCCCTCTACAGCCCCCTTATCCACAAAAGCAAATACCCCAGACCCAAATGCCTCCCTCATCCGCTCTGAATAATTTGTCACAAATATAATATTAGTATTACGATTTTTCTTCTGTAGTTGATTTTTTACCTGAATACCATCTATGCCAAGCATATCAATATCCAAAATTAGAATATCTATGTCCCCATGATAATCAAGAACTTCTTTGCCGCTCTTTCCCATCACAATCGTGCATTCTGCCCATTTTTCCCCAAGTATGCCCTCACATATTTTTCTTATCCTCTGCTGCCATATCAGTTCATCATCACAAATATATAACACCATTTCTTTTTCACTTTTTATACCCACCTTTTCCCACCGTCCTTTATACAAATCTTTTTGTATTTCCCTATCTTTTGTTTTAGATTTTCTATGACATTAAAAAAGCCCTAATCTATAGGGCTTTCAAGCAATGCGGAAGAAGGGACTTGAACCCTCACGTCGTTGCCAACACTAGATCCTTAGTCTAGCCTGTCTGCCAATTCCAGCACTTCCGCAAATTATATTCACTTGTCACGAACGATACCTATCTTACCACTTATACGAAGAATTGTCAAGATATTTATATCATTTTCTTTGTCCAAATTTCTAAAATTGTTACTATTCACGGATAATATTATCCTCTTAAGTTGCTATTGCTGTTACTAATCACTCTGTGACCAGTAACAGCAGTGCTTCCAAAATTAGCATCCATTCTGTTTTGCCAGCCATCTATTACGTCCATAAAAATATGTAAAAACTTCAAAGTGGCTTAAAAAATCCAGCAATCCTGTATTACTAACCAAACTTTTGCGTCCAAACAATTCAGAAACATTAAAATAATCAGCCAATTCACCAAGGCAGCATGAATTATTAAAAGGAACGTCAACCTTCCATTCAGCCTCCCCGTATTTTATGATACAAATCCCTGCCTGGATTTCCAGTGTGCCATATTGTACAACTCTATGCTTGTTCTCCTGGTAGAAAAATGAAAAGCCCGGCTCTGGCAGAATTGTAAAATCATCCAAGGAAGCAACTCCCCGGCACATATCCGCCTTCCAGTTCCACGAACTATTAAAATCAAGTCCACCGTCTGCAGTAAAACCACTATGCTCTTCAATACTGTCAAAATCAATTGTGCCTGTTCCCCACTCTTCCGCCATTTCTGCTGTAGCTTCACGCAGGAGATTTTTCAAATGCTCCGACCGATAATAATAATCTGCATCATAATATACCCAGTTCTTCGTATCTCTCCCTCCGTAGCTGTCCGCAATTTCTTCACCCTTCTCAAAACAAAGATGTACCATAGCCTTTACATTTCTCTTTTGGGAGTATTCATAAATCCCTTCAATAATTTTCCTGTTGTCCTCTGCATTTCTTCCGGTTGTATACCTGCACTGTGCCAGATATGCCCTCCTCCCTTTACAAATATCCTGAAACTGGCATTTAAACTGGCTGTCAGATATCTCTCCGCGCCCCCATGAATAAATTACTGTAGCAATCTCTTCCCGTGTTTTCTGTCCATGACCATTTTCAGACAATAGCAGGCAATTGGTTGGTATTCCTGTTATTTTTAAAATATCATTATAATTTTCTGACATAAATTCTATTTCTTTCATATCAGTCCCTGAAATGTAACAGTCCGAATTCCTTTTCAGGCAATTATTCTCCATAATATCTTTATTATGATGTTTTCTGTTAATCTCCTCATCTGCCCTGCTTGGCGTCCCTGCAATAAGCCCGTTATCTTTTGTAAATACCCTTATGTCAGCCTGGTTTTTTAAATCCATGCAACCATAATCCATAATAAACCCTCCCTGTTTTGTTAATTAAATGTTACTATTTATCGTTAATTTCAGAAAAGAGCCCGACTTAATATGCTTACTTGTAAAAAGATAGCTATTTTCTGAAATTAGCATGCAGACTATTCTATACAATTCGAATAATAGGCTGCCGCCTTTGTAGCATCTTACAGCTTTGCCGGCAGGTTTTACGCATAATCATTAGAACAAGCGCGAATAGATAACTGTTAAATTTCCTTTTTATTAAGAATGCACACAATATGTTTCCAACCTTACTGTGTGCATTCAAATTTTCATTATCAGTTATTGACCATAACCAGCTTATAACAGATTGAATTTTTAATCGCCTAATTCATAATAATACATCATATAGATACCTGGTGTGACCGTTAACGGTGAAGCAGACGAAGATGCTTTTTCAGATATCTGCCAGATGCCATTAATATTTTTATTATTTGTACCATCTTTAGTATATCCTATATTAATCCTCATCTCGCATTCCCCCGATGTAAGCCATGCCCTTGCACCAGGATATTTTACTCTCCAATAAGGCAGTTCAGAAAGCAAAGCACCTGGGTTATTTCTCCGTTCTACCCAATCGATTACCGCAGTTTTGGGAATAGTCTCACCATTATCTCCCACAATTATATTCGCTACAGGGGAATATGTTGACGATGGTACAGTTAATTTTGTTGTTGCATACACCGTAGTTATCTCCCGCCCCATATTTGGTTTCCCCACTGTAATATTCATGCTATCCGTAACCAAAGGCTGTGCAGAAATTGTACTTACCGGATAAACTACTAAATAATAATCCTTTCCTAGGGTTAACGTAATCCTCGCTTTTTCAGCACAATTATAGGACTGGCAGAAATTTGTTCTATGAGCATCTCCATTTTCTGAATCATTAGAATCATACCAAGTATATAATGTATCAACATCACATATCCGAAAACGGATTTCAGGATGATCATTTAATACTGTAAAGACGTCTGTTCCACTGGAAGTAAACCGATACCAGCTTTCCTCCCTATTTGGTGTATAGCGGGTAAAAAATTGATTTTTCTTTTTTTCTGTATAGTATTCAAGCCATACTGCATTTTCCATACCGCTTATCATGGATTCAATATCTTTTTTATCTCCTGCCATGACCCTGAAACCACTTGCATCAGAATCATAACTTTTTGCCTTTACACTTATAGTATATGAAACAACCGTTGCATTTAAAGATGGCTTATCTATAAAATACCATAATCTGGGACATCCTTCATATGTATAAAAATTTTTAAGTTCACCTGATACATCAGATATAGTTATAGATACATCGGATTTCCCTGTCTTTACCAAAGCAATTGCTGCTGTGTCAATATCAGTATAATCAATATCAATGTGATATGTCTTTTCCTCACCTAAAGATGAAAAATCTCCCTCAATAACCTGATAATTAACATTTTGGGCGGATGAAACCATAGATTTATTCACTAAACTATTACGTTTAATATCCTTTTCTAATATCTGTTTACCTGTACTTTCCAGTCCTTTGACTGCATCTTCTTTCTTAGTTTGTTCTAAATACTCTTCGTATGATAATGATTTTATTTTATAATCATCATCTGCAGCATCAGCCGAAACATGAGATAAACCCGTCACCCCTGTAATGGCAAATCCTAATATGAAAAATTTTATCAATGCGCTCTTAAATACTTCTAAATTTTTAAAAACCATATTCTTCCTCCCTTGTAATATATCGGTTTGAACAATTAGAAAATAACCCCACTCTATTTATACTTCCTACTCCCTTACGCAGTTTGTTTTGGAATTTCATCTTCCAAATAACCATTGTATCCACTTTAATGCATTCCCTAAAAGATATACCTGATACATCATTTTCCTCCTCTCGTAGATTTTTGGTTTTTTTATTATACTGTAAAATTATACCATTTCCTACATTAATGCGATAAACGGTCGCTTTTTGCGATATATGGCAAAATCAAACCATTCTATTGACATTTCTTTCTTATTATCTTATATTTAAGAAAATGTAAAATCGGCTGATACATATTGAGGTGGGAAAATACACTATGGATATTATATTATACTTACTGGAATTGTGTTCTTATTTTAGCATTTTTTCTCTTGTACTCCATGCAAAAATAACAGCACATAAATTACTTAGAAGCGCTTCTTTTTTTATTGGAACCATTTGGCTGGTTCATTTGATATTTATTCCATTTATTTTTCCGGATATTTTCATTGTTTTCATGGTGATAACCCTCATTTATGAAGAAACTTTTCATCTAAAGATATGCTGGTTTATGGTTTGCTTCCTTATAGAAAATATCCTTTCAGCTTCTATTTTACAATTATACTGCTGCTTTACCAATGCTAATCTTTCCAAAACATATATTATTTGTTTTGAAAAAATTGATTGCACCATATTCCTATGTTACATCCTTTTTTCTGTTATCTGGTACATAAAAAAGAAAATACCCATTCAGCTATTTCTGAATTTGGGCAAAAAAGGGTATTACCTTATTATTATGGTCTGCACTATTGACCTTGTCCTAATTAATATATCCAGCCTGCTTTTCTTTGAGGATATTAATACATTAGGACGCCGCCTGCTTTCCTTTGCAGTTATATTGATTATTTTTATGAGCCTTGCATTGCTTATTATGTTTTTTATTTTGTTACGGTATCATATGGCACTACAGCAAACAGATCAATTAAACCAGAAATCTCTGCAATTAGAAAAAGAACATTATAAAAACATACAGAAAAAAAATGAAGACCTGCGTGCATTCCGCCACGATTATAACCACCATATCCTGGCATTACAGGAACTTGTCCAAAAAGAAAACTGGAATACCCTCAAAGATTATATCAACACCCTTACTTCCATCAAAGAACAGACCCATTACTTTTCGACCAATAATGCCATTAGTGATGCAATCATTAATTATTTTTATGATATTGTAGATAACACCACTATTTTCAAAGTAAATGGAAGATTTCAGGATAATATTTTTATCAGTGAAAGCGACCTTTGCATCCTGCTGTCAAATCTCCTCAAAAATGCAGCAGAAGGCATCCAAAAGGTTTCTCCCCCTATAGCAAAAGAAATATATTTAAAAATATCCTCTAATGACAAAGAAATTATTATTATTTTGGAGAACAGCTCCTTACCATATTCCCCCCAGGAATTAAAACTGCTTTCCACTACAAAAACAGATTTTAAAAATCATGGTTTTGGAATACGAAATATTAAAAATGTAATAAAAAAATATGATGGATTATTTCACGTAACCTGGAAAAACGGATTATTTTCTGTCTATATTTTGCTAAGGAGCCTTAAAGAAACGAGGTATTGCAATGAAAATCGGTATCTGCGATGATATTCTATCAGAACGTGAAGTATTAAAAGAATGCTGCCTTTCACTTGGTTACAAATCCATTTTTCTTTATGAGTCGGGCGAAGCCCTTTTGGAATCTTCAGATATTAAAACACTGGACGCCCTTCTTCTGGATATTGAAATGGATAAAATCAATGGTATAAAAGTCAAGGAATTGCTGGAAAAAGCGGATACATTCACTTACATTATTTTCATTACAAACCATTGCGAATATATGCCGCAGGCTTTTGGCAAAAATGTAATTTCCTTCCTCCAAAAACCTGTCACAATTCATGAAATAGAATGCTGCCTGAACAAAGCTGCCTATCTGAAAAAAGATTATTTTTTGATTGCCATTGATGACAAAATTTCTATTCGATGCAAAGATATCCTTTACCTATGTGTTGAACAAAAATATACAATTTGCTACTCATTGGATGGAAATAGTTTTTCTACCAGAAAACCATTATATGAATTTGAAAAAGAATTAGCTGATTTAGGATTCTGTATGGTTCACCGTTCCTATATCATTAACTTGAAATATGTACAAAAAATAAAGAAACATGACATCATATTATCTACCGGGCAAACCTTTCCTGTCAGCAGACGCTATTATCAGCATGTTACGGAAAGTTTCCATAGCTATACAATCAGCAGATTGACTTGTCAATAAACCATTTTCCGAAAAGACCACTATATATTTTAGCACGATAATGCACCCGGAGTGATAAAAAACAAATGGTTACTATTCACAGTCAATGGTATCAGGATAGAAACAAATAAAAAATGATTTTCCCAGATATTTTCTAAATTATGCAGTATGAGAAAATGATATTGTTTGATATTTTCTGCAAAATAACTAAAGTTTTATTTAACATATAACTGACAAAAATTATAGAAG
>RAYE01000034.1 GCA_003612285.1 bacterium D16-51 | reverse complement strand
AGCAATAGCAATTCTTAAGAGCGTAGGATTGCCCGGAAAGCAATGTCTTCTATAATTTTTGTCAATTGAAAGCAAAGCAGGGCTTCCGCCTTTTTGCAGAAAATATAGAAAGCCTAAAGTTTTCCCATAAGGAATTCCATTGAAAAATATAGGGAAACTATATATTATCTATTTGGCTTTGGAACAACTGGCCGTGAATAGTAACTCACAGCCAATTGCATCTGTAAGTACTGATGGCTGCCTTCTTGACAAGTAGGTAAACATATGTTACCATAATTTTGTAAACAGTTGTATACCTGTTTAGAAAGGAGGAGAGATGGCAGAAAGTGAAAAGGTTAGCCTGTCAAATGCGGAATGGCGCATTATGGATTTTTTATGGGATAAGAGTCCTGCGACAATTGCTGATATGGTACATTATTTTGATGGCATTACTAACTGGGACCGCCATGTAGTTATTATGATGTTAAAGCGCATGGAGGCTAAGGGGGCTGTCAGGTGGCAGGTAATTGGGCGGGCAAAGCATTATTATCCCATGATTGAGAGGGAGCAGTCCTGTGTACAGGAGACAAAAGATTTTTTGGAGCGTGTTTATAAAGGAAGCCTTGGTCTTATGTTAACTACAATGGTAAAACAGGAAAAGATTGAAAAAAAGGAACTAGAAGAACTGCGCAGGATATTGAATGAGGGTGAGCAGGATGGTTAAAGTGGTTTTATCAACAGGTGTAATATTTCTGGCAATTTTGGCAATCAGGAAGCTTTTTCGGGGAAAGGCAGGAAATGTATTTCTCTATGCCATATGGCTTTTGTTTGCGGCAGGACTGGTGGTTCCAATTCTTTCTTTTGCCTTGTGGGAAATGGCAGGATGGGAGAAGAGCAGAGTGAAAAGCCCTGTCAGTATTATGAACTTTGTGGAAATGCCTTCGGAAACTGCCAATAAGGCTTCTGGGGCTGTGCAGAAGGAAAAGGAGGGAATAGAGGGGAACAGGGAGAAAAAACAGAAGGGAGAGGAAAAAGAAGAGAAGAATACTGAAAAATATAGTAAATCGGCGCAAGAAGAGGGAAAAAATGAAAGAGGCAGTTGGCTTAGGCGGATACAATTAGAGCAAGTTTTCCTTTTTATCTGGGCGGCTGGTGCAGCTGCTATCCTGTTTTGCCAGGTTTTGATGGAAAAGGCATTCCGCAGGCAGCTTATAGAAAACAGGGAGGAAACGGACTACCAGGGACAAAAGATATACAGGGCAAAGGGGATTAAAACACCGTTATTATTCCGCAGTAAGGGGGTGTCTGCTGATATTTATCTTCCTGAAGCAATTATGGGGAATGAAACGTTTGTAAGGCATGCTGTCCTTCATGAAGGCGTCCATAAAAAGCATGGGGATATTTGGTGGGGATATATGAGGAATCTTTTAGTTGCCATTTATTGGTTTTATCCACTTATATGGATTGCTGCTGTTTTATCAAAAAGGGACTGTGAATATGCATGTGACAGCTCTGTAATGAAAGGCATGGATAAAAGGGAGCGTATTTCTTATGGGAACAGCCTGCTTTCTTTGATACAGGTTGGGAGAGGCGGGGATTTATTTTGTACGGCGACTGCCATGAAAATCAGAAAATCGGAAATGGAGGTAAGGATTCAGATGATTAAGAGGGGAAGAAAGAGAAATATCTTTGTAACAATTTTTAGCTGTATTCTTTTGTGTATTGTTGGTGTTTCTGCATTTACGGATGCTATGGAACCGGCGGTGGAGAGTGGAGGGACGGAACCGAAAAAGGTAACTTCTCCAGTAAGGCGTAAGAAGGAGGATCTGTTTTTAGCTAAAGTGGCAGAATATAAGTTATCTGATACCTGGGGAGCAGATTTACCAAGAGTTTATTATGAAGATGAAGACAAAATGATTTTTGGAGGATATTTTGGCCTTTTTGTTTATTCAAAGCAAAATGATGAGATAGAACAGTCTGTGAATTTAGAAGAGATTGGCTGCGATGCAACGCAGGGTGATAAATATTGCAAGATAGATGTTTCAGAGGATGGGAAAACGGTATATCTGCATGTTGTACATGAAAAGGAAATGTACCAATATACAGTAGAAACACAAAAATTAAAGAGGACAGCCTATAAATTGCCGAAACATCTGTATGACAGGGAGAAATGGGAGAAAACAAATAAAAGTGGAATCCGCTGTAATGGCGGGACAATTGGGGATTTGGTATATTGGTGTGAGGGGAAGGAGGCAGTCAACTATTATCCATTATTTTATAAACCGTATGGTTCCTGTACTTTTTTTAAGCCAGACGATTTTAGGGATTTAAGTGAAGTATCTTTTTATAATAATGGAACGGAGTATATCATTACAGAGGCAGAAAAGTTAGATTGGATAGAGAAACATTTTTCAAATCCAGTGCAGGAAATAAAAGGTGTCCCTGCATGTCCGTTTTATCATATTATGTATTTTAAAAGGAAGGATGGCGTCTGCGGCAAGGTATTTCCGGCTACGGATAGTGATTCTGTATACCAGTCAGGTGAATCGTATTATGAATATAAAAAGGATGGCCAAGAAGGGTATAACGAAGTGTTTTGGGGGCTGTTTGGGATTGAAAGCCTGGAGGGGCTAAGGTGATAAGGTGATAAGGTATTGATGGGTGCAGGTTTCCAAACTCGTTTGAGGAAGTTTGGAAACCTGCACTTTTAAAATGTCAGCCAGTCGTCTTCGTTGTCATAATTTGTTAGTAATTCATCCAGCTTTTCTTCGTATTCTTTTATCCTGTTTTCAATTTGTGTATGCGTTTCCTTATCGCCGGAAGTTTCGTATAAAACGGAAGCCGCCATAAAAAGGATATCGTTGTCGTCTGTGCAGTCTGTGTCCGGATGGATATACTTTTCTATAAGTTCCCTGGCAGCATCAAGCGGTGTGCCGTCCCTGTCATGCTGTTTTACCATAGCATAAATCAATGCAGTGACGGCAGAAAGATTATCAGGGTAGTCATTTAACCATGCCTGGCAAAATTCTACAGCTTCTTTTTCACGGTGTAACAGGCCAAGGGCGTCCGCTTTGTGAAAATAGATATCCGCTATATTGGATTCGTCCCAATCAAATAATTGAAGCATTTCATCAACAGACTTTAGGATCGTTTCATATTTTTCATACATGTTTAGTGTATCAAAATAGTCATCCAGGAAGCTTTGGATGTCATGTTCAAAGTCTGTGGCGTCGTCCAATTCATAAAGCTTTTTTGGAAAGTCGGGATTATTTTTACGCCCTTCTCTTACAATGTCTTTTAAAGTAAGATATGCTTCTTTCCAGCAAGAGTTATTGTCATATAGACCAATCATGTTGTCTTCGCATTTTTCTGCTAATGCATCAAATTGTTTCCATTTTTTATTTTTCATGTTAATCCCCCATACCGCGCCTTTTGCGGCTCAAATAGCTATGTTAAACAAAATTTATTAACTCCCTATCCATCATAACCATTTTTAGGAAGTCTGTCAATTAAATGAGACTTGTCATTGATTAGGATTTCAGATATACTAATGGCAGCCTGGAAGGATTTAAGGTATAATTGGAAACAGCAGGACCAAAAAGATAATCTTTTTGGTCCTGCTGTTTTTATGTCATAGGAAATTGCGCTGTAACGCAGTGGTCAAGGGCACCGCCAGTGCTGGTGCCCTTTTTAAAGCAATTTCTGTTTAAGCTGTGCTCTATTCCAGGGTAAACTGCCCGGTTAATTCATTTAAGTTAGTTGCCTGTGCTGAAAGCTCCTCACTTGTTGCAGAGGTCTCCTCTGCGGCTGCAGAATTGCTCTGTACAACGCTTGCAATCTGTTCAATTCCCTTTTCTACTTCGCGCAATGTGCCAAGCTGGGAGTTAGATGCATCACTTGCATGTTTTGAAGCGTTGGAAAGGAATTCAATACCGGAAACTACCTTTTCCAGGACTTCCTTTGTTTTCAATGTTGTGCTGCTTCCAGATTCGATCTCTTCTAAGGTATTCTGGATTAATGTACGGGTCCGTACAGCGGACTGTGCACTGTCTGTGGCAAGCTTCCCGATTTGGTCGGCAACGACAGCAAAACCCTTGCCGGCTTCTCCGGCCCTGGCAGCCTCAATAGATGCGTTCAGTGACAGCAGGTTTGTCTGTGCGGCAATATCTTCGATTTCAGCAATAATGTCCTCTACTTCTTTAGAAGAGGTACTAATCCGTTCCATTGCTGTAGTAAGGTTTTCGATTTCTTTGCTTCCTTGTTCTGCCTGTTCACGGTAAGAAAGTCCTTCATTATATGCTTTTTCTACTTCGGCAGCACTTTCCTGTGCGATTTCTGTAATGCTTTCAATTGTTGCTGTTAATTCCTGGACAGCCCCTGCCTGGTCAGTTGCCCCTTCTGCAAGGGCTGTAGCGCTTTCTGCAAGCTGCCCTGCACCAGCGTCAACCTGTGCAGATGCTTCTTCGATCTGTAATAGTGTTTCCTTCATCTTGCCTATAAATGTCTCTAAGGAATCTTTTAAGGAAGTAAATTCCCCAACATATTTTTCAGGAATCTGGGTTTGTGCCATAAAGTTTCCGGCGGAAATAGCGGCGAGCCCATAGTCAAGGTCATTAAGGATTTCTTTCAGGTTTGCAGCCATTTCTTTTGTTACCAGTGCAACATCATTTACTTCATCTTTTATTTCAAATTCAGGGAAATCAGAAGAAAGATCGCCTGCTGCAAATGTTTTCATACGGTCTGCAACTGAGTTAAGCCCGCGTGCAATCTGCCTTGCAATCTTTTTCCCGATAGTAAGGGAAAAAAGCATAACTGCTGCAATAATTACGATAATAACAATTATTAATATGATAGTTAAAATGGTCAATCCGGAACTCAGGCTGTTTCCCTGATCCACATTGGTATTCATCAAATTTGCCAGCAAAGTATATGTAGATTCATAGATTGGAGCGAGCTCATGTGCTGCCATATCCTGTGCTTCAGCGCTTTTTGCCTGGTCGGTTGTGTTTCCCAAATCCAGAATCTGCTGTTCTAAAATCCAGTATTCATCCAGGGATTTTGAGATTTCTTCATATTTGGCACGCTCTTCGGAATTTGACAATCCTTTTTCCATATCTTTAAAATAACCAAGACATGCTTCCTTTTTCTGGTCATGCGTTTCCAGCGAAGTTTGGACAAGTTCTTCGTCTGTGTAGCCAATCACAGCACGGGTAGCGCTTCGGGAATCCGCAAAGGTTGTCATCATTTTTCCAATGTCACCTTGTGAAAAGCCATAGTTTGTCAGTGCAAAGGAATAGCGGTTTGTAACAATTAATAATGCAATCAGCGCAATCACTGCGGCAAATGCTGTCAGGATTGTCACAAGTGCAAAAGATCTGACTAATCTTTTTTCGATTCTTTCGTTCTTATACATTCTTCCATCTCCTTTTTTCGTAATTTCTTAAACAACAAAAAATCCCAAACCAACACCTGAACACTTGCTTGAGTTTGGGGCATCTGCTTTTTATTTTACACTTTATTGTGAAAATTGCAATAGAAAAAAGAAAAAATATAATAGAAAATGTTTACAATGACGAAGAATAAATTGACAGACGAACAAGACGAAAGGTATAATATAAAAAAGTGAAAGAGAGGGACGGAACCATGTTGAGGAAAAAGTTGGCAGTATGCCTTGTGGCAGGCATGGCAGTTACTGTATTGACTGGCTGTGGCGGCAGCCCTGAACCGACAGATGGCACAAGCGGCGTTTCTTCCGATATATCAGTTGATGACAGGCTTATTAAAGTTGCCATTATTAACCTTGATCCAGATGAGTCCAGTTACCGTGCGGCAAATGTCAGGGATTTAAAAGAAGCGTTCACCAAGGAGAAAGGGTATGAGGCTTCCTTTGTATACAGCAGTAAAAATGAAGAGCAGATAGAAGCTGCAAAGGCATATATTGGCAAGGGGGTAGATTACCTGCTTCTTGCCGCAGCGGATACATCTGGCTGGGATTCTGTTCTGCAGGATGCGAAGGCGGCGGGCACGAAGGTTATCTTATTTGACCGCACAATTGATGCAGATGAGAACCTTTATGAGGCGTCTGTTGTATCTGATATGGCAAAAGAAGGTAAGATAGCAGTGGAATGGCTGAAAGGGCAGAATCTTGGTAAGTATGAAATTATCCATATCCAGGGTGAGATGGGGAATGCAGCGCAGATTGGACGTACCGGTGCGCTAGAGGAGGAGGCAAAGTCGGCGGGCTGGAGGATAATTGAACAGCAGACAGCAGGCTGGAGCGCTAAGGCGGCAGAGCGGATTGTTAAGGATGTAATTGATTCCGGAAAGTCTTTTAATGTAATTTATGCAGAAAATGACAATATGGCTAAGGGAGCTGTGGCGGCGCTGGATAAGGCAAAGATTTCCCATGGTGTCGGGAAAGATGTCGTTATTATGAGTTTTGATGCCAATACATGGGCATTGGAAGAGTTGCTTGCAGGGAGATGGAATTATAATGGACAGTGTAATCCATACCAGTCTTCTTATATAATAGAAATTATGGATAAACTTGAGATGGGGGAGGAACTGGAAGAAAAAACCGTTTTTATGGAAGAAAAGGGATTTGAGGCAGAAACAATTACCAATGAAGATATTGAAAAATATGGTATTTAAATTTTAAGCATTGTTGAGAAAGTAATATGTGCGGATGGAATCCGCAGGCAAAAGAATGGAGGAAGATATGAAAGAAACAATTAAGAAAATGATTCTGGAGGGAAAGACATCGCTTGGCATAGAATTTGGCTCTACCCGGATTAAAGCAGTTCTTGCAGGGCAGGATAATATGCCGATTGCGTCAGGGAAGCATGAGTGGGAAAACCAGCTTGTAGATAATATCTGGACGTACAGTATGGATGCTATTATGGAGGGGATGCAGTCATGCTATACAGACCTTGCAAATAATGTAAAAGAACAATATGGAATAGAATTGGCGCAGATTGGAGCGTTTGGTATCAGCGCCATGATGCATGGTTATATGGCGTTTGACAGTGATGGGAAGCTTCTTGTCCCGTTTCGTACATGGAGGAATACGATGACAGAAGAGGCTTCTGAAAAACTGACAGAATTGTTTTCTTATCATATACCGCAAAGGTGGAGCATCGCCCATCTATACCAGGCAATCCTGAATGGTGAAAGACATGTTGGGCAGATTTCATATCTGACAACATTGGCGGGCTTTATCCATTGGAAACTGACCGGGCAAAAAGTAATGGGGGTTGGGGAAGCTTCTGGAATGTTCCCAATTGATATTGCGGCGAAGGATTTTGATGAAGGGATGGTACAAAAATTTGACTCGTTAGTACAGGAGAAGCAATTTGGCTGGAAACTCCGTGACATTATGCCAAAGGTAATGATTGCGGGGGAATGTGCTGGAACCCTGACAGAGGAAGGGGCAAGGCTTTTGGATGTCAGTGGGGCGCTGCAGGCAGGTGCAAAGGCGTGTCCGCCGGAAGGGGATGCAGGGACTGGCATGACGGCGACAAACAGCGTGGCGGTCCGTACTGGGAATATATCTGCCGGAACTTCCGTTTTTGCAATGATTGTGTTGGAAAAGGAATTGTCTAAAGTTTATGAGGAACTGGATATGGTGACAACTCCGGCGGGCAATCTTGTGGCGATGGTACATTGTAATAATTGCACATCGGATTTGAATGCGTGGGTAAAGCTTTTTGGGGAGTTTGCAAAAAGCGCTGGCTTAACGATAGGTACAGATGATTTATATGGGCTTTTGTACCGAAAGGCACTGGAAGGGGATTCTGACTGTGGGGGCCTTTTGGCATATAATTATTTCTCAGGGGAGCATATTACCGGGTTTGAAGAAGGGCGGCCATTATTTGTAAGGTCGCCGGAAAGTAAATTTAACCTTGCTAATTTTATGCGCGTCCATCTTTTTACTGCTTTAGGTGCGCTTAAGGCAGGGCTTGACATTTTAATCCAGCAGGAGAATGTTAAGATTGACAGGGTTTTGGGGCATGGAGGACTTTTTACAACAAAGGGGGCTGCCCAGAGGATTGTAGCGGCGGCCATGAACACCCCGGTATCTGTAATGGAAACAGCAGGGGAAGGCGGTGCATGGGGGATCGCGCTATTGGCTGCTTATATGAATACGAAGAAAGAAGGCGAAACGCTGGAAAGTTTTTTGCAGGACAGGGTGTTTGCACAGAGCCAGGGGAGTGAGATTGCGCCGGAAAAAGAAGACGCAGAAGGTTTTAATATATTTATGGAGCGGTATCTAAAGGGGCTTCCCATTGAACGGGCTGCTGTGGAGAATTTGTTATGTTGATTATATCGGTACGTTATGGGCGTTTTTGTGGCATATGAGAGGAAATGGTGATAGAAATATGTTGGAAGAATTAAAAAAGAAGGTTTATGAAGCAAATATGCTTTTGCCAAAATATAACCTTGTAACATTTACCTGGGGAAATGTCAGTGCGATTGACAGGGAACAGGGGATTTTTGCAATTAAGCCAAGCGGGGTGGAGTATGACAGGCTGAGGCCGGACGATATGGTTCTTGTAGATTTGGCTGGGAACAAGGTAGAAGGGGAATTTAACCCATCTTCTGATACGCCGACCCATGTTGAACTGTATAAGGCATTTACACAGGTTGGTGGAGTTGTGCATACCCATTCCTCCTATGCAACAAGCTGGGCACAGGCAGGCAGGGGGATTCCCTGCTATGGTACAACCCATGCGGATTATATTTATGGGGAAGTGCCTTGCGTCCGTTGTCTGTCAAAGGAGGAGATTGATGAGGCATATGAAAAGAATACGGGCGTTTTGATTACAGAGTATTTTAAAAACATGAAAAAAGACCCTGCAGCAGTCCCAGCAGTCCTTTGTAAAAACCATGGGCCGTTTGCCTGGGGGAAAGATGCGGCAGAGGCGGTTCATAATGCGGTTGTGCTGGAAGAAGTTGCAAAGATGGCATACCGCACAGAACTGATTAATGCAGAGGTTATGCCGGCGCCGCAGGAATTGCAGGATAAGCATTATTACCGTAAACATGGGGAGAATGCCTATTATGGGCAGGGGTAAGAAGGAAAGGGCAGTTCTGAAATGGCGGTACATTACTTTAGGATATATTAGAAGGAGAAAACAATATGAAGAAAGCTATGAATCAATCAGTGATTGTGCTGCTTTTAAACGGCTGCTCTATTCTGGCACTGCTGTTTTTGGTATGGTCTTTGTTTGCCTACAGCAGTGCAGATGATAAGGTGAGCAAAGCAAATGAAGAGCGGTTTGATCTGACTTACAATGCAAATCGTTTTATGAATGGCTCGGCATATTTGACAAATGAAGTGCGTGCATTTGCTGCTACAGGCGACCAGAAGTATTATGACAATTACTGGAATGAAGTGAATAATTTAAAAAATAGGGATTTGGGTGTTGAAGCTATGCAGGAGATTGGCATTACTTCAGAAGAGCAGGAAATGATTGACAGTATGTCTGGGCTTTCCAACAAGCTGGTCCCTCTGGAAGAGGAGGCGATGAATGAAGTAAAAGCGGGGGAGACAGAGCGTGCAATAAATTATGTATATGGGAAAGATTACAGTGATTCGATTGCTGAGATTAATTCTTTAAAGGAGCAGTTTCTTGAGAAATTAGATAAAAGGACAGCGGCGAAAGTCCGTGACTTGAAAAAGCAGGCATCGTTTATCCGGTTGGAGATGATCCTGGCGTTTGCTATGGTTGGGGTGATGCAGCTTCTTAGTATGCTCTTTACGAGAAGGCAGATTCTGCGCCCTGTTATTAAAGTCAGGGATCAGATGGGGCAGATTTCCCAGGGCAACCTGTCTGCAGAATTTACATTGCCGTCGAATACCTCTGAGATTGGCATGCTGGTGGAGTCCATTCATGAGACAAAGCGTGAATTAAAGAAATATATCAAAGATATTGACAATAAACTGGCGCAGATGGCAAAAGGGAATATGGATTTGGTAATTGACAATGAATACCGTGGGGAATTTTTGCCAATTCAGAATGCAATGCAGCAGATTTTGGATTCGCTGAATGCAGCGCTTTCCCGTATTAACCTGACAGCCGGGCAGGTATCAGCAGAGGCGCAGGAAATGGCGTCCGGAGCGCAGCTTTTGTCAGATGGGGCAGTACAGCAGGCTTCTGCAGTGCAGGAATTGTCTGCAAGTATCCAGGATATATCTGCACAGGTAGACCATACTTCCGGTGATGCAGGGGATGCGAAAGAATGTTCCGCCAACGCGGCAGTACAACTGGGGATCTGTGATGAGAAGATGAAGGCGCTGACTTCAGCAATGGAGGACATTTCAAATGCTTCCAGTAAGATTGGTGGAATTATTAAGACAATTGATGACATTTCATTCCAGACAAATATCCTGGCATTAAATGCTTCTGTGGAAGCAGCACGCGCTGGTGAGGCGGGGAAGGGGTTTGCTGTTGTGGCGGATGAAGTACAGAGCCTTGCAAATAAAAGTGCAGTGTCTGCAGGTGATATTACAGAACTGATAGAAAGTTCATCAAAGCTGGTTGAATATGGGACATCACTTTCGGCTGAGATGACAGAAGCCCTTTCTGGTGTGGTTTCTAGTGCACAGAAAACTACGGAGATGGTGGAACGTATTGCGGATTCTGCAGTGCAGCAGTCGCAGTCGCTTCGTCAGTTAAAACTTGGAATGGAACAGATATCCGATGTAGTACAGACAAATGCTGCAACAGCAGAAAAATCAGCGGCTTCTGCAAAACAACTTAATATCCAGGCGGAAGAACTTAAAACGCTTGTCCATAAGTTCCGGCTGCGCCGTTAAAGTTGGCTGGGGCGTGTTTAAAATTACTTTTTACATGGTGTTTTAAACACGCTCTAATATTGTGTTGTTGTAATGTCTACCAGTTTATCGCCATGATATTTAAGTTTCATGGAAAAAAATGTATTCTGGTTTAGGAGGCAGCCCAGGAAAACCCTGTCCCCTTCCCATAGCTCTAAATCCATAAGTTGCTTTTTAGGGACCCATCGTAAGATGCCTTCATTACAGGTATTCATTTGCTTTTCAGTAAGTGTTCCATCAAAGGCATCGGCGGTATAGAGATGCATATATTCACAGCCCCAGCCGTCAGAAATAAATGTGATGATTCCACGAAGTGAATAGGAGGTCAGGGTAAGCCCTGTCTCTTCTTTTACTTCACGGAGCAGGCAGTCTTCCGGGCTTTCGTTTTCTTCAAAGTGCCCGCCGACCCCAATCCATTTGCCATGGTTGATGTCGTTCTCTTTTGAGATTCGGTGCATCATAAGATAGCATTCGTCTTGTTCAATATAACACAGAGTGCTTAGATTGCTTTTATGTTCTTTTTTCATTGGATTACCTCCTGGTTTCTTTAAAACGAGCCGTGCATTCGCAAACCTTCGGTTTGCTCATCGTAGGCTGCCGCCCTATGTAAATTGAAAGGAAGCCACGGGCTTGCGGATAAACCCGCGCCGATGGCTTCCTTTCAATTTACGCACGGCTCGTTGCCTTCGCGTACGTTACAACCTGTCCGAAAATCCTTAACTTTTAAAATAAACGTTAAACGTATCTATAAAAATTAGAATGCTTCCTGTTTTGATTATAACTGAATTAAATTGATTAACCTACTTTTACTACGTTTGATGCCTGAGGTCCTTTTTCACCGTTTACAACATCAAATTCAACAGCTTCGCCTTCATCAAGGACTTTAAAACCATCCATCTGAAGTGCTGAGAAATGTACGAACACGTCCTTGCCTGTCTCATCAGAAATGAATCCAAACCCCTTTTTTGCATTAAACCATTTAACTGTACCTTTCATTGTACTGCCTCCTAAAAAAGAAAAATATTTCGACGTAAAAAATTTTAGCGCCATGTCCAATCTATCATATAAATGGAATGGTGTCAACGAAAATAACCGTGTTTTCGGAAAAATGGCGAAAACGGGTTACTATTCACGGTTAATTTTAGAAATAGCCAGACTTGTTGTGCTTGCAAATAAGGTTTTAGTTATTTTGGATTTTTTCATTAAGTTCTTCCAGGTACATCCAGCGTTCCATTTTTTCATCCAGTAAGGACTGAAGTTCTTCTTTTTTGCAAGTGAGTTTGTTTAGGTGTACAAAATCATGGGCAGCCTGCAGGATTTCCTGTTCCAGGCATTCTATTTGTTCCTCTAATAATGAAATGTCGCTTTCTATTGTCTCAAAGTCTTTTTGTTCTTTATAAGACATTTTCAGCTTTTTTTCCTGTCCTTCTTTCCAGTTATGGCGGTTGATTGCCTTTTCCTGCGTTTTTACGGGAGTGGGTGGCTTGTTGTTGGACTGGTTTATTTTGGAGGCAGAGGCGGTTTTATAATCTGTGTAACCGCCTTCATATTGTGCGAGGGTACCATTTCCTTCAAAAGCGAAGATTCGGCGGCAAATGCGGTCCAGGAAATAACGGTCGTGGGATATTGTTACAACGATACCATCAAAACTGTCCAGATAGTCTTCCAACAAAGTCAGGGTAGTGATATCTAAGTCGTTTGTAGGTTCATCCAGAAGCAGTATGTTCGGGGCTTTCATTAATATGTAAAGAAGTGACAGCCTGCGCCGTTCTCCTCCAGACAGCCGTTCTACAGGGGAATACTGTAAATCTGGTGGGAAGAGGAAGCGTTCAAGCAGGGCAGAAGCGCTGATGCTGCCTTCGCTTGTATGGATAGCGCTGCCAGCTTCTTTTATGTAATCAATTACGCGTACAGAGGAATCAATGGGATCGCTTTCCTGTGCAAAATAGCCTAATTTAACAGTTTGCCCTATTGTAACTGTGCCAGAGTCTGGCTGTTCTTTTCCAACAATCATTTTAAAGAGAGTTGATTTGCCGCATCCGTTTGGGCCGATAATCCCAACACGGTCAGTATGCAGGAAGGTATAGGAAAAGTCTGATAAGATGGCTTTTTTGCCAAAACTTTTACATAGGTGCTCTAATTCTATCGTTGTGTTGCCAAGGCGGGAGAAACCAGCCGTGATTTCAATTGCCTGGTCTGTCTTAGGGGCGTCCATATCACGCAGTTTTTCATACCGTGCAATATGGGCCTTTTGCTTTGTAGAGCGTGCACGCGCGCCTCGTTGAATCCATGCAATCTCTTTTCGGAGGACGCTTTGCCGTTTCCGTTCTGCTGCCTGTGCGATTTCTTCCCGTTCTGCCTTGCGTTTCAGGTATTCCAGGTAGCTGCAGCTATAGCTGTAAAGTTTGCCTTTGTCGATTTCCACAATACGGCCTGCGACGCTATCCAGGAAATAACGGTCATGAGTAATCATAATCAGGGCGCTGCGCCAGTTTTTCAGGAAATTTTCCAGCCATTCTGACATTTCGCTGTCTAAATGGTTTGTTGGCTCATCTAAAATCAGGACGTCGCATGGCGTCAGAAGCGTGCGGACCAGGGCGGCGCGTTTTTTCTGCCCGCCGGAAAGTTCATTGACAGGCTGGCTTAAATCTGTAAATCCAAGTTTCGTCAGATATGCTTTGGCGTCAGCTTCATAGACGTCAGGAGATATGGCAACTTCACTTTCGGGTGGAAGCGATGCGCTAAGGACAGTTTGTCCTTTTTGGAATGATGGTGTTTGAGGCAGGTAGGCAATTCGGAGGTTCCGCCCGGTAGTGACTGTGCCTTTGTCGGGTGGTTCTTTACCGGCGAGGATTTTTAAAAGCGTGGATTTTCCGGTGCCGTTAATGCCGATGATACCGACTTTTTCTGTATCATTCAGGTTGAACGACACATCGTCAAATAATATTTTTTCTGTATAAGAGTGCGTTAGATGTTCTGCAGTAATTAAATTCATAAGTCCCTCGCTTTGTAATATAGTGGTTTTACAGTTACTATTCACGGCCGTTCTAAACAACATGCGCAAAACCTGCCAGCAAAGCTGTCAGGCGCTGCAAAAGCAGCAGCTCATGTTTTGCTTATGTGTTTTAGAACAGCCTGCACGCTCATTTCCCAAAATAGCCATTCTCTTACGTGCAGGCATGACGAGCCTGGCGATTTTGGAAAATGAGCCGTGAATAGTAACTTTTTAAACAGTATATCAGATTTGAGAGTATTTTTAAATACTTGACGGAAGGAACAGATTTGGAATAATATATAGAAATGGAATGGAAATCAGCGGAAGGATGTGTTAAAATGAAAAATAGCCATGCAGAATATTATAGGCAGTTGAATTATTATGAGACAGACCAGATGGGAATTGTCCATCATTCCAATTATATCCGCCTGTTTGAGGAAGCGAGGCTGGATATGATGAAAAAGGCAGGCATGGATTACCGGGCTTTGGAAGAAATGGGGATAATTATCCCGGTTACTTTTGTTGAGTGCAGGTATCTGCAGCCGCTGCGGTTTGAGGATAAAATAATAATTCATACCAGAATGACAAAATATGATGGTATCAAAATGGAAGTTTCCTATCAGATATACAAAACAGATACAGGTGAGTTATGTACAGATGGAAAGACAGGGCATTGCTTTCTAAATAAGGAGTTGAAGCCGATTCGGATGAAGAGGCAATATCCTGAGCTGTTTTCAAAGCTGAAGGGGATGCTGGAAGAATAGGAAAAGGAGAAGAGGGAGATGAAAGGCAAGATAAAAGTTATCCTTATTACAATGGTTTTGCTTTTGATTGGAACCGGGGCGCTGCTTTGGAAGTTTAACGATATGTCAAAGAATATTGCAAGGCAGGAGGAAGAAGACCTGAAAGAGGAACGCGACCTTTTGGAAGACCAGAAAGGGAAAGCGATTGACGAAGTAAAAGAAGTTGATATTATTCCACTTTCTATGTCTGGTGACAACAAAAATGTAGTTACTACCGAATTTAGCAGCATAAAAGAAATATACTCTGCAAAGAAGTCTGCCGATATTGAAGAAAAGCTTACAACCATTAAGAAAAATAAGACATTTTCCCTGGATAATGCGCTTTGGGCATACAATCCATATGGAACGAACCGCAATGCGATGTATGTTTATTTTAAAACAAACGGGAAGAGTTACTGTAGGTATACGGTTTCTGTTAAGGACAGCAAAATACCTGATTTTACAAGGACAGCGATTCCGAATGCTTCAGGAAGCCTGACAAAAGAACATGAGTTTCAGGTGATTGGGCTGGTAGCTGGTGAAACGAATTATATTACAATACGTGTCTATAATTCGGATGATGAATTATCAGCTTCCAGGACATTTTCTGTTAAAATCCCGGAGAGCAGGACAGGGGCGGCGAAGCGTCTTGAAGTGGTGAAAGGGAGAAGTAAAAAAACGATTTCCAACGGTCTTTATGTGGTATTTCAGGATGGAAAGAAGTATACAACTGTAAAAACTGTTACTACTGGAAAGAAGAAGAAGAAAAAGAAGAAAAAAGTGGTAACTAAAAGGTATGCTGTGCTTTTGTATGACAATTCCGGGGTGCTGCGCGGTGAAATCCCGGCAGACGGCTATTGTGGCAGGAATCTGGAGCAGATTTATGATAATATTATGTATTCGGTAAATGATACGGAACTGGCGCAGGTAAATGCCTTAGGGCAGGTAATGAAGACATATTCCCTGGATGGATACCGCCAGGCTGGGGAATTTACTTATGACGGATATGGGAATATCTATGTGATTGCGACAGCAAATGGCAAGAACGCTACCCCAAGAAGCAAGGTTTTAGAGGTAAAGCTGGAAGATGGCGCAGTAACAGAGAAAGTGGATATGGATGTCCTGTTTAAGAGTGTTTATAAGAATGCGTCTAAGAAGGCGAAAAAGAAGAATGTGGACTGGGTTGGTTTAAATTCGGTTCAGGTAGTTGGAACGAACCAGGTGCTTTTAAGCGCGAAGAACCTGTCCAGCCTCATAAAAGTTAGCAATATAGGAAGCCTGCTTCCAAAGATAGACTATATTATCGCTGATAAAAAGCTGTACCAGCCATATAAGAGCCTGGCAAAAAAAGTTTTGAAGAAATCTGCAGGGGAAGAAGCGGCAGAAGAGCCGGAAGAGACAGCTGCAGTGAAAAATATATTGAGAAAGGAAAAAAAGCCAGACCCATTTGAAGCACAGTTTGGCCAGGAGGCAATTATATACCAAAAGAGGTCGGCAGAAGGGCAGAGCAATATTTCCCTTTTAAACAGTAATAGCGGGAAAGGGGCAAAAGCAAATGGGGAGTCATATTTTTACCGCTATCTTGTAGATGAAACAGCTGGGACATATGAACTTAAAAAGAAGACAGCTCTTGACCAGACAAAAAAAGATGGCAACGTTTTGGCTGGGAAAGATACTTACGTTTATTGCTGCAGTGATGGGAAATTTTTTGTGGAAGGGGACTGGAATGGAAGGGTAGTCCGGCAGTTTAACCTGGGAAGACGTCCATACCGTGTCTATAAAAAGGATTTTAAGGGCTTCTGGTTTTATTGATTCTGAGTTACTATTTACGGTCGATTTCTGAAAAGGCTGAAATCATTGTGCTTGCACATATGATTTTAGCTCTTTTCTAGGAATTGACAGTAAAGGCTGTTCTTTTTTCATAAGATAGACAAAGCTGCTTTGCAGCAACCTATGCCGAAGGCAGAGGGTCTATCGCATGAAAAAAGAATGGCCGTGAATAGTAACGATTCTGAAAGTGTATATTCAGTCCGAAATGAAATTCATTGACCAGATGTTTGAAGCATGGTATAGTAATATGAGTATTTTTTGTTTTGCGTTACTAAAAAATTTATATATAGAAGGAGGAAAAGAAGTATGAAATTATTTATTGACACAGCAAAAATTGAGGACATTAAAAAGGCAAATGATATGGGTGTAATCTGTGGGGTTACTACAAATCCGTCTCTAATTGCAAAAGAAGGCGGAAGGAGCCAGGAAGATGTACTGAAAGAAATCGCAGATATTGTAGACGGGCCAATCAGCGGTGAGGTAAAAGCTACTACAGTAGATGCAGAGGGCATGATTGCAGAGGGGAGGGAGATTGCAAAACTCCATCCTAACATGGTTGTAAAGATTCCTATGACAGTAGAAGGATTAAAGGCGACAAAGGTGCTTGCAGGCGAAGGAATTAAATGTAATGTTACTCTGATTTTTACTGCAAACCAGGCACTTCTTGCAGCAAGGGCAGGGGCAGCATATGTATCTCCATTCCTTGGGCGTTTAGATGACATTTCTACTGTTGGCGTTGATTTGATTGAAACGATTACTACTATTTTTGATAACTATGGCATTGAGACAGAAATTATTGCTGCAAGCATCCGTAACCCAATCCATGTTACAGATTGTGCAATGGCAGGAGCTGATATTGCGACCGTACCATATCAGGTAATTGAGCAGATGACAAAGCATCCATTGACAGACCAGGGTATTGATAAATTCCAGAAAGATTATAAGGCTGTATTTGGAGAGTAGGAGACTACTGTAGTCTAGTTCTTTTAGGGAAAGAGATGGCAGAACATATAGGAAAGGAAAAAAGAGTGAAAAATAAATTTTTCACTCGGCGGGTTTGTGTCTGTGCGTTGCTTGCCACAAACATCGGTTATGCGTAAAAAGCAACGCAGAAATGAGGAGATATGGATACTTTAGCATTGAAAAAGACGGCAAATGAAGTGCGCAAAGGTATTGTGACGGCTGTTCACAGTGCGAAATCCGGCCATCCGGGCGGCTCTTTGTCAGCAGCAGATATTTTAACTTATCTTTATTTTGAAGAAATGAATATTGATCCGAAAGACCCGAAAAAGGCGGACAGGGATCGTTTTGTACTTTCAAAAGGGCATATTGCTCCAGGGCTGTATTCTACATTGGCGCACAGGGGGTATTTCCCTGTTGAAGATTTAGAGACACTCCGCCATGTCGGCTCATACTTACAGGGGCATCCGGATATGAAGCATATCCCCGGCGTTGATATGTCAAGCGGTTCTTTAGGGCAGGGTGGTTCTGCAGCGGTTGGAATGGCTTTGGCAGGGAAGATGGACAATGCTTCTTACCGTGTATTCTGCCTGTTTGGCGATGGGGAAATTCAGGAAGGACAGGTTTGGGAAGCTGCAATGTTTGCAGGCGCACGTAAGTTAGACAACCTTGTATTTATTGTAGATAATAATGGTTTACAGATTGACGGCAGCATTGAAGACGTTTGTTCTCCGTATCCAATAGCTGATAAGTTCAGGGCATTTAATTTTAATGTAATTGAGATTGATGCACATGATTTTGGGCAGATTGGCGATGCATTCCAGAAAGCAAAAGAAACAAAGGGGATGCCTACGGCAATTATTGCTAAGAGCGTAAAGGGCAAAGGCGTATCCTTTATGGAGAACCAGGCAAGCTGGCATGGTTCCGCCCCAAATGATGAGCAGTATGCACAGGCAATTGCAGACCTTGAGAAAATTGGTGAGAGCCTGTAAGAAGTTATCATAGATAATGTTATCATTATTTAGTGATATCTTCTGTGGGCAGAATGGAGGATAAAATGGCAGATGTTAAGAAAATTGCAACAAGAGAGAGCTATGGGAATGCCTTAGCAGAGCTTGCACTAGATTATCCTGATCTGGTGGTATTAGATGCAGACCTTGCAGCCGCAACGAAGACAGGTGTTTTTAAGAAGGCATATCCGGAAAGGCATATTGACTGTGGTATTGCAGAAAGTAATATGGTAGGCATTGCAGCGGGGCTTGCAACAACTGGAAAAATCCCATTTGTCAGCTCTTTTGCTATGTTTGCAGCAGGGCGTGCATTTGAGCAGGTCCGCAATTCCGTTGGATATCCAAAATTAAACGTAAAGATTGGAGCAACGCATGCAGGTATTTCTGTAGGTGAAGATGGTGCGACGCACCAGTGTTGTGAAGATATTGCATTGATGCGGACGATTCCGGGGATGGTCGTAATTAACCCGTCTGATGATGTTGAAGCAAAAGCGGCTGTAAAAGCAGCGCTTGACCATCAAGGGCCGGTATATCTCCGTTTTGGAAGGCTTGCAGTACCTGTAATTAATGATACGCCAGATTATAAGTTTGAGATTGGCAAAGGTGTTGTGCTCCGCGAAGGCAAAGATGTTACATTGATTGCAACCGGCCTGGAAGTAAGCGAGACACTGGCAGCGGCAGAAAAGCTTGCGGCAGATGGTATTGATGCAAAGGTGATTAATATTCATACAATTAAGCCTTTGGATGAGGATTTGGTTACAGCGGCAGCGAAGGAAACAGGAAAAGTTGTAACAGTTGAAGAGCATTCCGTAATAGGAGGGCTTGGCAGCGCTGTCTGCGACTGCCTTTGTGCAAAAGCGCCAGTACCTGTTTTAAAGATTGGCGTGAACGATACTTTTGGTGAGTCTGGCCCGGCTGCAGAGCTGATTAAGAAATATGGTTTGGATGCAGAAGGCATCTACGCTAAAGTAAAGGAATTTATGTCATAAAAAATGAAATATCTGGAGGGGGCAGCCATTTACGCTGCCCTTTTGACTGCATCATGGCGGCAGGCCAGAGGAAACAATTTGATTGGAGGCATGTTATGGCAAAGAAAAACAGGAAAAGGGCAGTGCTCTATTTGTGCGTGGCAGTTCTTTTTGTTGCTGGCATTGCGGGATTCGGTTACTACAAAAGTCAGACGGCAAAGAAAAAGGCAGAGGAAATCAAAAAGAATATTATAGCAGGCGTAAGTGATTTGCCAGGGAAAAAGATTGGCGTCCAGCTTGGTACGACAGGGGATATTTATGCCGGCGATTATGAAAAAGATGGTTCAGGAACTGTAATAGAACGTTTTAATAAAGGGGCGGATGCAGTCCAGGCCTTAAAGGTTGGTAAAATTGACTGTGTAATTATTGATGAAGAGCCTGCAAAGGCTTATATTGAGAAAAATGAAGAATTAAGGATATTAAATGAAGAATTTACAAGGGAAGAATATGCCATTTGTATTGACAAGTCCAATGCAGCTTTGCGCCAGCAGATAAATACTGCATTAAATGAATTAAAAGAAGAAAGAGTATTAAAGCAGATAAAAGATTATTATACAGGCAGTGATGATGTGAAAGGGAAAAAACCATATATTGCCAAAAAGGATGTGGTTAGGAAGAATGGGACGCTTTCAGTAGCGACGAATGCAGAATTTAAGCCATATGAATATTTTGACCAGGGCGAAATTGTCGGGATTGATATAGATATTATGCAGGCAATCTGTGATAAGCTGGGGATGGCACTGGAGGTCCAGAATATGGACTTTGATGCAATTATAACAGCAGTTTCTTCCGGCAAAGCAGATGTAGGGGCTGCTGGGATGACTGTGACAGAAGACCGGTTAAAAAGCATTGATTTTACAGACCCATATACGACTTCAACGCAGGTTATTATTGTGCGGGATGAAATGGCTGTCCAAAGAGACAGGTCGTTTCAGGAATCTTTTTATGATAACTTTATTAAAGATAACCGATATGAATATTTGTTAAAGGGACTTGGGAATACCCTGGTGATCACGTTGTTTGCGGTGATGCTTGGGATTGCTTTAGGGCTTTTAATTGCGTTAGTACGTACCAGCCATGACCGTGCAGGGAAACTTCCGCTGTTAAATTTTATCTGTAAGGTTTATCTGACAGTGATGCGCGGGACGCCGGCAGTTGTGCAGCTGATGATTATTTATTATGTTATTTTAACGGCTGTGCAAAATAAGATTGTAGTAGCAATCATTGGTTTTGGGCTGAATTCGGCCGCGTATGTGGCAGAAGTAATCCGTTCGGGCATTATGTCTGTGGACAATGGACAGTTTGAGGCTGGAAGGAGTCTGGGGCTAAGTTATCAACAGACGATGAAATCAGTTATTGTCCCGCAGGCGATTAAAAATATTTTACCGGCGCTTGGCAATGAATTTATTGTTTTAATTAAAGAAACTTCTATCAGCGGGTACATTGGCCTGATGGATTTGACAAAGGGCGGCGATATTATCCGGAGCATTACATATGAAGCATATCTGCCATTGTATGCAGTAGCATTGATTTATTTGGTAATTGTTCTGCTCCTTACAGCAGGCGTGAACCGTCTGGAGCGTAAGCTGCGGGGAAATGAACGTTAAGCGCTGTTCCAGAATGATTTTTGGAAAGGGGAATGTGAAATGGAGAGAGAAGTTTTAATTGAAGTAAAGGATTTATATAAGTCATTTGGGCAGCATAAGGTATTGAAGGGCATCAATACAACAATCTCAAAAGGGGAAGTTGTAGCAATTATCGGGCCATCCGGCTGTGGTAAATCAACATTCCTGCGCTCATTAAACCTTTTAGAAGAACCAACAAGCGGTACAGTTACATTTGAGGGGACTGATATTACAGATGAATCCGTAGATATCAATAAAATGCGTGAAAAGATGGGGATGGTATTCCAGCAGTTTAATCTGTTCCCGAATATGACGATTCGGGAAAATATTATGCTTGCCCCAGTAAAAAGAGGGAAAATGACAAAGGAGGAGGCGTCAAAAAGGGCGGATGAGCTTTTAGCGCGGATTAGCCTTTTGGATAAAGCAGATGCCTATCCGGCGCAGCTTTCTGGAGGGCAGAAGCAGCGAATTGCCATTATCCGTGCACTGGCGATGAATCCTGATGTAATGCTTTTTGATGAACCAACTTCAGCGCTTGACCCGGAAATGGTTGGTGAAGTTCTGGAGCTGATGAGGGAGCTTGCCGCAGAGGGGATGACGATGGTTGTTGTCACCCATGAAATGGGTTTTGCAAAGGAGGTTGCAAGCCGGATTCTCTTTATCAATGAAGGGGTAATCCAGGAAGATAACGAGCCGAAGGAATTATTTGCAAATCCGCGGAGCCAGAGGCTGCGTGATTTTTTATCAAAGATATTGTAGCTGGCGCCGGTTTGGGGCAGCTGGAAACAGGAGGCTGCGATGCATATTACAACATACAGTAAAGTACATTTTACGCCGCTTAGGCCGAAAGAGGAAGAAATACTGCTGGAAGACATTGTCCATGCCCTGTCTCTTATGACAAGGGCGAATGGGCATTTCCCAGAGTTTTATTCTGTGGCGCAGCATAGCGTTGCATGTGGGAAAGAAGCGGCGGCCAGGGGGTATTCTGACAGGGTGGTTCTTGCGTGCCTTTTACATGATGCAAGTGAAGCGTATCTGTCTGATATTACCCGGCCGGTAAAAGCAGAGTTAGATGGATACCGCGAGATGGAAGAAACACTGCAAAATGCCATTTACAGGAAATTTTTAGGGAATCTTCCTACAGAAGAAGAAAAGAGGGCAGTCAAAAATGTGGATGATACCTGCCTGTACTATGAGTTCCTTCACTATATGGGTGAAGCGCTGGAAAAAGAGCCTCCCCCAAGGCAGAGTGATATGGTATTTGAAGTTCAGCCGTTTGCACAGGTGGAAAAGGAATTACGGGTTATGATTGAACATTATCTTGGTTAGGATAGTTTATCATTAGCATTATAGAAGGCGGGGAATGGAGGAAGCGTGTATTGTTATGAAGAAACTGCAAATCTTAATGTCTACCTACAATGGAAAAGCCTACCTAAGGGAACAGTTAGATTCTATTTTGCAGCAGGACTGTAAACAAAAAGGACTGGCTCAACTGCATCTATTGATACGTGATGATGGTTCCAGGGATGGCACACAAAAGATTTTACAGGAATATGCAGTAAGATACCCACAAAAAGTCCAGTGGTTCCAGGGAGAAAACTGCGGAGTCATCCAGAGCTTTTTTGAATTAATGAAAAAAACACAAAAAGCGGATTATTATGCATTTTCGGATCAGGATGATTTTTGGATGCCGGATAAAATGGGCAGTGCAGTACAGGTGATTGAAAAGTATGGGAAAAACAGCCCGTTTTTATATTGCTGCCGTCCGAAACTTGTAGATGCAGAATTAAATGCGATTCCGTCTGCTATCAAGCGTCCTGCAATGCGGCCGTCTTTCGGGAATGCCCTGCTGGAAAATATTGTAACAGGCTGTACAGCCGTTATGAATGAGGAGCTGCGGGCATTGATAGCATTTGAGTTTCCGCGGTTTACGGTGATGCATGACCGCTGGTTCTATCTTACGGCGTCCTGCTTTGGAAGGGTGTATTATGATGAAACACCCCATATCTGTTACCGGCAGCATGGCGGAAATGTTGTTGGCGCAAATTCGGGCAGATGGAAAGAATTTTGTGAAAGGCTGCGCCTTTTTTGGGGCAAAAGGCATGATATCAGCCGTCAGGCAGAAGAATTTATAAGGATTTTTGGGACATTGCCTGAACGGGAAGACTTAAAGAAATGTAAGGGGGATGTGAAAGTGCTTTCCCGTTTGAAACTGGCAGGGGAGCTGGCAGAGGGAAGAAAAGATTTTTCAAGGAGGCTGCGGCTTGTAAAAAGAAAGAAGCTGTTCCGGCAGAGGAGAACGGACGATTTCATTTTTCGTATGCTTCTTTTAATGGGGATTTATTAGTTACTTTTCTTTTCGCCTTGCATTATCCACAAAAGTTTTATATACTATGCTTAAATAGGAGTGCTATTTTCTGATAAAATGAGAAAGGGGTGAGAACATGCAGCAGACAGATACGCCAGGAGGCGGAGTTGGCATTGAGTTTTCAGAGGACGAAACAGAAGTTTATATCTATTTCCAGGACGAGGGAAAGGAATATAAGAAAGAAAACATATTCCGCTTTTTGTCTGATGTAGATGTTACCACAGGAATTTATGAAGATGTAATTGACCAGATGCTGGTGGAAAAGCAGATTGGGAAAAAATACCTTGTAGCAGAAAGCAAGAAACCGGTAGATGGGAAAGATGGCTGGTATGAATTTCTTTTTTCTACAACTGTAGATACGAAGCCGAAAATTTTGCAGGATGGTTCTGTTGATTATTCTGAATATGGAGATGTTCCTTTTGTAGAAGAGGGGCAGAAGCTGGTAATATACCATCCGGCGGTTGAGAGCCAGGACGGGGAGACGTTTCAGGGGGAAACAATTGTTGCAAAGAAGGGGAAGGAACTTGCCAGGTTAAAGGGCAAGGGCTTTAATATTTCGGAGGATGGAAAGGAATATTTTGCAAAACATTCCGGGCGTGCAACGTATATTAATGACCGTTTGGTTGTGGATAATGAGCTGGTAATAGAAGGGGATGTTTCCCTGACAACAGGGGATGTTTCTTTCATGAATGACATACATATCCAGGGGAATGTACTGACTGGCGTTAAAATCCGTTCAGAAAAAGGTTCTAT
This sequence comes from bacterium D16-51, assembly GCA_003612285.1. GTDB lineage: Bacteria > Bacillota > Clostridia > Lachnospirales > Lachnospiraceae > Butyribacter. Next base: position 35,810 of record RAYE01000034.1, on the reverse strand, counting down.
TGTTGTAGACGGTTATGTTGAGGCAAGTGAACTGCATGCTGCGAAAGACGTTGTGTTAAAGAATGGGATGCAGGGGAGCGGAAAAGGGAGAATTGTTGCCGGAGGCTCTGTTTCCGGGAAATTTTTTGAGCAGTCAACAGTAGAATCTGGCGGGGATGTGAATGCGAATGCTATTATGAACAGCTATATCACAGCAAGACGCGATGTCTTAGTATCCGGCCGGTTTGGGATTATCATTGGCGGGGAAATCCGGGCAGAGCGCCATATTATTGCAACGATTATTGGAAATATGGCAGAGGTGAAAACAATGATTTTTGCCGGGGTTGAGGAAGATCTATTTAGCAGGCTGATGCTGAAAGAAAAGGAAGAGGCGGCTTTAGAGCAGGAACTTCAAAAGATTGTAAATGGAATCAACCAGATTGACATTATGATAGAAAAGACGCAGCGCGAAGATTTGAGGATGCAGAAAATCAAGCTGATACGAAGCAAAGTGGAGAAGGAAAGCGCAATTAATGTCAAAATCCGTGAAAAACAGAGCGTCATGGATCAGATGAGCAGGGCGAATAATGCTAAGGTTAAGGTACAGAAGGTATTGTATCCTGGAACAAAAATTAATATTAATGGAGTAATGACAAATATCAGGGAAGAAGCAAACCATGTGGAGATTAATGCAAGGGGTTCTGTTATTGAAGTCAGCTGACATACCAGATTTGATAGTATGATTTGTCGAGATTTGCGAAAAATAATAATTGATGATTAGATGGAGGTAGTGTAAGATGGATTTTGAAGCAGAATTAGCAAAGTTTCAGCCAAGCCTTGACATTGAACAGGCGGAAGATGCAATTTATGGGAATAACACCACAGATGTAACGGATTTACTGCAGTCGATTTTGGCTGGGGCGAAGATGGAGAGTGAAAATAACACAGTAGAGTGGGTGGAGGAATCATGAATTGTCCAAGATGCAATGCTAAGATAGCTTTTACAAAAACGCAGTGTGTACATTGCGGCCAGGATTTATCAGGCTACCGGAAAATAATCAGTATATCAAACAGCTGTTATAATAAAGGGCTGGAACAGGCAAAGGTCCGGGATTTGTCCGGCGCTGTTTTTTCGTTAAAGAAAAGCTTGGAGTTTAATAAACGGAATACTGATGCAAGAAACCTTTTAGGGCTGATTTATTTTGAAGAAGGCGAGATTGTCTCCGCTTTGAGCGAGTGGGTAATCAGCAAGCATTTTCAGGCGGAAAATAATGATGCAGATAGATATATCGGCATGATCCAGTCTAATCCTAACCGTCTGGAAATGTACAGCCAGACAATTAAAAAGTACAATGCAGCGTTATTTTCTGCGCAGCATGGCGATGGGGACATGGCAGTGATCCAACTGAAAAAGGTTGTCAATATGAATCCCAAGTTCATTCGTGCCAGCCAGCTGCTTGCTTTGCTGTATATGATGACAGACAAAAAGGAAAATAAGGTGCGGGCAAAGAAGCTTTTGGTAAATGCCGGTAAAATTGACGTCACGAATACGGTTACCATCCGTTATTTAAATGAACTTTCAGATATCCATTTAAAAGGGGAGACTGTGGAAAAAGCGCCTGCTGCTGTCAGGAAAGAACCAGAGGCGCGTAAAATTGTGCCACAGGCAGAGATACCAGACGCTTATAAGACGATAACCCCGTATAAAGAGGAAAAACCATCTGTTTTGCCATTTATCAATGTAATTGTAGGTGTTGCAATCGGCATGGCATTGATGGGGTTTTTGATTATTCCGCATATTCAGTCAAAGAAATCGAACCAGGATAACAAAGATTTTAAAAACTATAGTGAGCAAATGGCAGAAAGTAACAGTGATGTTTCGATGCTGCGAAATGAAAATAAAAAGCTTACAGATGAGTTAGAAGAGCTGAAAAAGCAGAATGAGGAATTAGAAGGGAAAGGTACAGAAGGCGGCGCTACATTTCAGGAGTCATATGATTTCCTGGCGGAAGCGATGCAGTATTATTTGGATAACGATAAGGAAAATGCAGCAAAGAGCCTGGCAAAGGTAAATGAGGAATCGCTTTCTGCAGAAAAGACGAAGGAGCTTTATGATAAAATAAAAGAAGAAACCTATGAAGAAGCTTCCAATAGTTTCTTTGTTAAAGGGCGGGACGCATATAACGGTGAAGGGGAGTATGCCGGTAAAAAGGATTATGATAAGGCGATTAAATTGTTGGAGCGTGCCCTGGAATATGGCCCGGATAATACAGATGCAATGTATTTTTTGGGGCGCTGTTATCAGCAGAAATCAGAACCGGAAAAAGCAAAGGAATATTACAATAAGATTTTGGAAGAATATTCGGATTCCCCACGTGTTAGTGAGGCGCAGAAACGTCTGCGGGAGTTGGGCGAATAAATGATAAAATGATGGGAAAATTCCGTCAGGGAATACATAGGGAATTGTGAAGAAATAATCTTACAGGCAGGGAATTAGGTTGTTTTTTCACAGTTCCTGGGAGTATACCCCGGCGGAATTTTTTGTAGTGGAAAGGAAGTGGTATTATGGAAGCTTTGGCAGAAAACAGGCTGGTACACTATGAGCTGCACCAGAACTGCCTTGTGATTTATGTAACAGATGATTTGGACCATCATACAGTCTTAAAGCTTAGGGAATATTCTGACAGGCTGATTGAGGCAGGGAATATGAAGCATGTTATTTTTGATTTTACAGATGTAGGGTTTATGGACAGTTCAGGGATTGGCCTGATTATGGGAAGATATAAAAAGGTAATGTTCTTAGGCGGGAGGGCGGCTGTTACGAATGTTGGGGAAGTGGTGAACCGGATATTTACCCTTTCGGGGTTGTATAAAATTATAGAAAGATATGATACAGTAGAAGAAGCATTGGAGGGGATGCAAAAGAGCAGGAAGGAGAAAGACAGCTATTATGAAATTAATCATTGAAAGTGTTTCGGAAAATGAGGCGTTTGCCAGGACTGTGGTAGCAGCTTACATAACAAGGCTGGATCCGACACTGGAGGAGCTTGCTGATGTAAAGACTGCTGTATCAGAAGCAGTTACGAACAGTATTATTCATGGTTATTGTGGGAAGTCAGGGGAAATAGAAATTACCTGTGAGATTCAGGAGCAGGAAGTGATTGTCCGTATTACTGATACCGGAATCGGAATTGCAGACATTGCAAAAGCGATGGAGCCGCTGTATACGACAAAGCCAGAATGGGAACGTTCTGGCATGGGGTTTGCTTTTATGGAGGCTTTTATGGATTCCCTGGAAGTAACTTCAGAACCGGGAAAGGGGACGAGCGTTTTGATGAGGAAGCAGATTGGAAAGGGGCAGGATAGTTAAATTTCTGCAAAATGGTAGATGTGATGGATGTGATGGAGCTATTGGCAAAAGCACATGCAGGGAATCGGGAAGCCAGGAACCAGCTTGTAGAAAATAATATCGGCCTGGTCTGGAATATTGTAAAGCGTTATGCCGGGCGGGGTTATGACCAGGAAGATATTTTTCAGATTGGATGTATTGGCCTGATTAAGGCAATCGACCATTTTGATACGAGTTACCAGGTAAAATTCTCTACTTATGCCGTACCAATGATAAATGGCGAAATCAAACGTTTTTTGCGGGATGACGGAATGATAAAAGTAAGCCGGACAATAAAGGAAAACGGCTTTAAAGTAAAGAGGGCAGCGGAAAGTTTAAGCCAAAAGCTTGGGCGGAACGCTACGATAGATGAAATTGCAGCAGCAACAGAGCTGACGGCAGAAGAAATTGTGCTTGCGATGGAGGCAGGGAGTGAGGTGGATTCTATTTACCGGACGATTTACCAGTCAGAGGGAAAGGACATTTCAATGGTTGACCAAATTGTACGGACAGGTGATGGCGCAATTGGTTATGCAGGGACAAGCAGCGCGGAATCAGTCCGTTTGATGAACCAGGGGAGTGCAGTTTTGGATACAGAAAAGGAAGAGGTGTTAAACCATATGCTGCTTGGACAGCTTTTAGATGAGTTGGATGAAAAAGAACGGAAATTAATTGAGTACCGTTATTTTCGGGAGATGACACAGTCCCAGGTGGCCAGATGCTTAGGGATCAGCCAGGTTCAAGTCAGCCGTTTGGAAAAGAAAATTTTAAGGCAGATGCGGGAACGCACTTTTTGTTCTTAAAACATGAATAAAAATTAAAAGAAGAGCCATACTTTTTGTATATAAAAGTTACTGTTTACAGATGCAGTACTGAGAAATGGAGGGGTGATGATGCAGGCAGTAAAAAATAAAAAGATATGGTTCTTTTTTGTGCTTGGAATCATGATTTTAACAACAGTTTTCTTATACCAGACTGGGAGCAGTGAAAAGGAAGCGTTTGTAAATGGCCGTATTGTGCAGCAAGAGGAAGACAGGGAGGCAGTACAGCTTCCTTATATAAGCTGCAGCACAGAATGGGAAGCGGGGGCAGGGGCATGAAATCTGGCGTAGTGTATCTAAAACTGCCGCAGAATGCGCAGGTTGTAAACCGAAAGATCCTTTTGCAGGATGTTGCTGAGATTTATACTGCAGATGCAGAAATGGGTAAAAAGATAGGGGATATTATTTTATATACAGTTGGGGGAGATAAAAACCAGAAGCTGATTTTTTCGGTAATGAAAGTGATTCATTTAATACAGAAAGAGTTTCCTGGCATAGAAGTAGAAAATATTGGGGAGCCGGATTTTGTAGTAGAGTATAAAATGCCGTTGACGCCAAAAAAAGCGATGGAGTATACAAAATTAGTCATCCTTTCCCTTATAGTATTTATTGGTTCGGCGTTTACCATTATGACGTTTAATACAGACGTCAGTGTGGGGGAGGTATTTGATAATCTCTATTATCTGGTAACAGGTATGAAAAAGGAAAGCGGCTCTATTTTGGAGGTTGCCTACAGCATAGGGATTTTGGCAGGGATTTTAGGCTTTTATAACCATTTTAAAGGGCAGAAGCTGCATGATGACCCGACGCCAATCCATATTGAGATGCGTAATTATGAGGAAGAGATGAATAAGGCAATTATCAAAGATGCTGACCGGGAGGGCAAGACTATAAAGTAAAGACCGGAAGAATGGACAGAAATGGGGAAAGCGTATGCAGATAATACAAAATATATTGTTGGTTATTATTGGTTTTAGCGGGGGCATTGCAGTTGCCGGAGGGGTCTTTGCATTTATTTCCATCCTTGGGATTATCCCGCGCATGGCTGACAGGCTTGGGCTTGCAAGCCATATTTATCAGATGGAAACAGTGATTGCAATTGGCGGGATTGCTGGCTCATTTATGACAGTATTTCAGGTGCACATTAGGATGGGCATGGCCGGTCTGGCAATTTTTGGGCTGTTTGCAGGCGTTTTTGTCGGTTCGCTTGCAATGGCGCTTGCAGAAACTTTAAAGGTTATTCCGGTATTGTGCCAGCGGACAAATCTTCGTTTCGGGCTTCCTGTCCTGATTGTTTCCCTGGGGCTTGGGAAGGCGCTTGGCAGCTTGTACCAGCTTTGTTTCTGTCCGCATTAGCATATGGCGGACAGAAGGTTATAAGAAGGGTGGGCAATTATATTATTTAGGGCGCGTAAGGCGCAGTATGGAGGGGAAGGGTGAAAGAAAAAAAGAAGAAAGGGTAAAATGCAAACACACATCTTTCACCCTTTGTGTTTGCGCCTCAAATGGAGATACAGGCATTTTCGCTTGAGGCTTGGTGCAAATCATGAACGAGAAAGATAGCACAGAACCTACAATAGAAGAAGTAATCCGGGAAAAAGATGAACAGAAGCAGAAAGATAAGTATAACCAGTATGTTGGGAATATGACGCCTAAAAATAACTGCCTTGTTAACTGTTTAAAGGCTTTTTTGGTTGGAGGGACAATTTGCTGTGTCGGAGAGGGGTTTAGCTCATTTTACCAGTATCTTGGCAATGATAAAGAGCTTTCTTCCCTATACGCTACAATGTCGCTTGTGGTGTTAAGCATTATTTTAACTGGTCTTAATATTTATCAGAAGATAGGGCAGTTTGGCGGCGCTGGAAGTATTGTGCCGATTACCGGGTTTGCCAATTCTGTGGTATCGCCGGCAATTGAGTTCCAGGCAGAGGGACAGGTGTTTGGGATTGGCTGTAAGATTTTTACAATCGCAGGACCCGTTATCCTGTATGGTATATTCTCAAGCTGGGTATTTGGGGTGATTTATTGGGTTGGCAAGATGGTGGGATGGTGGTAAAATAATAACAGATGCAGGCATTGGGAGTGTGCTTCCTGATGCCTTTTTCTATATAATTTTTATTGCCAGGGTGACAAAGACGAGGAGGATTGCAGTGGTAAGTAAAGAATATTTTGGTGAATCAGGAAAGGTAGAGTTTAAAAAGGAAATCCCTAAAAACCATGAGAAATTTTTGAAAGATATTATTGCTTTTTCTAATAGTTCAGGAGGGACGGTTATCTTGGGAATTGAGGATGAAACATGTATAGTATATGGCATTGGCAGCCAGAGTCCTTTCAAACTGTCTGATGCAATATCTAATATGGTATCAGATGCTTGTACTCCACAGATTGAACCAGATATTTTAATTCAAACAATTGAAGATAAGACAGTGTTGGTGATAGATATTGTTCCAGGAAAATTCAGGCCATATTATATTACAAGAAAAGGGAAAGAGGCATCTTCATATATCAGGATTAATGGCACAAGCAGGCCGGCTGATCAGAGAAAGCTAAAGGAGTTAGAGTTAGAGGGGCAAAATATTTCTTATGATACTATGCAGGATATTGGACAGGAATTTGATGAGCAAAAAGCGCTTCAATTATGTAAAGTAATGGTGCAGGCGGCAAAAGAATCCTGCAAAACAGAAGAAGAAAAGTCAGAGATTAAATCTATGACACTGGAAAAGCTGGAGGATTTTGGATTATTATGCAGAGTAGGAAAAAATTTATATCCAACGCATGCATTTAATCTCATGACGGAGAATAAATACAGATTTGCAAAAGTGCAGTGTGCTTTATTTAAAGGAATGACAAGAGATATATTTATTGACCAGAAAGAATTTTGTGGGCCGATATATGAGCAGGTAGAAAATGCTTACCGTTTTGTGCTAAGGCACATAAATATGGGGGCGGAGATTGAAGGGGTATTCAGAAGTGATTTATATGAACTTCCAAAAGCAGCTGTCAGGGAGATGGTGGTAAATGCGGTTACACATAGAAGTTATCTGGATAAATCGTGTGTTCAGATATGTGTATTTGATGACAGGGTTGAGGTATTATCGCCGGGAACGTTGTATGGAGGGTTAGATATCCAAACGGCAAAACTTGGGAAATCTACATGTAGGAATGAGGCAGTTGCTGAAGCATTTCATTATATGCACATTGTAGAGGCATGGGGAACGGGATTGCCGCGGATGATAAGCAGATGTAAAGAATACGGTTTGCGTGAACCGTTATTTGAAGAACTTGGAGATAGTTTTAAGGTTACAATATTTAGAAAAGTAAGCAGTAAAGAAGAAAAAGTAAGCAGTAAAGAAGAAAAAGTAAGCAGTAAAGAAGAAAAAGTAAGCAGTGAAGGAGAAAAAGTAAGCAGTGAAGGAGAAAAAGTAAGCAGTGAAGAAGAAAAAGTAAGCAGTGAATTTGGAAAGTATTTGGAGTTATGTATTGATTCGGAAGTTACAGAAACATTTGTGATAAATATAAAGCAAATATATGAAATTTGCGATACAACAAAGCCATTCAGGCAGGCAGATATTGCAGAATGGTTGTCATGTTCCAGATCAAAGGCCAATAATATCATAAGAACTATGAAAGAAGCTGCAATAATTGAGAAGGTGACTGGCATGGGATATGGGAGATATAGATTTAAGGAGATGTAAGGGGGTGGCATTGTGAAGATTATTTTTATTATTTTGCTATTATTTGTGATAGTAATGGGGCGTATATTTTCCAACAGCGGGCTTGATAATAAATATATCCGGTTTGGGAGGGGTGTCGTGGTAATTGCACTGGTGCTATGCATTTGCTTTTGGGGAGAAGGCATGGTATATAATGGAAGCGTTCATATTTCAGAACAGAAAATGAAAGTGAAATTTTTAAAAGCAGACAGGGAATTTAATGACCGCATGAAGCTCAAACAGGACAGGAAGCTGGATATAAAAGCGAAGTGCAGCCAGGGGCGTATTTTGCTTACAATATACCAAAAGCAAAAGGAAGTTACATATGATATATCAGATTGGAATAAAGTTTTGGAACTGGAAGAATTTGAAGAAGGGTATGTAAACCTGCATCTGAAAAATGAGCAGGCACGGAATGTGGATGTAGAGATTACTTGTGAATAGGTAATTGGCAGCTAAATGTCACAGTAAGGGGGACAAAATGGGTAAGGAATATCATTTTCAGGTAAATTTGGGCGGGATGCTGGATATCTTATCAAATCATTTATACAAATCGGCAGATGTATTTTTAAGGGAATTGCTGCAAAATGGGACGGATGCGATTGCCCTGCGGAAAAGGCGGGAACCTGGCTGGGACCAAGGGGCAATCAATATTCGGTTAAAGCCTGGCAGGAAAATTGTTTTTACAGATAATGGGGCAGGGCTTACGAAGGAGGAAATCCACCAGTTTTTATCTGTAATTGGGCAGTCTTCCAAAAGCGGCATGTTAGACAGGAGGCTGCAGGAAGATTATATTGGGCGGTTTGGGATTGGCCTGCTTTCGTGCTTTATGGTTTCAGATACGATTGTAGTACATACAAAGTCAATAGACGGTAAAAAAGCATATGTCTGGAAAGGAAAGCCGGATGGCACATATACGCTAAAAAGGCTGGAGGATTCAAAGGAAGGGAAAGGAAAGGATATTCCTACGGGGACTTCTGTTATCTTAACGGCAAAGGAAGGGTGTGAGGAGTATTTTCAGGAAGAGACGGTTACAAGGCTTGTTCAGTATTATGGGTTAATGCTTCCTGTTCCGGTTCGCCTGAATAAGGAGAAAAAGCCCCTAAACCAGATTCCGGAGGATTTTATGCAGATGGGGCGTGGAAAGCTTTTGGCTTTCGGGGAATGGCTTTTTCAAGAAAAGTTTTTGGATGTAGTTTTGTTCCATACAAAGCATTTGTCTGGCGCGGCGTATGTTCTTCCCTATAAAACGGATTCTTCGGTAAAAAATGGGCATCGTATATATTTGAAAAATATGCTTCTGACAGACCAGGGGACGCCTCTTTTGCCGGATTGGGCATTTTTTCTGCGCTGCTTTTTTAATACAGCAGAATTGAGGCCAACTGCGTCAAGGGAGAGTTTTTATGAAGATGGGGAACTGGAGGAGGCAAGACAGGAATTTTCAGATACTGTAAAACAGCATTTCCGGCATATGTCAAAAGATAACCCAGAAACACTGCATAAAATTGTTTCTGTCCACTATGATGCAATTAAATCAATGGCAGTGTGGGATGATGAAATTTTTGATATGTTTATTGATTACCTGCCTTTTGTAACTTCAGAGGGGAGGATGACAGGTGCAGCATTAAAACATGCAGGCAGCGCTTCCTACATTGGCGATGTCCCGCGGTTTGAACAGTTAAAGCCCGTTTTTATTGCCCAGAACCGCCTTCTAATTTGTTCTGGCTATGCATTTGACGAACAGCTTATCCCAAAGCTTGCGAAACGGTTTCATCTCCCGGTTGTACCGTTGCATGAAGAGGATATGGGGAAGGTATTAAAAGGAATTCCGGCTGAAGAACGCAGGGAGGCGCAAAGGATGCTGGCTGCCATGAATGAGGGCCTGAAAGAATTTGACTGCAGGGCGGATTTACGTTCTTTTCAGCCGGCAGATTTACCAGCACTTTATTCTATAAGTGATGATGTGCGTTTTTTGCGTCAGGTACAAGGGGCGAAAGAAAGTTCCAACGGTGTTTTTTCAGCGGCGCTTTCGTCACTGTTATCTGGAAATTCTGGTAAGGCGCTTGCAGGGCTTTACTTAAATTATTACAATCCATTGGTTCAGCGGCTTTTATCTGTCCAGGATGATGAATTGCTAAGAAGTATGGCAAAGGTGCTTTATGTCCAGGCTTTAGCTGCAGGCGGGCATTCTTTGCATAATAAGGAGTTAAGGGCATTGAGCAGGGAACTGTTGTATCTGGTAGATGGTATTAAATAAGGAGGGCATATGGCAGATAAATATGATGGAGATTTAATTCAGGAAAGTTTGGAGCTTTTAAAAGGGGCGGCTTTAAGGGAAGCGTTATTGTCTGCAATAAAGCAGGCAGACGAGGCACAGGACCACTATTACAGGATGTTTTTTCGGTACCAATATGCGGCGGAAGTTTATTTCCATGACGACCCGCCAAAGGCGATGCCGGCAGCTATAGAGTTTAGCTCAATTTTTGAGGAATATCCTGATTTGTTTGGCTCGGCAGGCGGGGAAATGTATATTATGATAATGCAGTTGGCGGTTGACCCGGTAGTTTCCCTGCCGCAGATTCCTATTTCGCAGTGGGAAGAAATGATGGATCAGTACTATCAGCTTATCAAGCGGTTTAATATCGGACACCGTACATATTGGAGCCAGAAAAGCCAGTTTATGATATACATAGATAAAGAAAAAGCTTTTGAATATTTCCAGCGGTTTTGGAAAACAGGGCGTGATGATTTATCGGACTGCCGCGCCTGTGAGCGGTCTTTTGCGGTAAGGATGCATCTTTTAATGGGAGATGAGGAAGGGGCTGCTGTCCATGCAAAGCCAATTAAACAGCGGAGGCTTTCTTTTTGTAAAGATACGCCGCACAGGATGCTCAAGGCATATATTGAATATGCGATGGATAAGGGTGATTTGAAGATGGCAATTCCATATGCAAGGGAACTGAAACGTATTGGACACCGTGACAGGGGCGACTTATCCTATATTGGGGCAGTCCTTCGTTGTTTTGCCTTTTCTGATTTGGAGCAGGGTGTGAAATTAATGGCAAATAGTTTTCCGTGGGCTGCCGGTTTGTGGGATGAGAAAATGGCCTACGATTTTTATAAAGGGGCAGGGGCAGTCCTTCATCAGCTTTCCAGAAAAGAAGAACATATACCATTAACGCTGCCGGAACAGTTTTCCTGTTTCCGGAATGATGGGGTTTATCCGGTAAAGGAACTGGAACAGTGGGTTTATGGGCAGGCAGAAGATATCGCGGGGCGGTTTGACGCCAGGAATGGGACAAACTTTTTTAAGGACAATCTTGGGCTGGCAGTAAATTATAGTTACTGATATCATGGATCGTGAATTGTAACAAACTACGAAAGAATCTGAAAACCGAAGTCAAAAAGCATTTCGTTGGCATCGGCTAACGCTGCGTTATGTTGCAATGCGAAAATAAGGATGCTGTCCTTTTTGATTCTGGCATATAAAATAGGATATCCGGTAGCTTTTAACAGGTTCTGCGTTTCTTCAAATGTAAGCTTTAGTGCAAAACAGATGGCAAGGACTTTGTCTCTGGAGGGCTTTTTTTTGCCGGACAGAATCTCATATGTATAGGTTCTGTCCAATCCAGAGAGTTTTATCATCTGGCTGGCGGATATCTTTTTTTCATTCAGGAGCATATTTAGGTATTGGTAAAGTTCGGCCTGTACCATATTGTCCTCTTCTTTTTCTATATAATCACTGATTTGTGGGGATTCGTTTAATATTTTTAATAACTCCTGCGTGGATTTTCTCATGGTTTTTTATTTCCTCTTTCCTGTTTGGTGTATTTTTTATATAATCATATCATGGAACTGAAAAAAGGCAAGAGGTTTGAGGAAGGGGACATTAGAATAGAAAGGTGGCATTGGCGCAATGGGGAATTGGGACATGCAGCTTCAGTATTTGCAGGAAGTTTATAAAAAGCTGGATAAGCTTGGGGAGAACATGGGGAAAGAAACGTGGCTGGTAAAAAGCTATGTTGATAAAAAATTATATATCTGGAAGGAAGTTGAGCTGGATATGACAGGCGTGTATCAGAGCTTAAGGACGGTTTCCAGCCGGAATCTGGCATCTATTTTAGATTTAATACGGATTGATGACAGGATTATTGTCATTGAAGAGTATATTAGCGGGGATACATTACAAGAACTTATCCAGTCTAAGAGGATAGGCGAGAGGATGGCGCGGATGGTTGTCCAGGAGCTTCTGGAGGTGCTTTCTGTCCTGCATAGCCTGAATATTGTGCACAGGGATATCAATCCGGGAAATGTGTTGGTTTCTACAGATTGTGTTGTGAAACTGCTTGATTTTGGGATTGCCAGGATGCCAAAGGAAGGGAAGGGCAGGGATACGACGATATTAGGGACGGCAGGCTATGCTGCGCCAGAGCAGTTTGGGTTTCAGCAGACGGATGCAAGGTCGGATATCTATTCTCTGGGTGTGCTGTTTCATGTGATGCTGACAGGAAGGCTGCCACAGGGAAATGTCTGCTGTCACCCTGCGTATCAGGGGTTTATCCAAAAATGTATAGCGCTGGAGCCGAAGCAGCGTTACCAAAATGCTTCGGAAGCTTACAAGGAACTGGAAGGGATCTGGGGGACAGGGGGAAAGGCAGAGTCTGACACTCCAGGAAAACGTGTCGAGGATAACAACATGGGAAATTATACGAAAGATAGTACTAATTCAGGGAAAGATGGGGATTGTGGAGGGGAAGCTGCGGCAGGGGTGGTAAAACCGAAAGTAAGCCCATATGCCCCGGTGGGATTCCGCAGTAAGGTGATTTGGAAGCAGCTTCTGGCAGGCAGTTTTTATGTTACTATGGCAATTTATATTGTAGGCATGGCTGTGGAATGTGCGGTAACACCACAATCTTTTTTGCTGGAGCTTGCAGCATTAATGCTTTATATCGTGATTGCCTTTGTCTGCCTTACGAATTATGGGGATTGGGTACATAGGATATGGCCATTTTCAAAACTAAGCAGAAAGTGGGATATGTTAATTCGTTTTTTTCTGTTTTGTATCGCATTTAATTATGGATATGATCTTGAAAAATATGTCAGGATAGTCATGCTTGGATTGAAGAAATAGTGGCTGTGAATATAGAAATGTATGCTGGCAGCATACCAAAAGAAAAAGGAACTTGTGTAATATAATGGCACGGGTTCCTTTTTTGTCAGCAGTCTTGCGGAGTATCTAAAACAACCTGGATCAGGTTCAAAATCATCTCCTGCTGGGCAGGGCTGGCAGAGGACCAGAGCTGCTTTAAACGGTTTGTGCGCGCCGAACTGTCTAGCGGGACAATATCCTGCAGCAGGTAATCGACTGAAACGTGGAGTTCGTTTGCGATTGTCGTAAGCGTATTTAGCGTCATGGTACGTTCCCCACGCTCAATATAGCCAATATAGGTTGTGGATACGTCAGCTTTTTCAGCCAGCTGCTCCTGCGTCAGGCCATGTGCCTGGCGTTCGCTGCGGATTCGTTTTCCTAAAGCAATCTGGTTCATGGAAACCTCCTGTAATTAGCATATAAGTTATTGCTGTATGCGATAGGCGAAGTATTGCCAAGGTTACTTATATGAGTAGTATATACTTGGGATGGTAATATTATTTTCTATTTTAAAGATTCAAGGAAAGTTGCGTAACTAACTAAAAGTAATTGTATATATTAACTATTAGTTGTATTTTGCGGTGAAAGATGCTATAATACAAAAAGAATATTTAGATGCAAAACAAAAGAAAGGTTCAAATGGTATGAAAACATCAAGATTAGTAATTGGGATTATTTCAATTGTCCTCTTTGTATTGATTGCATTTCAGTCTTGTGCGGCTGGAATTGGAAATGCATTAGAGGATAATGGTGAAGTGAGTGGAAGTGCAGGGTTTATGCTTGCTGTATGTATGCTTATCGCGGGGATTGTAGGGATATGCTGCAGAAAGCTAAAGACAGGAACTATTGTGGCCGGGGCATTTTATGCATTTGGTGGGTTAATTGGGATTGCAAATGTCGGCTCTTATTCTGATTTACAGATATGGTCAATCCTTAGCTTTATCTTTGCAGCAGTATTTATTATTACGGGAATCATGCAGAAAGAAAAAAGGCTGGAATAGTACTATTGCCGCCTGTTGAAGCTTACAGATTCTGGAAAGAATGGAGGATTTTATGGTTAAACAAATTAAAAAACATTTTTATTGTATTGCAGTGATTATCGCTCTTTGCTCATCTTTTATCCAGTTTACCCCTTTGGGGCAAAAAGCGCCCCTGGCCGGGCAGACTGTAAAAGTACAGGCTGCGACAAGGGGAGAAAAGAATGCTTTGTCAAAAGCCAAAATGTATTTAAAAATTATGGCTTTTTCTAAAAAGGGTCTGATTAAACAGCTTAAATTTGATGGGTTTTCAGACAAGGAGGCGAAATATGGCGCTGCCAAATGTGGTGCAAACTGGAAAAAACAGGCAGCAAAAAAAGCAAAGGAATATCTTCAAATTATGCCTTTTTCAAAGCAGGAATTAATCAGGCAGTTAAAATTTGATGGATTTACAGACGCAGAAGCCAAATATGGGGCAAAAAAAGCAGGATATTAAAAGCTGGGTAAGGAACTGTCACGAAATATGGTAAGTTATTTTGGGACAGTTCCTAAGAACAATTATATTACCCAATATACAGGGGCTATGCAGGGGAATTATCACCTGCCGTGCCCCTTTTTGTCGTCAGGGCAGGAAAAGTTTAAATATATAGACAGGGGAAAAAGACACGATGGCAAAGATAAAAATAATCAGCAATCCTTATCAAAAGAAAGTTGCGTACCAAAGCTGGGATGAATATAGTGCATCATGGAAGGAGGTAGATGAAAACAGTGATTTATTAAAAGAGAAATTTATCAAAGGGTTTTTCCCGTTTAATATAAAAGAAATTGTTGACATGATTATACGGGACTATAAAATTCCAAATGAAAAAGTGAATATAGTTTTTCAGGGGACGGAAGATGAGTATAAGGAGCTTCAGGAACTATGTGGAGTTGGGGAATATGCAGATATTATAACCGTAGAGAAGGATATTTTTTTCCTTGAAAATGCCCGCGATATATTTCCGGAAATTAATGAAGTTTTTAATGAAAGCCTCCGCCCATTAGTGATGCAGACTGGGAATGTCTATAAGAAAATAAAAGAGGAGCTTGAAAAATATACAGATGTTACAAATGATGTAATACCTATTTGTGTAATGGGCAATTACAGTTCCGGCAAATCCACTTTCATTAATTCCCTGATAGGCTGTGAGATTTTGCCAAGCGGGGCAGAGCCGATTACTGCGAAAATTTATAAAATCAGGCAGTCTTTTTATGAAGACAGGGCTTCGGTCTCTCTGAAATATGATAACCAAGTCATGAAACTAAAGTTTGACGACAATAGTTTTAAGTTTAGTGCGGCAACGGCAGAAAATGTTTAGAAAAGAAAACCAAGTTTTCTGATAAGAACTCCCGGTTTTATAAGATGCTGTATAAGTATAATATTATGCCGGAACAGCTTAAAAAGCGGGCGGTTATGCTGGCAGAGGACAATCAGGACCTGCTTTGGTCGAACAGTGGGCTGCTGACAATTGAACGGGAAATCCAGATATTTGCGGTTAAGTATTCTTCTTATAATAAATGCCAGCAGGCAAAATTATTTATTGATAAGATTGTTTCGATAACTACAGATGAGATTGAAAGTATGTATGAATACAGAGATTCTTAGGAAAAGAAGCAGGAAAGAGATGCAAAAGCTGAAGGATGTGGTAATTAAGTCTAGACTTGATACTTCTGTAAAAATTGGCTTTGTAAGATATATTGCTGCAGAGAAGGAAGACAAGATGGCTTTGCTGGGAAAATTAGCATATGATTTCTTTAGGGCAGGGGAATTGATCGGGCCTTTGGGGGAAATAAATCATTTGGATGAATGGGTTCAATCTGTTGCGGTTAAATTAACACCGCCTATACAAAAATATTCAAAGAAGCAGGTAGATTTGGTAATGGCTTTGATTTTGTCGGAACAATCGGTAAGAGATAGTGCTTATAAAGATATCTGGTACAGGTTTACAGAAATATACAGGGATGAGGGAGGGGTGATGTGATGGCTTTTTTAGAGTCATTTTCAAAAAGTATGGATGCCGCAGAGCACATGGGTCCAGAAAGATAGAATAATAAGGAAATAAAACCGGAGACTGGTATTACGGAAAAAGAAGTAAAAGATTTCTGGAAGAATTTGTTTAATGAAATGGAAAGCAGGGAAGCTGCCAAAGAGGATGCTTTTGATAAGAAATTAGAGGAAAATGTGGGAGATTATATAAAAGATTTGAAAGAGAAAACAGAGTTTCCAGATACACTTCCAGATAAATTTTTTGAAGCATCAGATTTAAAAAAATTGTCCCCGCAAGAAACCAAAAAGATGCGTAATGAATTTAATAAGATGAAAGAGGGATTAATTCAGCAATGGGAGGAAAAAAATGGGTGTGAATGGCCTAGGAATGAAACGGATGTTTATATTACAAATGGCAGTGGCAATCCTGTAAAGGTACAGCAGGAAGGGGCAAGATATGATGTGCACCATATACAGCCGATTGGATTGGGCGGCAAAAATGAAGTTGACAATATTACCCCTTTAAAAGCAGATGTACATAGCAGACATCAGGGAGTACATAGGGCAGGAGGCCCATATGACAGAATGGATAAAATGCTGGGAGACAATTAGTAACGGTAAACAAGGAATTTATGGATAGGAATTGCTGCGAATAATTTGGAGATAATCGGTTACAAAGCTGTAGAAAAAATATTTCGGTTATGTAAAAGGGTCTTTTAAATCTATTCTTTTTGGATATAATAAAATAAGATAATCAGCTATTCATGGCAGGCATTATGCATCAGGTTTTATAGGGCATGGATAGTAATATGGAATATTATATGGCGTTCCAAGGTGTTTTAGTAAAATGAATACGCTTTGGCAGAAAGGAATAGGTTAAGGACTATGAAAAGAAATTTTAAAATTGGATGTATTTTATTGTGCGCAGCTCTGGTAACTGGCTGTTCCGGGCGCGATGGCAGCAGCGTACAGGATGCTGAGGTTAAAGAAACGGCGCCTGTAGAGGGAGTAGACAATGGTGGAAATGGGGAGGGAACGGATAATGGAGGGAATGAGAAAGAGATTGGCATAGCGAAGGCAAAAGAAATTGCGTTGGAGGATGCTAAGCTGAAGGAATCGGACGTTCAGTTTACGAAAGAAGGGCAGGATACAGAAGATGGAAGAACGGTTTATGAAATTGAATTTTATAATGGAGACAAGGAATACGATTACGAAATTGATGCAGTATCAGGGAATATAGTAAGCCGTGATTATGAAATTGAAAACCACAAAGAGCCTTCTGGGGAAAATTCTACGGGAAATGGCAGCGCCATTACACTAAAAGAAGCAAAAAATATCGCGCTAAAAAAAGCTGGCCTGAAAGAAAAAGATGGGACATGGAAAAAAGAGAAAGAAGACCAGGATGATGGGCGCATGACGTATGAATTGGAGTTTGTCAGCGGCGAGATGGAATATGAGTTTGAAATTGACGCAGAAACTGGTAATATTTTGGACTTTGATAAGGAATCAGTGTATGATTAGGAACTGTTAAGAATTAATTTGAACAACTTGCTTGCCTGTTTTTCCAATCGCTGCATCAAAAAGCCTCGCCGTAGCCCACTACGCCTACGTTTTTTTCTTTGCGCTTGAAAAAACATCCTTCGCAACTTGTTCATTTAATTTCTTAACAGTTCCTTAGGAAAGATTTTCCAGCAGCCTCAGAGACGTTTTGTAAAGAAGTTTTTAAACTAATTTATAAAAAATTTAGAAATATTCTCTAATGTGCAAATAGGGATAATAATAAAGGCCAATCAACAAATTTTTAAATGTCAAATCTCGCTGATTGGTCTTTGTTATAGAATATATAAAGAAGCCTGTTCTATAACATTTTTGATGTATAAATACCAAAATTACTATTATCTAAATGAAAGCAATGTTGCCATAGACAAGGTAAAACATCAAAAAGGAAACAGATATTAGTGCCATTTATATATTCTGGTCTGTCTTCAATTTTCTCACTTCGTCAACTGAAAGGCCAACAAATTCCGCAATCTTTTCAAGCGTTATTGTTCCATCTTCCAGCATTTTTTTTGCAACATTTATCATTCCCTCTTTCAATGTCTGATTCCTCATATCTTCCATAGCTTGGCACATAATCTCAATTCCCTCCTTACTCTCTTTGAAAAATCTCACCCTGTCCGCCAGTGTCCCATAGTACATATCCGCTGCGTCTGTGCAGGAGAAGTCATGCATTAATTTCCCGATTGGCGTATCGCTGCGGTAAGCGCCGTTTACATATAATATGTGCGAACCGTCCTCGAATCTTTCCCCGGTTCCTAAAAAGCACCGCTCAATCGGATAGAGCGGCAGCCCTTTTCCCATTACGTCATTCTCTGTGATAAAGATTACCCACGTTTCCGGCAGTTTGTCGAAGTCCTCGCCTTTTTTTAAAAGGTTTGCGTCCATTATGCTTGAGTTGTACCTTGCTCTTTTTCTCCCGGCTCCTTTGTCGGAACGCTGTACTTCTACATTCAGTTTTGCCCCTGTGCTGTCCGTAGCCAGGATATCCAGCCTCACCGAACGGTTCAGCAGGTTTGCCACAAATACCTGGGTGTGGACGTCCAGTACCTTTAAATCCGGCTTTTCCAGCACAATCTGCAATACCAGTTCTATGCTTGCCGTATCTCCCTCAAAACACCTTGTGAGGAAATCATCATCAAGCAGGCGGAAACCTCTTAGCCGCTGTAAATCTTCCTGATGTTTCCGGTCTATCTGTTCCGTCACTGTCAATCTTCCCACCTGCTTTCCTTTCCACTTTTGTATCTCCATACTACCATAAACCTTCCGATTTTACAAGCCGGGATCAGACGCATAGCGTTGTGCATTTCTGAATCCCGACCGCCGCTTCCACCATCATGGCGGTGAATCTGGGGCTGTTGGATTTGTAAATTCAAATAAAGCAAGGTTCTGGTAAGGGTTAGTTTTTGCCAGTCCAATTTGGACGGCGGTTCCAGTAAATATGCCAAAGCTTTCCTGCAATGCCTGAAACGCTGCCTGCATCTGTTTTTTATCTAGAGTTTTTCCAATAGTAGTATGCGGCATCCAATGCATTGGATAGTAGCAGGGGTGGACATTTATGCTGCCAGTTTGCCGGATGCTTTCATAAGCTGCAATGGAAAGTTCCTGCAGGTATTGGTTTAGCACTGGCGCAAGATAGATAACATGCGGCAGGAAAGCTCCTACAGATACCCACTGTACAGTGCCTTGCTTCCAAGCAGAAAATGTTTTTTCCAGGCTTTTGATGATTTCTTTTTCATTTTTGGATGCAAAGGCAGAAATTGTAATATGCGGCGGCACATTTTGGTCAGACATAAATGTATTGCCGCTTTTTTTGGCTGCATGGTTTATATAATCTTGTAACCGATCTGTTGTTTTCTGGTCAAAATAAATCGAAATGTAATACATTATTTGCACCAAGCCTCATGCGAAAATGTTTGCATTTTACCCTTTCTTCTATTTTTCTTTCACCCGTATACATCATTTTTCTGTCTGTGCATTTTAAAATAAAAACACACAGACAGGTAAGTTTAAACGACAGATACATATGCTGCGCTTTCCCCTGGCATAGAGAGCATTTCATTTTCCAATTTTATAGTGTTTCCAAGAGTATAGATGATTTCTTTTAATTCATATGGGCATTTGCAGGAAACATTTTCCCTGGAAGGGTTTAGTGCCGCTAAAATCCTATTGTTTCCATCGGAACGCAGATAAACGAGGGGATATTTATTTGGCTCGCAATATACGAACTCTATTGCTCCGGATGCGCATAAAGCAGGGAAATCCCTGCGGATTTTTATTAGCTTCTGTATCTCGTGCCAAAGGGAATCTTGTGTTTTTATCTGTTCTGATACAACAGGTGCATCTACTGATGAATCTTGTGCTGTATAGAGTTTTTCCACAGGCGCGTCTGAAAATCCATAATTATTTTCTGTGTTCCATTGCATAGGCGTCCTTGCTCCGGTGCGGTCATATCCGCCTTCCACAGAAGAGAGTTTCAGGTGGCGCATGCCGATTTCATCCCCATAATAAAGAAATGGTGCGCCCGGCATGGATAGCAGGAAAGCGTATACAAGCTTGAGTTCCCCATAATCCAGATATTTCCGGATACGTTCCATATCATGGTTGCCGGAAGGGATGCAGATCAGCCCCTTCTTATTGGTCAGGTGGTAGTTTTTCATATAGGTTTCTACAAAAGGAAAAGCGTTTCCCTTTCCTTCCCGGCTGAAATATGGATGTTCACACCGGAATAAATCCATGTAATGGGAAGGACCAAAGTGAAGAAGGAAATCCATGTGGAATCCTCCCAGCAGGGATTTATCTGGTTCGCCCCATTCAGAGATTAATACGGCGTCCGGGTATGTTTTATCTAAAAAGCTTCGTACATCCTGCCACAACTTGGTGGTTTCCCTGCCATCCGGATCATTTTTCACTAAGGAGCCAGCCATGTCAACACGGAATCCGTCACAGCCTTTTGAAAGCCAGAAACTCATCGCATCTTTCATGGCCTGCCTTGTCCCTAATGCTTCTGGGGAATCGACGGCGCTCTGCCATGATTCCGTTGGATTGGCAAATCCATAATTTAATGCCGGCTGGTTTGAAAAGAAATTAACAGCAACGCTTCCATTTCTAGGGTAAAGCCCACGCAGGGAACCAGAAATCCCTTCGTAATTTGCTACATCCACCCAGATATTGTCACTCCAGATATATCTGCCCCAATATTCGTTTGGTTCTGCTTTGCAGGATTCTTTAAACCACGGATGTTCTGTTGAGGTGTGCCCTGGCACAAAATCTAAGATAACATGCATATCCCGTTTATGTGCCTCTTCAAACAATTGCACCAAATCATCATTTGTCCCATAGCGCGGGGCTGCAAGACAGTAGTCTGCCACGTCATAACCGGCGTCGCCAAATGGGGATAGATAGCAGGGGTTCAGCCAAATAGCGTTGCATCCAAGTTCCTTTATGTAGTCAAGTTTTTCCAGGATACCCGGAATATCCCCGATGCCATCTCCGTTGCTGTCATTAAAACTCTGTGGGTAAATTTCATAAAAAATACTCTCTTCTAACCAATGTTTCATCCTATAGCCCTCCGTTCGTTATTTCGTTTGTTGATGATTGAAGTATATCCTGTTAAAACAAAAAAATGTTGAAAGATATCCATGATTTATATTAAAATATCCATATCAGAAAGGAGGAGAGGGAATTGAAAAAAGACCTTCAGGAAACAAGGAAGCAGGGAACGCCAATGCATCCTTTAAAAATACACTATATGCAGGCTGTCAATGGGAAAATTGACGTCCCTTACCATTGGCAGGAAGATGTAGAAATTTTGTGGATGCAAAAAGGGCAGTTATCCCTTATGATAAAAGAGAACTTATATATGGGGAAACAAGGTGATATTTTTTATATTAACCCGCGCGAACTTCATGGGATGCAGTCAATGACGCAGGATTGCCTGTATTTGGCGTTTGTATTTCCATTTTCATGGCTTCAGTTTGAACAGGCCGACGAGGTTAGTGAAAAATATTTAAAACCGCTTGTAACGCAGAGTGCATATGTTATAAATTGCCTGCCGCATAGGACTGCAAAGGATACAGTTTCTTTCTTACAGGAGATTGCTTCTTTGTATGAGGGCAGTATTGAGGGAGGATGGCTTGGAATTAAGGCCAGGCTGCTGCTTTTCTATTATATCCTGTATAAAGATGGATTGGTTCGCCGCAGGAAGGAAGATTCTGTGCAGATGGACAGGCTTCTGGAAATTTCTAAGTATATGCAGGAACATTGTTCAGAATCCCTTACTCTAAATAGGCTGGGAAAAGAATTCCATATGTCGCCTAAATATTTTAGCGTTTATTTCCAAAAGCATTTTGCTAGGAATTTTTCAGATTACCTGATGGCGGTCCGGCTGGAAAATGCAAAGAGGCTGTTGCTTGAGACGGAGGCCGGTATGGAACTGGTTGCACAGCAGTCAGGATTTTCCAGCAGCAGCTATTTTATACGTATTTTCCGTGAGACATTGGGAATGACGCCAGGACAATATCGGAAGGAGTTTTGGGAGACATGAATAAAACCTGGCGGTTGAAATCCATTCTGTCTTATGGTATGTTGTAAAAAAGAGTTTATGATATGGCTATTGTATAATCAGCAGTCTCACTGCAGCAACAGGATATTTGCCCTGTGCGCAGTCACCAAATGCAAAGGAAGGTGATAAAATGACAGATAAAACGGTTCCCATTGGTATTGAATTTTACAAACAAATGATTGACAAGGATTATTATTATGTGGATAAGACGATGATGATAAAGGAACTTTTGGATCATCCAGCTTCTGTCAGCCTTTTTACCCGGCCAAGGCGTTTTGGAAAGACGCTTACCCTGAATATGTTAAAGACATTTTTTGAGGACGAAAGGGATTTACAGGGGAATAAAATAGATAATAGCCAGTATTTTGCGGGGAAGAAGATTGCTGGCTGTGGCGAAAAATATATGCAAAAAATGGGGCAATATCCTGTAATTAGCGTGTCATTAAAATCTGTGAAACAGCCAGAGTTTGAGATGGCATATGATTCTTTGCAAAATGAGATACAAAGGGAGTTCCGTAGGCACAGGTATGTTTGTAACGATGATATCCTTAGTGAAGATGAAATGGAACAGTTTCAGAGGATAATATCAAATGCGGCAACGGCTGCTGAATCTGCTTCTGCAATCGCTATATTATCTGAGTGTCTGAAAAAGTATCACCAAAAAAATGTTATCATTTTGATAGATGAGTATGACGTTCCTCTGGAAAACGCTAATTTTGCAAACTTTTATGATGATATGGCTGCATTTATCCGGTCTTTGTTTGAGTCGGCTTTAAAGACAAATGAGAACCTGGAGTTTGCTATAATTACCGGATGCCTGCGGATAAGCAGGGAAAGTATTTTCACTGGGCTAAATAACTTAAAAATTATTTCTATCATACAGAATGAGTATGCCGAATATTTTGGATTTACGCCCCAAGAGGTTCACAGGATGCTTGAAGATTATGGGCTGGCTGATTGTGAAGAAGAGGTACAAAATTGGTATAATGGTTACCTGTTTGGGGAAACGGAAGTTTACAATCCCTGGAGTGTCATTAATTACATTGATGAAAATCGGAGTAAAACAAAAATATTTCCACGGCCATATTGGTCAAATACTTCTTCTAACAGTATTGTGAAAGATTTAATTGAAAATGCAGATTTGAATACTAAGAAAGAGGTCGAAAGACTGATTGCGGGGGGAACGATAGAAAAACCGATTCATGAGGATGTTACTTATGGGGATATTTATGATTCCCAGGACAATTTATGGAATTTTCTCTTTTTTACTGGTTATCTGAAAAAGATATCAGAACGGATGGAGGAGGATATTCTTTATTTTAAAATGAAGATACCAAATGCAGAGGTTCGCCTGATTTACCGTACTACAGTTCTGGCATGGTTTGGCAGGGAGGTAAAAAAAATAGAACTTTCTTCTTTTGTCCGGGCAATTGAGGAGGGGGATTGTGCTGTTTTTGGGGAGTTCCTTTCTGCACAGCTTTTGGAAACAATCAGTTTTTTTGATTATTCTGAAAATTATTATCATGGTTTTCTTGTAGGCATGTTGAAAGCGATAGGGAAATATGAGGTGCTTTCCAACAGAGAAAGCGGGAATGGCAGGCCGGATATTATCATGAAGTCGCCTTCTCTGCGGGGAAAAGCTTTTATTATGGAGCTAAAGGTTGCGCCGTCTTTTCAAAAAATGGATGTTATTGCAAAAGAAGCCGTATGCCAGGCGGTAGAAAAGAATTATTTTGTGGAGTTAGAAAAAGAAGGCTATTCTGATATTACGGTATATGGGCTTTGTTTTTATAAAAAAGAGTGTTTGGTAAGGAAAAAGGAGTAGTCGAATACCCCGCGGCAAGGCTGGCAGGGCATAACTTAACTTTTTTTTGTTTTTCGCAATTTTATTAGAATGAGGAGGGAGAGAATTAATACCAATGGGAAAATGCAGCCTACAAGCATTCCTTTTTTCAGGTTGTTGCCTGCATTTTGGGTAACATTGCCGACCAGACCGGGACCAAACGCCCCTCCTAAATCTCCCGCCATAGCAAGCAGGGCAAACATAGCAGTCCCGCCATCAGGAAGATGTCCAGAGCATATGCTGATTGTCCCGGGCCACATTATTCCGACGGAGAAGCCGCATATAATGCATCCGATTAGACCAAGGACGGGATTGTCTGATATGGAGGCTGCCACATAGCAGAGCAGGCAAAGGCAGCCGGAGCCAGCCATAAATTTCATTAAATCCAATTTACTGCCATATTTGCCGGAAATGACACGGCTGATGCCCATAGTTACGGCGAACATGCAAGGACCTGCCAAATCTCCCATTGCCTTTGACAATCCCAGGGCGGATTCGGTATATGCAGAAGCCCATTGCGCCATAGACAGTTCAGAAGCTCCGGCGCATACCATAAGGATAATTGAGAGCCAAAATAATGGAACTTGGAGCAGGTTCCTTATTTTCATGCCTTTGCCATCATCTGCAGGATGTTCAATAGGGCAGGCTGCAAAATTGTAAATATTATATAGTGGGATAAGCGCCCATATGCAGGCAAGCCATTTCCAGCTGTTAATGCCGAAAACGGCAAAAAATATGGTAGATAAAAGTATCACGCCTACCGAGCCCCAGCAATAGAAAGAATGCAAAAGGCTCATGGCAGCTTCCTTGTGGTCAAAAGGACAGGCTTCTACAATCGGGCTGCACAATACTTCAATCAGGCCGCTCCCAACCGCATAGATCATGACACTTACTATAATGCCTGCCAGGGGATTCGGGAGGAGTTCAGGCAAAAATGCAAGCCCAATCAGCCCCATGGCAGAGCATACTTCTGAAGCTATGACGCATTTGCGGTATCCAATTCGGTCTGCAAAATAGGAGCATAAAACATCTACAACCAGTTGCGCCAGGAAAAATACGGTAGAAATAAGGGCTATTTTTCCTAAAGGGATATTATATTCATTATGAAATTTCAGAAAAAGCAGTGGTGCAAAGTTTGCAGCAATAGCCTGCGTAATGAAGCCGAGATAGCAGGCTGTCAGTGTCTTTTTGTAATTTTTAGCCATGTTGACATCTAGTCCTCTCATTGTTATAATCATTTGCATTATATAGCAGAAAAAATTAGTTATCAATATAAATATTCATACTTTCCCCATAAATTGATATGATTGAGCACAAAAAGAAAAAGCGTGAAAAAGGCTGGCGTACTAAAATTTAGTACGCCAGCCCCTTTGGGCTGTAAAAATAATTTATTTTATTTTTACCTTTTTCACTGCGCTGTACTGTGTGTAGGTTCTCTTAGCATTTGCAGTTTTGTATGCCCTGATTTTGAAATAATAAGTTTTTTTGCCCTTTAATTTTTTAATTGTCTTTGTAACGGAAGAGGTGTTTACATTTACAGCATTTTTAAACTTATTATTATCTGCGTATGTTATTTGATATCCTTCTGCCCCGGAAACTGCTTTTGCCTTTAGTGTTGCCTGTTTTTTCGCGGAACTCTTTAGGCTTGCAATCTTTGCAGTTGTCTTTTTGAATGCTGTTAATTCTGCATATGGGGAAGCAATCCCTGTCTGTGAAGTCGTATCAGAACCTGTTAATGTATCCTGGTATAATAAGTAGAATGCAGATGCTGACCAGCTAAAGTTCTTCGTATGGAGCCCTTCTCCGGTAACCGGATTATAATTTTCACGGATTGCCCCGTCGCTTAATAAACCTTCTGTATTGTCAAACAGGGAATAAGCCATTTCCCGTGCTTCTTCTATATAGCCGTAATTTTGCAGCGCTTCGATTCCATAGAGAGCCTGGTCTAACCAAACAGGACCTCTCCAATAGGTGGCAGGCGTAAACTTATCATTATCTTTTGAGGCAGTTGGGAATGGGACTTTCAGGTTGAATTTTTCCGTATCAACCATATTTTCCTTGACTTTTTCCGCCTGTTCAAGCGTTGCTAAGTTTGCCCAGAGCGGCAGCCAGCCTTCTGTTCCTTTTCCGCGGTTTACAAGCAGTTTCTTTTCAGAACCGTCCTGGCTTGTCTGTAAATCATAGTAAAATCCTGTTGCATCGTCAAACATTTTTGTGTTGATATACTCTTTTACTTTAACCGCTTCTTTTTCATATTGCTTCGCTTCATCGGCTTTTCCAAGTTCTTCCGCCATAGATTTTAAAAATCCTTTTTCTGCATATAAATATGAATTTAAGTCTACGGATTCCTGGTTAATGGAATACCCGATTACTTTTCCGGAAGCATCTTTGTTTTTAAATACCTTTACGCCAATATCGTCCGGGCCGTTTCCTTCTACATCAAAACGTGTTGCATTGTCCATGCCGCTTTCCCATGCTGCTGCTTCGATTACTGCATTATCGTCAACAAGCGGCTCGCCGTTTGCATCTTTTTCAATATACCATTCGCCGTTTGCTTCGTTTTCTTTCCATACATAATGCGCATCGTCAACCATAGCCCCATATTCAGCGATGCCGTTTTGGTCTGTATCGCGGTTTGTATACCACCAGTTATGGTATGCTGTCAATTTTGGATACATTTCTTTTAAAAATTCTGTATCATGTGTCTGCTTGTATACATTCCATACGGACCATGCGGCAAGAGGCGGTTTTGAATTTCGTTCATTCCAGTTGCCGCCATCTTCGTTTCTGGCTTCATTTTTATTAAAGAAAATGCAGTCAATAATTGTACCTGCATCATAAGGGCGCAGAGAATCGTTTTCTTTAATCTGGTGGTCGAAAAGCGCGCGGATATTATTCTGTGCCAATTCCCCATTAAAACGTGCCGTGGCTACTGCCTGTTTCCAGGAATCCCATGCCCACATCCCGATAAACCATTTATAAGACATAGATGGGACAACGCCATCATGCTTTAAAGCGCCGGCAGCGCTTCTCCAGTTTGTCGTCAGTGTTTCTATGGATTTTACTACAGCATTTCGGTAAGGTTTTCTGGCATTTTTATCTGTCCCCTGGAAGGTTTTGTCCAAGTATCCCTGCCAGCGTGCTGTATTTTCTTCAAAATATTTGTCAGGATTTGCAAGGAATGTGCTGCTGTCTGCAAGTTCTTTCTGTTCTTCTGCTGCCGTAAAGGTATAGCTTTGTGTCTGGCAGGTTGTAAAAGAAGATTCCTTTGGAAGCGACAGGCTGTTGCGCATCTTTGATTCGTAGGACATGCCGTCTTCTGATATGGATGTATCTACCGTCTGGTCAAATACAATATTGAAGCGGTTTTCTGCCCTTGTCAGATAATTCCATGTATTGCGGATTTCTTCAAACTGCACTTCTACGCCTTTGTCAGTAGCGGCGAGGCTTGTACCCATGTCAACGCTTCCGACTTTTTCAAAAAGTTTTCCTTCCCATTTGATGTTTAAGGTAAGGTCTTTGTCTGAAGTATTTGTAATAGTTGTACGGATTAATGCTGTACGGTTTGACACATAAATCAGTTCCAATTTGAGATTCAGGTTTTTGATACTATAAGTCTGTACTAACTTTCCAGGATAGTATGTCTGTTTTGTCGCGGTAGAAGATAATGCGGCAGACAAATCATATGCATTCCCTTCTGCATCTGAAATTACGATTTTGTTAAAAGCGTCAGATAAGTTTGCAGGATATTCTTCGGCAATAATAACCGGCCCGGCAAAGCCTCCATAAAGCTGCTGGGCAGTTGGCTCATGCAGGTAATATCCGTGCCATGCGCCTAAATCGGCAAAGTTATTGTACTTATTGGTACTATAGGCTGCATAAATCGTTTCGCTTGGATTAGCTGTGATATCCAGCACATTTGCAAAATCTTCTACGCGGTTCTGCGGTTCTGCAGCTGCTGCAGGTTTGTCAGGAATGCCGGCAAAGCTTCCGCATACTAATGCTGCTGCACAGATGCCGCTGAGTAATTTTGTCTTTAGTCCTTTTTTCATACTGTACACCTCCATTTAAATTTTGTACCGTGACTTGGTTGATACTGGAAGTATAACAAATGTTTTTTGTAGAAAACATAGAATTTTTTTCTGTTGTCATTCAAAAATTTTGGATTTTGTTGTAGAAAACTGCTAAAAATATAAAGTTTTTCACCAAAAAATTAGTATATATGATAAAATCTCCAAACATATTTAGGATGTGTTTGGAGATTTTAGATGTTTTTTTATCATATTAAAATAGTATTGAGAAACTGTGCCAAAAAGTATTTGTTTATGGCAGGGAGGGGTCGTCCGGCTCTTTTTTCCCACTATAATTCAGGAACAGTGTTACAATATCTAAGAGTGCTTCAAGGATCAGGGAAATGGCGACGAACCTCCAAAGAAAAACGGTTGAGCTGAATGGGTTCATTAGGATGACAGCGGCAAACAGCAGGGAGAGTGCAGCGCCAATTGCAGCAAAAAACCATTTTTGGATTTTCATGCGGAGCAGGTCGACAGCCCATTGGATTTTTATAAGGCCTGTAATTAAAATCAAAATCCCATATAAAATAGTTAACAGTGGAAAGGTTACAATAAACCATTGGGATTTAAAAAGGCAGAATAACCCGGCGGCAGAAAGCAGCAGCCCCTTTGCAAGGCTTTGCTGTATTGCAGCTTTGCCAGGTTCTGTTTTAAAATAGGAAATAATAGAAAGAATTCCAAAAATCAGCAGGACAATGCCGATTCCGGCAATAATGCTGACGGTAAAGCTGACAGGATTAATAAAAAGCAATATGCCTGCAAATATTTCAAACAGGCAGAGAATAATGACATTTAAGTTTTTTTTGATGATATCCATAATAGGTCTCCTCGTTTTTAATGTTTGGATTAGCTAACGGGCGTTTTCTTGACAGCTGAAATTTAGTTAAGTATAATATACAAATGTTTTTTTTGCAACGGTTTCATATTAGATGGGGGATTTTTATGCAGAGATGGAAAAAAGGGATAGGGGCCGTGCTGTTATGCAGCCTGGTTTTTTGCATTGTTGGCTGTGCAGGTGGACGGAGCCCTCAAAAGAATGATAAAAGGCTGAAAGTGGTTGCCACGGTTTTTGCAGAATATGACTTTTTAAGGAATATTGCAGGAGACAGAATTTCGTTAGAAATGCTGATGCTTCCAGGGGCAGACCTCCATACATTTGATCCGACGCCAAAGGATATTATGCAGGTGCAGGAGGCAGATTTATTTGTAACAATCGGCGGCGAGTCAGATGCATGGGCGGATAAGATTATTGAATCGGTTGACAGTAAAAATTTACAGACAATCCGGCTGATGGACTGTGTGGATCATGTTGTGGAAGAAGATGTGGTAGAGGGAATGGAAGCAGAGGGGGAAGAGGAGGAAGGGGAAAAAGAATTTGATGAACATGTCTGGACATCGCCTCCCAACGCCATACAGATTGTAGAAAGCCTTTGTGAAAAGCTTTGCAGCATGGATCAGGAAAACAAGGGATTTTATAGAGAAAATGCAGCGTTATATATAGAAAAACTTCAGGATCTGGATGCTTCTTTTAGGCAGTTAATGGAAAATGGGGTGCGGAAGGAAATTATTGTTGCAGACCGCTTTCCATTCCGGTATTTTGCCGATGCATATGGTTTGGATTATTATGCGGCTTTCCCGGGCTGTTCGACGCAGACAGGGGCAAGCGCAGAAACGATTGCCTTTTTGATAAGGAAAGTGGAGGAAGATAAGATACCTGTTGTATTTCATATGGAACTTTCCAGTGAGCTGATGTGCAATACAATCTGTGATGAAACAGGGGCAAAGAAGGCACAGTTAAATGCAGTCCACAATATCAGCAGGCAGGATTTTGACAAAGGGATTGGATATCTGGAACTGATGCAGGAAAATGTGGCAGCGCTAAAAGAAGCGTTGTATTAGCAGTTACAAAAAAGAGGGGAGCATGCCCCTCCTTTTTTACTTATAGGAAATTTTGTCGATTTGTGTGTAAAGAACGCTGGTTTTGCGTTCTTCTTAGGTGCTGTTCCAGCATTTTTGTGACAGTAGCCTTGCCTGGTGAGGTGTTTTCGGGCTTGGAAAGGCTTCGCGCCTTTTTACTTCAACTGGTCTGCGGTATAATAACCGGAGTCTAATAGAATTTCTTCATAGTTTTCTTTATCTGCGAAGACAGGGTCGCATAAAAGGGATGGGATAATGCCTGTCCCATTATCGTAGGAAGTGGTATCGTTCACTGGAACTTCATCCCCATTAACAATAGCGTTTATCATTTCGACTACTTTTGATGCGAGGGTTCGGGTGTCTTTAAAAATTGACATGGACTGTTTTCCGCTTAAAATATTTTTGACGGAGTTAATATCACAGTCCTGGCCTGTTAAAACAGGGAAATCCCCTTTATAATTTTTAGAAAGTGCATCTGCAATCCCAAGCGCCACAGAATCATTGGAGGAAAGGACGGCGTCCAGTTTTTTCCCATCGTTGTAGTATTCCTTTAGTAATCCGTTCATCCGTTTCGTAGCTATATCCGTTGACCAGCCTTTTATGGAGCAGTCTTCTTTTGAAACCTGGCCGGAAGGGATAACAAGTTTCCCTTCGTCAATATATGGCTGCAGGACTTCCATTGCGCCGCCAAAAAAGAAATTACAGTTGTTGTCATCCGGGGAGCCTGTAAAGAGTTCAATATTATAAGGCCCGTCAGTATTTTCCAAATCAAGGGCATCTACGATATACTGCCCCTGCAGTGTCCCTACGAGCTGGTTATCAAATGTAGCGTAGTAGTTGATGGCGTCAGAACCCATAATGAGCCTGTCGTAGGAAATGATTACAGCGCCTGCTTCCTTTGCTTTTTCCAGGCTGTCAGTCAGGGTTGTGCCGTCAATTGCGCCAATAACCAGAATTTTGCAGCCTTCGTCAACCATAGCGTTAATCTGCTCATTTTGCAGGGCAGTATCATCATTGGCGTATTGTAAATCTACCGTAAAGCCAGACTCGCGGAGGTGTGATTCTATATTTTCGCCATCCTGTACCCACCGCTGTAAATCTTTTGTCGGCATGGCAACGCCTATTTTTTCTCCATTGGCATTATTTTCAGTAGTATCATAATCAATCTCTTCATCAATATATCCTTCAAAATCGCTGCCGCAGGCGCCTGCCATAAGAACCAGAAAGGCAGCGGCGGCTATACCAGTCGCTCTTTTGCCAAGTTTGTGCAGCCTGTTATGTAAATTGTTTTTCTTCATAAATATAAATCCCCCATTCTAACGGATTTGCAGTTTTTGTGTTATATTGGCAGTTTCTTACAGGGAAAATCTGCGGGTATTTTCTTCGAGCTCTTCTGCCAGCCTCATTAGTTCTTTTGTATCTTCGCTGCACCTGTCAATAATATCGCCAAGCATAGTCATGGAAGCGGAAGTTTCCTGCGTGCTGGCGGCGTTTTGCTCTGCGATGCCTGCCAATCCTTCCAGGTTATTTAAGACGCCGGATTTTAACTGATCCAGCGTTTCGATCTGATGCCGGATTTCATTGACTGCGCCGATTACTTCCCGTATTTCCTCATTCAGGGAATCAAACATGGATATGGTATCTGACAGCATTTCATCCTGCTGCAGGACAATTTCTGATACTTCCCCCATCGTCTGGACACTGTTATCAGAATTTGTCATCAGCTGGCGTACAATGTTTTCGATTTTTTCTGCAGACTGCCGGGATTGTTCAGAAAGATTCCTGATTTCATCTGCCACAACGGCGAATCCTTTTCCGTTTTCACCTGCTCTTGCTGCTTCAATGCTTGCATTTAAAGACAGAAGGTTGGTTTGTGATGCGATTTCTGTAATTAATTGAGTAGCCTCCTGGATATCTTTAGCGGATTGGTTTGTTTCATTTGTCTGTTTTTGTACAGAGTTTACTGCTTCTTTTGTTTTTATTGTAATGCCTGATAATTTTTCCAATGTGTCATTGGCGGTATCGCTGTATTGTTTCATTTTATCAGAACTGTTATTTAATATCTCAACGCGTTCTACAGTTGTAGTGATAGAATCGCCGATATTGATTACCTGCTGGTTCGCTTCCTGGCTTTCTTTTGCCTGGGCGGTAGCCCCATTGGCAACGTCGTCCATAGATCTGTTAATTCCGTTAATCTGTTCTACGATTGTCTGGAAAGAGTCACCGTATTCTGATGAAACGGAATCCAGTTTTGAGGCAGAGTCCGTAATTTTGTGGATAATATCCGAAAATGCTGATATCATTTGCTGCAGAGAGCGGCCCATATCGCCGATTTCATCGCCCCTGCTTAAAATCCTCTGGTCGATTTGGATGTTTAAAGCCCCGGCGGCTACATTATCCAGATTTCCTACTGTTTTACCAATTACAGTGATAAGCCTGCGCATGGCAAAACCACAGATAATAGATGCAATTACTAAGACAATGGCAATTCCGATTAGGGTTGTAACGACTGAATCTTTAATTTCATCCATAATTTCTGCCCTTGGCTGCCCGCAGAATACCACACCTGCAATAGAGCGGTCGCTTGGCTGGCGGAGTGGGATATAGTAACCTGTATAGATAGTATCCCCTACTTTTACTTTTTGTGCTACAAAGTTTTTTCCGTCTTTGATAACATCCATAATCCGGCTGTCAATTTCAGAGCCAATCAGGCGGTCGCCTGACTTGTCCTTAATGGTAGTCAGCAGCCGGGTATTGCCGTAAGAAATGGTTACGTCGATTCCGGTTTCTTTCTTGATGTTGTCTATAATAGTGTAGTTTCCAGACAATGAAGTAGTCCCTTTTTTAAAGACTCCGTCAGAATAAGAATAGTCGCCGTCAGTTTCAGAGTTATAGACTTGAAGGACACTGGAAGCGGAAGAATGCATTTCCTGCCTGGTAATCCGTTCAACAAGCTGCTTTTGTTTATTGGCGCTAATCAGTACCGCAATAATTGCAATGACAAATATCGGAAGGTTGATTAGCAGCATGAGCTGTGTTGTAAGCCTGACCCCTTTTCGGGGTGTTGCGTTGTTTTTTTTCATAAGCCATTCTCCTTATTTTTTATAATTTAATTGTAGTTTTTTGGAATCTTATTGTCAAGAATTTTCCTCTGGGTGGTGTTGTTTTCGTTACTGACCACAGCCAGAGCAAACTGTTAATATCGGGCTGTTTTAATATGGAGATATGCTTTACCTGTATAACTTTCCATAGAAGAATTGTTCCTGGAATGAAATGTCCCCCAGGATTTTTTCGTCTGGTATATCAGAGTTGTCTAAAGATATAATCCATTTATCTTCGACATCATTAAATCTGTGGTATACGGCAATTACTTTTCCTGTAAATTCCTGCAAAGGCTGCGCAGATCCAAAAATATAGACATCCTGTTCAGCACCGTCCCCGGCAAAAATTCCTTCTGCATAGCCATAGTTTATTGGGTAAATCATATCTGGATGGCGGGGATGGCTTGAACCAAGCGGCCTGTCAACCTTGCCAGATATTGTTTTTCCGATTATCTCTGAATAATCGGGTTCTTTTTCAGGAAATGCACAAAAGAAATAATCCAGTGTGTCAACAAATTGTCCGTCATCGTATAATTTTTTAATTTCATCTGCTGTCATCCATTTACAATCGGCTGCTTCATCTGTTGTTGCATTTTCAAGCATAAGTTCGCCATCGTACTGAAAAAGCCAGACGTCCATAATGTCATTATAGGTTTTTCCGTCAATTGTGTTGCGGATTTTGGAAAATAATAATCTGCCCTGTTCTGGTGATAAATCAATGCCGACCTCTTCTTTTGTTTCCCGGAGGGCGCCTTCCATGCTTTGTTCCCCACAGATAACAGAACCACCGACACATTCCCACATCAGGGGATAAGTGGGGCGGTTTGCCGCTCTTTGCGAGATTAAGTATTCTCCTTTCCTATTTTGAATCCACACATGGACTACAAGGTGGTAACTGTTGTCAGGGAGTGTATTTTCCCTGATATGTTCCCTGCCTGTATTCTCACGGTATTTTGTATATAAATCCCACTTTTCCATGTAGCATCTCCTCCTCATTTAATATGTGTTTTTGATATAGGAAAATATGATTTGGATTTATAGTATAGTAAAATGGAAATTGAGTCAACAATATGCCTCCAAGTTCTTTTTTCAACATTGCTTTTGAGGCCGCTATTCGTGGTCGGGCCATGGTATCATTTTCCTATTGATATGAGCTATTTTTGCTTGGTTCTATAAGCTTTTCCACTCTGATTTTCCCTTAGGAACTGTTAAGAATTAATTTGAACAACTTGCTTGCCTGTTTTTCCAATCACTGCATCAAAAAGCCTCGCCGTAGCTCACTACACCTACGTTTTTTTCTTGCCGGAGAGCATAGAGCATTTAGTCAACTCCACCCAAAATACACGCTCATAATCTTTTTGTAGCTGTCAGAACTCCTGCAGAAGCCTGTCCTACTTCGCATGTCTCATATATGGCGGTTTTGCCACGTTCTGCCATTACAAGGTAGATTTTCTTTATGTCCAGTTTTAATTTCATACTGTTCTCCTTCCTGATAAATTTTATTTGTCACAAGTTTTTTCTTGTGTCAAGTGTAAATACAATATTTTTCTTGTGTATGCTTGTTTTATGTGTTTTCTTCTTAATTGAGGTGACGGGAAAATGACTATAGGAGAACAGATAAAAAAATCAGACAAGAAAAAGGATTATCACAAAAAGAATTAGGAGAAAAACTTGGTGTATCACAACAAATAATAGGACAATGGGAAACAGGTAAATCCGAGGTCTGTTTTTTCCGATTCTAAATTGGGTAATTACTGCACTATGACAATATAATATGCTTAACCGGGAAGCCGGCAGGGTGTGAATACCTCCGTTCTGAGCCTTGAACGGAAGGAGGCGTTTTCTATGAGTACATACGAAGAATTCATGGTAATACTTACAACTGCAATACTCATTGTAGCGATTTTGGAATATGTCAGCCATAAAAAATAGCACCTCCGCTCCTGCAAAGTAAGGGTACTATTTTTTGACCAATATTTCGCCGGAAACGGATAGGTGTCTGCTATCGTATCGGCTTCCTTGTTAAGCATATTATATACTATACAAACATATTTTTCAACCATAATTTGAAAATGCCCTGGTACGCCAATACTAGAGAGAGTTTGAAAATTCATTCAGGGAACTTTTAGTTCCTTACAATCTGCACTCCCTGCTTTGTGCTATATTTAACTCAAATTTAGTCAATGTAGCCCGCTGCACCTCCTAAATTTGAGCCAAATCTCCCACAAAGTGTGACGCACATCTTGTAAAAAGCAATTTTCAAACACGCTCTAGAGCATTTCAGATAGATACCATAAGGGATTATGATATACCTAACATTGAACAAAACCAGTATATCACAGTTCTTTATAAAATGCACCTATTTTTAAGAAAGGACTAATTTTTTATGCCAGTATATTATGACGAATCAACCAAAACATAGTTCTGTAAATTCTATTACACCGGCTACACGGGAACACACTTGTTTTTTGTTTCTATCTTGATACGATTGGCCGTGAATAGTAACCTTCTGGGGGGAAGAGTCATGAACAGTTTTAGCAATAGTAATTTTGCACAAAATGTAAGGTACGATTAGTTGGCTGGTATTCACAAAATTTTTGTTTTTGAATGGAATTGATTTTCTAATTTTTACTTGTGAGTTAAAAGTTTGTATCACTAAGAAGCCAGAGAATCCCACTGTTCTTCTGGCTCTTCCTGCAATC
>RAYE01000033.1 GCA_003612285.1 bacterium D16-51 | reverse complement strand
AATTAATTTGAAATATGTAATGGATTTTATGCTAAAGACATTGGATGAAGAACTTTCACTTGATTATATTAAGAAGATTGGTGTATTGGTCAACCGTAATATTAATGAGATATCTGGGTTTAGAACAACACCTGTTTTTATTTTAGGTGCAGAGCATATTCCTCCAGAAGCTTCATATGTGCCGCAGCTATTGTCTGAAATGCTGTACCGGGATAAAACAGAAAATAGTAGTAACAATGTTTATGAAAGAGTTGCTGCTATGCATATAAGTTTTGAACGTATTCATCCATTTAGCGATGGGAATGGAACACAGAGGCACTTGCAGAAAGCGGCGTAACAGCGGCAAACTGCTTTGTATATAAAATTGAATAGCGTACAATGCTAAAGGACATTTCATCTTTTATTCAGGTGGATGTCCTTTTTTCATATCCATTTTTAAGAGAAAGGAGATTCATATGAAATTAAATGCAATAGAAAAACGTCTTCTGCTCTAGGTTGAGGGTGACTGCCTGGTTAAAGTCCTGAATGAACTTCACATGGTTGCCCGGTATATATGTACGGCGGTTAGACACTTTTGTGCATCTTTTTTGAGTGTTTCTAATTTTACACAAAATAGTCATTATGACACATATTTTGTGTAAATTTGAAAACACCTGTTTTTATTTTTGCTCAAAATAGTTGTAAATACTACCATTTTGCTCTATAATAAAAACAAAGGCGGTGATAAAATGGATTTATACAAAGAGCTTGCGGCCATGCGCTGCTTTACACGGGATGAACTTGCCAAACGGCTTGGCTCGGCCAGCGCGGCAGCCTGGCAGATACGAAAGTTTTTAGAAAAGGGGTATATTGAGCGGGTTCGCCGTGATTTGTATGTGGTTATGAGTTTGGAAACCGGTCAGCCGATTCCAAACCGATTCCAGATTGCCTCCAGTGTGTCGAAGGATGCGTATGTTTCCCATCATAGTGCGTTTGAGTATTATGGCTACGCAAATCAGGTATTTTATGAGGTGTATGTGGCAACAGGAAAGAGGATACGGGCCTTTTCCTATGACGGGATTGATTATTGCCCTGTGAGCCATCGAGGAACAGAAGGTGTTGCGGAAATGGGAAATGGCATCCGTGTGACTTCCTTGGAACGGACGGTAATTGACGGCATTGCGGATTTTGAAAAAATTGGCGGACTTGAAGAACTGCTGCGTTGTATGCTGCTCATTCCATCTCTTTCACCAGATCATCTAATCTCTTCCCTGGATTTATATCATTGCGGAAAGCTTTATCAAAAAACCGGATATATCCTTGAAATGTTTCAAGAGGATTTTGGGCTGCCGGATTCCTTTTTTGATGAATGTGAGAAACATTTGCCGGACAGCAAAACATATTTCAGTACCCATAAGGATGGATTTGTGTTCTATAAGCGGTGGCGGCTTTTTGCGCCGGAAAATTTAAGGGTACTGATTGATAAGGGGGTAAATGACTATGATGCAATATGACCGGATTACACTTGGACGGCAGGCAAAGGAACTTGGGTTTATACGTGATACTTTAGAAAAAGTATGCCGGCTTGCGGATGTTTTGGCTTTCATGGAAAAAGACCCGCTGTTGTCAGACAGCCTTGCGCTCAAAGGCGGAACGGCGATTAACCTTATGATTTTTGACTTGCCCCGGCTTTCGGTTGATATAGACCTTGATTTTTCAAAAGAGGTTGAACGTGAGGCTATGCTGGAGGAAAGAAAAAAGATTACAGAACATATCCAGAAATACATGGCTGCGGCAGGTTATCAGTTTAGCGTCAAATCAAAACAGTATCATGCGCTGGACTCTTTTGTTTATGAATATGTGAATGCCGGAGGAATGAAGGATAATCTGAAAATCGAGATCAATTATATGCTTCGTGCACATGTCCTTTCTGTGTCCAGAAGGCGGGTAAACCTTCCCTGGCAGAAAGAACCTCTTACCGTATTAAGTATTGATCCCCTTGAAATTTTTGGCGCTAAGATTGTGGCGCTTTTAAACCGAACCGCAGCCAGGGATTTATATGATATTTTCAATCTGCAAAAATACGGATTGTTTGACGAAAGCGAAGAATCGCTGTTACGCAAGTGCGTTGTGTTTTACAGCGCTATTGCGGCAGAGAAGGCGCCGGAATGTTTTTCTTTCAATCATATCGTACAGCTTGCCCCGCAGAGGATTAAAACAGATTTGATTCCGGTTCTGCGCCGTGGGGAACATTTTGACCTGGAACTTGTACAGAAAAAGACGATGGAATATTTGAAAAGTTTTCTTTTCCTGAGAACAGCAGAGAACTTGAATTCTGGCAGTCATTTAATAATCAGGAGTATCGGCCTGACCTGCTGTTTTCTGATGATGAATTTCTGAATAGGGTCAAACGGCATCCTATGGCGCTTTGGAAATGTGGCGGCAGAGAAAAAAGTGGTTCAAAGAATTAAAAATACATAAAACCATGAAAGAGCTGTCTGATACGGCAGCTACTTTTTGAACTTCCCATCGTTCCATTCCCAAATGGGACAGGAAGGGCATTAATTATAAAAGAGTTTTTGCGTGAGGGATATGCGCCTGTGGATGATACGGTTGATAATAAAGCAGAAAATATTGATTTATTGGCAAAGCAAGATGTTTCTTCTTTAGCGTCATTTATTTGCAAATTAAGTGAGAGAGAAGAAGAAAGAATGAAGCAGTTTGGAATAAGTCTTGATATTGAAAAAGAATTAAATAGTTCAAATTTTGCTGGGTTTAACCATTGAAAAAGCAGATAAATAAATTGATTAAAGTGAGAATAAAAATTACAAAATTTTTAATAAATGAATATATCTTACTGATTAAAAAAGACGGATATTAAAGGGTATTGTATAATCTGTGTGGATTGACCAGACTGCAATTCTGATTTTATCAAATTGTTAAAATTCTGTAAAGGCGAAATAACTTGCCCACATTAAATAACTGGAATATCCTACAAATAGAATTTTTAAAAAATCTTACATTCCATAGACACAGGATATTTACAGCTTTAAAAAGTAAGTGGCTATGTAAAGCCAGCCATCTCAAGTTTGGAATATCGGATTTGAGATAGCTGTTTCTTTACATAACGTTTCATAATGCAATAAGATCTTTTTCAACTAGTCAATCAAATCTTCTTTTGAGATTTAAAATTTAATGTCTTTGTGCGAATAAAGATCATTGCCATAACTATCCTTATTGCGAATATGGCCATGACAATTATGAATTACAAGCTCTGATTGTTGACGTATCGCAATATCTCTGCTTTAAGCAATTTCCTCTTTTTGTGTATCAAAATTTTTGTTATCCGAACTGTTTTTACCGCTTCAATTGCCATTTCCTATTATTAGGAACTATACGTTGATTCACCATATAAAACATTTCTTTTACATTAAGATGTCGTATAGTGTTTCCAAGGTATTCTGGATGGATGTATATTTGCCAGAAAGCGTACAATATCTTTGCGACCGTTGTACGTCGGAATCCTTTTTTGGTTCTGCGCCGTCAGGATTATAGGGATATTTCCAAAATAACGCATAAAACTACGTCGAATGGATTCTTTTTCAGGGCTGGTTAGAACATATGGTTTTTCAACGGCAATTGCGAAGGTAACCCCTTGCTCTTTAATGAGAGCTCCATCAAATGATATATTTCTCCCTCCTTCCTTATAAAGTGGGAAAGGTAAATTGCTTAAATGCAATACAAAACTGTTGAACTCTCTGCATTTATATGATAAGATCCAAGTGTTACGTTGAATTTGCACAACGCAGATTCAGTTTGAAGGATGGTCGAAAGACCATCTTTTTACCCTTATTAGCACTTATGTGGAACGAGTGCTAATGTCCCTGTAAGTAAAAAATAACATATGGAAGATTTTTTGTCAAGAAAAAATAAGAGAAAAAAACTCTAATACGAGCCAAAATATAGATGAAATATATGTAATGCTATTGACACAAGAGAATTATTCGCAATATAATGGATATCATATTAGTATAAAGAATAAAATAGCAGAAAGAGAGTAGAGAGATGTTTATAGGTTTTTCGGTTAGTAATTATTTGTCATTCAAAACCGCACAAACAATATCAATGGTAGCATCTAAGGTAGCAAGGCATAAGGAGCATATCTTAAAAGGTAATAGGAAGAAAATATTAAAAACAGGGCTTATCTATGGCGCTAATGCGAGTGGAAAGAGTAACTTAGTTAAAGCGATTGATTTTTCAAGGGATATAATATTATATGGCTTGGGTGAAGTTGATTTAAACAAAAAATATTTTAGAATTTGTGATGAGTGTTATAAAACACCAGGGGTTTTCGAGTACAGGTTGATAACACATACAGGAAAGGAATATTCTTATGGGATTGCGATATCCTATGCAGAAAAAGAAATTCTTTCAGAATGGCTGATTCGTATAGAGAAAAATGGTGCAGAGACTTATATTTTTAATAGGGATATTGACGAAAATGGAATAAATTTTACTGAAAGTGAAATTAAAATTAAAGATACTGAAGAAAAAGTGAGATGGGAAATTTATTTAGGTGATTTTGGCGAAAATATATCTGAGTCTATGAAGAAAAAAAGTATTTTAAGTGATATAGCTGAAAGAAGTAATGGCAGACAAGGAATCTTTTCAGAAATCCTAGATGTTTTTATTTGGTTTCAAAGCATTATTATAATATTTCCGACCAGTCAATATAGCGGTTTGAATCAGATGGTTGAAGATGAACAGATTAGAAATGTTTTTTCAAAACTCTTAATATATTTTGATACTGGTATTGAATCTGTGGAATCAAAGCTGGGACAAATGGAGTTTGATAAAATTTTTGATGGCATCCCAAAAGAAGACGCTGAAAAATTAAAAGCTAGAATTACAAATGATATTGGGGATGATCCTGTGATGTTCAAGGTAAATAGTCAGATATATTCTTTACGTAAAGATGACGAAGGGAATATAATAACGACAAAAATGATGCAAAATCATGGCAACAAACAAGATTTCTTTGAATATTTAGATGAATCTGACGGAACTCAAAGGTTATTTGATCTTATTCCCCTATTTTATGAACACAATGGAAACAGTGTCATTTTTATTGATGAGATTGACAGAAGCCTTCATACGAATCTTACCCGAAAATTTCTTGAGTTGTTTTATAAATTGACAGAGGAAGATACGAGTCAAATAATTGCAACAACGCATGATTCTAACTTACTGGATTTGGATCTGGTCAGGCAGGATGAAATTTGGTTTGTAAAAAGAAGAAGAGATCATAGCTCAAATTTATATTCGTTAAATCGCTACAAGGAACGTTACGATAAGAAAATAGACAAAGAATATTTACTGGGACGTTACGATGCTATACCGATATTTGATGATGGGATGTTGGAGGAGATAAATGTATAATCGTTATAGGTTAACATCAACGGTATATGACAGGGAAGATGAAACCCAGAAAATTATTCCGGAAAAAAGGGTATTTCTTT
The DNA here is from genome assembly GCA_003612285.1 of bacterium D16-51. Taxonomy (GTDB): domain Bacteria; phylum Bacillota; class Clostridia; order Lachnospirales; family Lachnospiraceae; genus Butyribacter. The sequence goes on along the minus strand of RAYE01000033.1, from coordinate 54,565 downwards.
CTGTAGAAGGAAATGTGACAGAAAAAGAATACTTTGATGGTTTATCAAAAAATAGAGTGAAAATAGGTATTAATGCGAAAGTTGATGTAGAGGTTTTGCGTAGGGGAAAGAGGGATACGAATAGTGCACCCCAGCAGGTAATAGAGTTATTAGAAGAATATATTAGGCTTAGGGAGAAAAATGAAGATGATATTTTACAAGAAATATCAGAACAATTTAAAGAACAATTTTCACTAGATTTTATAAAGCAATTCCTAGATGATCCTGATAAATTGCCAAAGAAACAAAGGAATTTGTTTGTTACTGAATTGAAGAAAATAGGTTATGATATCAATTATCGGCAATATTTAAAGAAATATAATGATGAATTAGATGAGTTTGCCGTATTGATCGACAGAGATATGCAGACACATTCAGAATCTAATATGCTTGAATGTATTAAGTATTGCAAGGATAATGGATATAAATGTTATATTGCAAATCCTTGCTTTGAGTTTTGGTTACTTATGCATTTAGCTGATATAGAAGGGGAATTTGGTGATCAGTTATATAAAATTCAAGAAAATAAGAAGGTATCTGAGCAACATACTTTTGTAAGCAAGGAAGTATCTGATAGAGCACATCACGGGAAAGGTGGTATTAATTTTGCAAAAAAATATTTGCCTTATATTGATAAAGCAGTCATTCAGGCAAAAAAATTTCCTGATGATGAATATAGATTGGTGGATAACATTGGGTGTAATTTATGGAGACTGATCGAAGAGCTAAAAATGTATGGAAAATAGTAGACAGCATTATCGCAAAAGAAACAAAAGGGAGGTGTCATATTCTTTTAGTATAGACTAATTCTTGTGTTTACTCTTGAGATTTTTTGCCCTTTGAAATGCTAAAGCTTCAGATAACAAAGTTCTAAATTTCACAAAGGATTCTGCAATAGAAATGAACATGATGATTGTGCCAAGTTGGCACAAAGTTTTGAGAAAGTTGTTATTACACTCTGACTTATTTAAACCTAGGAAATAATGTTATAAAGAAGGGAAAAATAAGTAAAGTAAAAATTTCTTCCACTCTGTTAGCAAATGTGCAATATTAATTATAATAAAGTAACCGCCCACAAAGTGGTTAGTTAACAATAGCTTATAATAAGCCTACTATCACGGCCAAGGGTTCTTTCTGATGTTTGGGTAAATCCGTTATTTTTATTTTGCTTTACAAAGCCAATTTGATGATGTATAGCAAATCCTAAGAATATACGAATACGCAAAGTACAGAAAGAACCCGGCCAAGTACAAAGTAGGCTTATTTTATTTTCGCTTGTTGTTCCTATTTTTTTCTATATAGGCAAGCAGTGTAATAAAAAATATTCCAAATAACATTAAATTTTGAAATGTAAACATCTTCATCTGCACTAACTCCCGTCTTATATAAGATTAGGAAGACTGTCTACCTTGTAATATAGCTACTCTTTTGATAACATGTCATATTTACATTATCTAACAATTTTCTTTTGATATACAATATTATTCTTTTTGACATTTTCTAAAGGTGAAATAAACAGATATATGCTATTATCTAATTTTACTATCAGTATATATGACAAGAAATATGTCAATGAAATTTTTCTCTTTTATTTGTGGTTTTCATTGGGGTGTTAGGGGTATCCCCTTGCTGCACATCCGCCTGGCGGTGTGGCCTGCCTATTGGAAGCTCCGAGCGAAGCGGCAGAGTATGCAAATAGGCGTATCCTGCTACCTTTATTTTCCATGTATATAGACAATTTTTATTAAAAATTAATCACAATAGTGTCCAAAATAGTCTTTTTGGGATAACTATTATCACATTTGTATCTAATAAAATGTCACAAATTATCCAGTTTTGATTATACAACAAAAAAATTTGCTTTTTTTAAAAATTTATTGCTTATTGTCTAATAAATTTGTTCTGGATTTTATGTAATATAAGTTATGTTGTTACTATTCACGGCCATTCATTTCATCATGCGATAGACCCTCTGCCTACGGCATAGGTCGTTGCTTTCGCAACTTTGTCTATCTTATGATGAAATGAACAGCCTTTACAGTCAATTTCTGGAAAAGAACCAGAATCTTATGTGCAAGCACAACGATTCTGGTCTTTTTCAGAAATCGACCGTGAATAGTAACGTTATGTTATAAAATTGTACAGTTATGAGGAATTGCATGGAAGGATGTGAATAAATGTCAGATACAGATGTAGAAGTATATTCTGATGAAGAAATGGTACAGAAACTGATTCAGGAGAGATTCCCGGATATGATGCTTGTGTTAATTTCAGATTTTGAAAATGAGGATCATCAAAGTTATAAGCATCTTTATAAAAAGTTGGCATCCAGTTATGAAAAATTAGAAGCAGATTTCCACAATACCAGGTATTCCCTTGAGGAAGCAGAACGGGAGGCAGCAGATTTAAGCAGTGAATTAGAAAAACAAGCTGAATTTAATGGGCAGCTAAAAAATCAGACACAGGGTATTATGGAATTCATCAAAAAAATGACAGAAAAAGATATTGTTGTTTCTGATATAAGGCCAATGGATGCTTCTGGGCATGAAATAAGGACAGCAAGCGATAATCGAAAAGAAGTTTTGGAGAAGGATTTGTCGTTGAACCCGGGCATATATGGTTTCCGCAGGGCAAGCTGGTTTTCTCCTTTGCAGACAGAATTGAATAAAGGCAATATTGCTAAAAAAACTGTGTTAAATACCCAGAATAATTTGGAAGAAAAAATTTCTTTTTGGAAGAGGATTTTTCGTAAAGTGGAAACGAAAGAGGTAGATATAGATGAAGCAGCTAACGAAATAGACGTATGCCGGAGAGAAAAGGTTTGTAAACTCCTCAATAGTAATGATTCTAATGATGAAAAGTATATAAAATATATGTTATTAACTCCTGGGATTCCAAAAGATTTTATGAAAACATTGATGGGGGCTTCTGAGCTTGGCGTGGATGCTGACGTGGTCATACAGCTTTTAGAACAGCCTAAGGAATCTTTTAACCGGGAAATTATTGAAGCATATATTTCAAAAGTCCATAAAGCGACGGAATATAATTTTAAGCGTGAGCTGGCAAATGAATTGATACGTGGTGACTGGTATGTAGTTTCAGATATCAATGGTTCCCTGCAAAAATATCAAATGGTTCCATTTGATATTTTGAATGAAGTGAAACAGAAATTAAATGATATATGTGACATTTTGTCAGGGGTTTCTAAGCCAAAAGATGCTGGACTGGGATCAGATGAAATTACAGATGCACAGATGGAAGAATTTGAAGAGAATTTTGAATTGCCGGCAGATTTAGATGATGTGGAGGTTAGTGAAAATTTGTTTTCATTATATGAAGAAAATTTAGATGAGGAATTGAAAAGCCTTTTGTAAAGAGTTTATGCCAAATTGACACAAAGTTTTCTGCCTTGTGCCATCCTGGCACAAAGCGGGAGAAGGAGGCTGGATTAATGCCAATGGAACGGTTTACGGTAACAATGCCGGAAAGTGATATTGATAATTTTGAACGTGAGCGTGCAAAACAGGGGATGAGTAAATCTGCATTTATCAGGTTTTTAATGGCTGAACATGAAAATACAGTACCCTCTTTTTTAAAAAATAAGGAAGTAGTTACTGTGGTTTCTGAATTAAATAATACAATAAAGACATTGCTTTTGCAGAATACTCTATCAGATGCTGATAAATTGAAAGTGTTTGAGGAAATTAAAATGACTAATGTTTGGATAGAAAAACTTTGTGCCAAGATGACATAAAGCAGCATGGGAAGAGTTTGTGCCAAGATGGCATAAAATGACATGGAAAGGGTTCGTGCCAAGATGGCATAAAGTGACATGGAGAGAGTTTGTGCCAAGATGGCATAAAGTGACATGGAGAGGGTTTGTGCCAAGATGGCATAAAGTGACATGGAAAGGGTTTGTGCCAAGATGGCATAAGGTGACATGGAAAGGGTTTGTGCCAAGATGGCATAAGGTGATATAGAAAAGAGGTTATAAGATATGGCAACTGGAATTATAAATAAAGTCTGGAATATTCAGGGATCTACTTTATTTAAAGGGACATCTGCGCAGTTGTCGGACAGCGTGGAATATATTTTAAATGATAAAAAAACAGAACAAGAAGTTTCGCTGGATGGTTCTATTGTAAATAACCCTACTGCCCAATTGGAACGGGAATGCCAGTATGTGGGAAATGACATTAAGACAATGGATGGGGCATTGATTGGCACACATAATATTCTTTCTTCGGATGTGAGGGGAGCAGTAGGGGAGATGATGCAGGTAAAAAAATTTTATGGGAAATTTGATGGACGGGCTGCACTGCATGGAATTATTTCATTACCTGTTGAAGAATCTGGTATTGGCAATGCACCCAGACTTTTCCAGTTGTGCCAGGATGTCCTGAAAGAGGTGTTCCCAAATAATCAGGCGGTATTTGCTATCCATACCAATACGGATAATTTACATGTACATTTTATTCTGAATTCTGTCGGTTTGAATGGGAAGAAAATCCATCAGGATGATAAATTTATGAAAAATGTACTGCATCCGTGTATTAATAAATATGCTGAAAAATATGGTTTCACTATAAATGGGGAATGGAATAAAGCTGGCTGTCAAAAGCAGACAAAAACATCTTTTGCAGAAATGAAAATAGAAATGAGGGGAGTTGTTGACCAGGCAATAGAACAATCAAATGATTTTGAAGAGTTTATATCAGCCCTGCAAAATGCCGGATTGAAGGTTAACGTTGGGGAATATATATCTTTGAAAAAAGAGGGCATGATGAAAGCAGTCCGCACTTATAATCTGGGCAGTAATTATACAAGGGATGCAATAATTGACAGGATTGCAGCACGGCTGGATGCGTTTGAAAAAATTGAAACCAATAATTATACATGTCCGAAGGGACAGGAAATTGTTTACTGCCCTCAAGCCACAGTTATGAAAAGTTACAAGGATATGACCCGGGAAGAACAGAGAGAAGTGGTTAAAAAACTGAAACTGGGAAATAACCCCTGGAAGATGCAGAAGCAGATGAACTGGCAGTTAAATGAAATTGCTGACAGGATAAGGATAATGACGGACATTGTGGAATTGAAGGAGTTTTATTCTAAAGATGGAAGCCTGCAGGGCACGTTAGATGGAATATTGGAGGCAAAAAAGAAAATTACTTCAGAAAAGAAAATGATAAGGGAGCTGATTAGAAAATATAAGCCAATTATTGACATTTATGATGAAATGAAACCAATCCAACGGAAAGCATATTTATATGAACATGAGGGTGTTTTGGAATACAGGGCAGATTTTGAAAGGTACCGTATTTTGTCAAAAAGGCTTCAGAGTGGATATGGAAAAAATATATTAGAGGTAGCAGAATTTTTAACAGATTGTGAAAACCGGGTTATGTATGCAAATGCACAGCTTGAAGAATTGTCAAAAGAATACCGTGAAGTAAAACGGTATGGAAGAATGTACGGCGGCCTGAAGATGAAAGAAAAATCATTATATGAAGTACTTGATACACAGGCATCTGCTGAATGGGCAAAAAAGCATATTTTTGATGCAGATTTATATTATGTGGTGTCTGAAACGTCGGACGTAATGCTCCGGGTTGTGAAAAGCCCTTATACAGGCAGGGATGGAAAAAGGGTGGAGTCATATGAAATTACTGTACTGGATTCATCCGGAAAAGCTTTGGAAAAGGTTGATAATAAGTCGGGAAATTATGTATTTAATGCAAAATTGAGGGATTTAGAAAGGAAATATGGAATTACTAACTGCGAAAAATATAAAGATTTTTCGTTGTCAAAAGAGTTTGTGAGAGCATGTCAGCAGACTAAAAATAATGCAGGCAAAAAGGCAGGGGTGGAAAATGCCCCAGATACCGGCAGAGCAGCAAAATATACTGGCAGGCAAAAGTATTCCTTTACGCAGGCAATAAATTTAAACCTGGCAAAAAACAGAGAGGGAGTACATGTAATTATAAATGCAGAAAATCCAGATTATATGGCGGTGATATTATCCAGCAAAAAGGAAGCGTTAATTAAAATAATTAATGCAAAGGGAAAAATACAGGAAGAAACAACAATGCCTCCGTTAGATCTCCGCGATGGGGGAGGATTTGAAGAAATTTCACGGGTACAAAAGAAATATGGATTTTCGGATGATATTTATGTTTATAAAAATATTGAAGATGCACATAATTATGCTGAAGGGCAGAGATGTGAAGCCAATGATGGGAGGAGGGGAAGGACTTGAGTTTCATACCAAAAGAATTTTTTGCTGCCCGTACTGGGGAGGGGATGGAAGCAAGGCTGCAGAAAAATGAAGGGTTTCAGCAGCAGATGAAATCACTGCATAGGGCATCAAAGATGTTCACCAGGGACTCCGTCAAGTCTGATGAGTGCTGGGAAGCATTCAACAGCCTGGAATACGAATGGGGCAAATATAATATATGGTATGGGGAAGAATCTTACCGTTTGGGATTTGAAGATGGGGTACAGTTAGCGTCTGAGAAAAAATTTAGGTTAAGTGGTTCGGTGCTGTCTTATCAGGATATGGTACATTTAATTTATATCTATGATGCAATAAAAAAGCTAAATAAACTTTTACTTGGAGAGTGGGAGGTAAAAAGGCAGGATGGCGGTGTACTGGAGGAACTGGACCGCATATGTGATGTGATTGGACATGGTGTCTGTGCGGAGATCCGGCTTTGTGGAAAGGATAAACTGTATGAATGCCTGGAGGAAATATTAGATGATTCTGAGAATACACCAGAGGAACGGGCGAAGCTGCTGACCGGACTGGATAAGAAATAGCATAAAAATAGCAAAGGAAAAGGCTTGCAGAGATAAGATTTCAATTAAGGTAAGTGTTTAAAGAAGGTGGTGGCAAATGAGGGTGAAAATTTATTTAAATCCAAACCGTGACCTGGAGTTAGTTGCAATTATGTATAATCCAACACTAAACTTTTCTAATATTGCAAAAGAGGCAGTCAGATCCCATGTAAGGGGGAACAGCTTTAGCTTCCAATATATTAAAAGTGCAGAATATTGTCCACGTTCGTTAGTAAGCTATATCAGCTTTGATGATGAAAAAGATGCGGACATTGTGGAATATTTTGAGCATCTGGTTGTCCCCAGGGCAGCGTTTATCAGAAATATTATGGTAAGGTCAATTGGGGGCAGTATTGGCTCTGTATATACAGATGAAAGGTTAAGGACTGTGATAGGGGCATGGAAGTTTGAAAAAGAACAGGACAGATTACGTTCAAAGTTAAAAAAGAAAGCCAGACAGGCCCAAGATTTAGGCTTCCAAAATAAATTAAATGCATATTTTAAAGAAAGGGAGTAATAATGCGTAAGTTAGTATACGAGAAAAAGAAGACATGGCTTTCCTCAAATGCTGATATATATCCAGTACAGTCAATGTATGAATATGGGCCGCTGAAGGATAAGTTTATTAATCTGCGGGCAAATGTCATTGACCTAAATACTGCCCTGGTTACGAAGTGCATCCAGGGGACAGAACAGGATTTCATTATGCTTATGAATAAAGCAAAGGATTTTATAATATCCAGTAAATTGACAGATACTGATAATGATGCGGAAATTGCTGTTTTGTTGGATTTGTTCCAGGAGAGTGTGTTTGGATATTATATATTGACGCCTTTATTGAAAGCAGGGGATGTTTCCGATATTAAGGTTCTTGCCTGGAACCATATTGTCTGTAAGGCGAATGGTGACAGATATGTTACAGACCTTACTTTTGCAAGTGAAGAAGATTATAACCGCTGGTTTGACAGGATACTGAGAATTCACAGGCTGCAAAATTCAGGGGAGTTTCCCTTACAGCATTGTACGGATAGGAAAGGGGTGGAAAATTTTTATTTACGTATTGATATCCAGCTTTCTTCTGTAACTTCTACAGAAACTAACAATATACATATTCGAAAGATTCCCAAAGAAAAGTATCCATGGGAATATCTGGAAAGGCAGGGGATGCTGGATGGTGACATAAGGAGGTATTTGGAGAACAGGGTTGCAGGCGGGTACGGATTTCTTATATCGGGAAGAGGGGGATCCGGGAAATCAACATTATTAAATAATATGATTGACTTAATTCCAACAACGGAGTCGATTTTGGTTTCCCAGGAATCAGATGAACTGTATTCAAACCATCCACAAATACAGTTTGAACATACATTAGAAATAAAACGGGAAGACAGAAACATAGAAGTTTCTCTGGAAGATGAACTCAGGCTGGGGTTATTGCAGGATATAGATAATTTTGTCATAGGGGAGATAAAAGGAGGGGAAGCCCTTTATGTATTTACAACAGCAATGAGCACAGGGGCAAGATTCTTTGGAACCATACACAGCAATACTGCAGCAGGTTCTGTCAGAAGACTGGCACAGTGTGCGAGGTATGTATCCAATTATCCGATAGAGACATTAGAGGAAATGTTAACTTCTGCACCATTATCACTTATCCATATGAGCAGGTTCAGCATTGATGAAATTATAGAAGTTGCTGGGTGGGACAATCAACATTTACATCTGAATTACAGGGAAATATATAAAAAGCAGTCAGGAGTGACATATGATGGGAAACTTTAGGAAAGCAAAACAGGAAAAGAGCAGCATAAAAAAGATGAAAGAGCAAAAACAGAGAGAAAAAATATTAAACAATTCACTTATGTGTTTGCCAAAGAGTACACAGAAATCGCTGGGGATAATTTCAATACAGTGTGAAGATGAAGTTTTTTATTTAGGGAATGACGTGTATTTAAAAGCATATTCACTGAATTTCAAGACATTAACACCAGACAGCCGGAAAGTGTTAATAGAAAAGTTATGCAATGCATCATTTTGCAGGATGAGGCTGTCATCATTTGTAAAAAACAGCAGCAATAAACCAGGGAAAGTGCTCCGTTTCCTAACTGTATATGTAAAGGAATGTGGATATGCGGCTGCATATGATGAGTATAAGAGGATAGATGATATTCTTAATGTGATTTCAGAGGAAACTGAAGTTAGCATTACACCCTGCTCAATCAGCAATGTATTGACAATCATGCATATGAATTTTTTGGGAGAGATAAAGAATTATGATATAAATGCATTCATAAAACAAAGAGAGGACATGAAAAAGGTTATTTTTCCAAATATTGAGGAAGAGTTTAATAAATTCCAGATAGAATCTTCATTGTATGGGGCCTGTTATACTGGCATAGAATTTTCAGAAGATTTTGCTGGAGTGTATGAATATTTTGAAAATGTGAAATACAATATCCAAAGCTGTATTGATATCCAGGCGATGACAAGAGAAGAGGCAGAAATGTTCCATTATAATTTAAAACGCCGTTATAATTATGCCTTTGGAAATAGTGAGGCCGACCGGAATGTAAATTTAACTTTTTTGCTGTCTGTAGTGAATGTTTCCCCAGAAGAAAGGGAAAGGATGTGTAAGGAACTCCATAGAGAGAAAAGCATGATGCTGATGCCATGCACAGGGAAACAGCAGACAGTTTTTTCCAGTATATGTTCCTTGGGGCTTATTGACTACCATATTATGAGAAACCAAAAGGAAGAATTGATTGGAAAGTTGTTTTTGTGATTATACACTTTATGCCAAAATGGCACAAAGCGAAGAAGGGGGATTTAGAAATGGCAATGATAATGACTAAATATGATAAGACGAAACAATATGACGAACCATTGTATCTTAACCCAAGTTCAACGCAGGAAGTTTTTAGTGTAAAAGCAATAGATGAAACCGGGATATTTGAATTGAACAATGGAATGTTTTCAAAGAGTTTTGTATTGACAGACATTAATTTTGCAGGGGTGACGGATGCAGAGCAGAAAAGTATCATTATTAATTTTAGCCGGGTATTGAACAGCATGCCATGCAGGTTGTCGTATACAGTGGCAAATGAGTATGTAGACGAAAATGAGTTTAATACAAAAATATTATATAAATTGCAGGGGGATAAAAAAGATAAGCTCCGAAATGCATACAACAATGTGATTAAAAACAAGCTGACGGATGCGAAACAGGGATTATACCAGAGGATTTATTTAACCCTCACAATAACGGGTGGCAATATCCGTGAGGCCGCCAGTTCATTTGCCAGTATTGAGGCGGCGCTTAGAAGTGCGCTTATACAGATTGGTGTGAATGGCATGGCCGGCTCACAGTTAATCCCACTAGGGATTAACCAGCGCATGCAAATCTGGTATAATTTTACCCATGCCGGAATGCATATGGATTATAAGTTTGATTATAACAGGGAATTTTCATTAGGGCATGACTGGTTAAATATAGTAGCCCCACAGCAGATAATATTTTTTAATGATTATTTTGTCCTGAATGGCTGCCAGTATGGAAAGGTAATGTTCATATCAGAGTATCCAAACAGCCTGGAATCAGACATACTTTCAGAGTTATCCAATATCAACTGTACAAGTTATATTGCTGTCAACAGTGAGCTTTTAGATGTAACTGCACTGAAGCAGGAAATTGGCCGGAAATATGCTTCCGTGGGCATGAAAATTGAAAGTGAAAAGCAACGCAACCGTAACAATAATGATTTCCTTACGGATGCCAGTGATAAGCTGCTGAAAGAAAAAGATGCATTAAATGATTTTGCAAGGCAGGTAGATGATGGCGATGACCATTTTTTTAATACGACGATTTTAATTATGTTTTTGGCAGATACGGAAGAGGAACTAAAGAAAATATCTGGCAAAATAGATGTAATTGCAGGCATTAAGTCATTAGCAGTTGCACCCTGTTTTGACAGGCAGCGGGAAGGGATAAATTCAGCTTTTATATTTGGTTTACAGGAATTTAAGCGCATGTGTAATTTTTCAGCGCCGAACCTGGCTATGTTCATGCCTTTTAAGACTCAGGAATTAAATGACATAAATGGTACATATTATGGCATTAACCAGCTGTCGCAGAATGCCATATTTGCGAACCGGAAGTTTTTACAAAATTATAATGGGCTGATCCTTGGAAAGTCTGGCAGTGGAAAATCGGTATTTGCTAAATCAGAGATTATAAGTACAGTGGTGAATAATCCAGAAGACCAAATGATTATTATTGACCCACAAAATGAATATGGGCCTTTGGCAGGGCAGGTAGATGGCACTGTTATTTCGTTTGATTCCCAAGAAGAAATTTTTGTTAACCCTATGGATGTTGATTTCCTGAATGCAGACTATGCCGGATTACAAGAAATTATAGGGGAAAAAACAGATTTTGTGCTTACTTTGCTGTCAAGCTGCATGCGCCGGGATCTGGATGCGGAAGAACAAGGTGTAATTGATAAAGTCATGGAGAAAGTTTTTTCTGAAAACTATGCCATGAGGAAAAGATTAAATGGGGAAAGTGAAGAAATTACAGAGTATAGTGTCCCAGAGTATATGAAAACAAAAGAGATAACCCTGCCTGTTGCAACTGGCCTGACAAATGATGAACAGGTAAGAAGTTATAGCCCGACGCTCCAGGATATTTACCAGGAATTGATTGACCGCCATGACAGCATCTCAACAAAGCTGGCAGCACATATGCAGATATTTGTTAATGGCTCTTTGAACCTTTTTAACCATAGGACGAATGTTGACATTAATAAAAAGTTCCTTATATTTGACATATCAAGTATTAAAGAAAATTTACGTATATCAGCCATGCTTGTCATGCTTGAAATTGTGCGGGGTAAAATCAAAGCAAATTTTGCACTTGGCTCGTGGACTTTTTTATATATCGATGAATTCCATGAGCTGCTGGGGATTGATTCTGTAGCTAATTTCATTTTGAAACTTTGGAAAGAAATCCGTAAAATGAAAGGCGTATTGACTGGGATTACGCAAAATATGACAGATCTGATTAATAATTCATCAAATTCTGCAAAACTGTCTGCAATTCTTTCAAATACAGAATATTTTGCATTATTAAACCAGTCAACAATTGACAGGGACATGCTTATTAAATTTTTACCTTCTATCAGCCCTGCAATGTTTAATTTTGTAGAAGGGGCTGCTTCAGGCATGGGTCTTTTAAAAATGGGGGCGACCACAGTCCCTTTTGATATGAGGATGAGCAAAGAGTGCGAAATATATAAAATTGTGAATACTGACGGGGATAATTTGAAAGCAACAATTTAAGGAGCGGTTATGGCATTTAAAGATGGAAAAGGAAAAGAAAAGTTTACGGACTTAACAAACCGTTTTGAGATGGGAAAAAATGAACTTCCTGGCTTTTCATCAATTGATACATTAAAAAGATATGCAGGGTTAAGCAATACAGACATAGAAAATTATATGGATGCTTTGCAGGCTCAGGTGCGGGCAAATGGAATGGCTTCCATACCTGGAAATTTATTTGTAAGTAATGGAAGAAAACCAGAATTTTCTGACAATATAGAGACGGAGTTTATTGAAAATACAGCAGAGGTTTATACAGAGGAAGGTTATAATATACAAACCGATATTTTAGAAGAGCGTGAAATGACTGCTGAATTTTTAGGAGAACCGGGAAAAAAAGTGTTTTTTTCTGATGGTACAAAGAAAAGTGTGGAAGTGGCAGCAAGGCCAACAATTAATACCAGTAAAGAAGATGCCGTGGATAGGGAAACAACATTTGCTGAACAGGAAGATACTCCTTTTACAGATAGGAAAGAAACTTTCCAGGCAGACAAAAAGAGCCTGTTTAAAAGTAATGACAATAATATACAATTTGACTATGGAAAGAATGGTGGAAATTTTGTAAGTAATGTATCTGCAAATGTATATAATGAATTGGCAAACCAAAGTACACCTATGTTTGTTGCTGGTGCAGGTGGCACAGAAAATTATTGGGGCAGGAATGAAGGCCTCCAGGAGAAAACAATACCCCCAAAAGGGAAAATTGCAGCTTATGAAGAAAAAGCAGTATTTTTTGGGGATAAAGCAGAAAAATTGTTTGAAAATATATTAACAGAAAGCGGTGGTTTTGCAGAACCAAACCCTGATGATAAGATGATTACTGCTGTTTCCCATTCTGTAGATAAACAGGGAAAAGCCGGCTCAGAGTACCGCCAGATTCAGGAAGAAGCAAAGAATGAGATAAAAGGTATCAGGGAAAAAGCGAACAGCAATAAAAAAGTCTTTAAGGAAAGTGTTATATTATTTTCTGCTGGAGAAGACAAATTTACAGACAAGTATGCAGACAGTTTTACAGAAAAATTTTCAGATGCGCATGGAAACAGCATATTTGAACCACCAAAAAAGCAAAAGGCCGGCAGGTCTGTTACTATAATACAAAAAGAAACTGCCGATGAATTGGAAAAGGAAAGTGGGGTAAACCATGCAGGGGAAGCCCAAGAAAATCAGGCGGAAGCAGGCAGCTGCTTTGAAACCCCTGAAATATCAGAAGAGAAACAAGGCAGTGCCAGTAAAGAGATGGAACCGTACTTTGGGGAAGAGACGCAATCCTTTGATTCTGATAATAAAGCTGCAGGACGCTTTGTATCAATAAATGAGAAATTTGACCAAACAAAACCAGGGGAAAAGACAGCAAAAGAGGAAAGAGAGAAAAAGTTAAAGAAAGCTGCAGCTTTGACAGCACTGTCAAATGTTTTGAGGGCAAAGAATAATGTCCAGAATGAGTTTGGGGATATGTCTGCTGAAAGTTCGGGAGATTTAATAAAAGAGGGAAAGAGGGGGCTGTTGAAAACAGTTACAGATGAAATGAAAGGTACAGTTGGCCGGATGATGGCAACAGGTGCTAAAAAAATAATTTCTATGGCAGCAGGCGCTTGTACAGCTGTGTTTATCCCAATTGTTATAATGATGGTTTGTTTTCTTTTAATGAGTGGGACGACAGGTGCATTGGCAGGCATGGATTCAGACAGCGGGGAAGAATATGACATAGATTTACCTGGTGGGGATGGAGCTACGTTTACCAGTTTAAGTGCATCAGAAATTAACCAGATAATAGAAGGGTTATGGGGGATGTATCCGGGCGATATGACATATACAATAGAGGATGTACTCAGGTATGCATTATCAAAAGTTGGATGCGCATATGACCAAAATTATCATGGCTCCCTTTCCGTTGACATATTTGATTGTTCTTCTTTGGCATACCGTTCTTACAGAGAGGTTGGGATTGATATAAAAAATGGGGATTCGTATACAGCTGCAGAAGAATGCCGGGCTATGGAAAATCAAAATAAGGTGGTAGGGAGCCATTTAGTGCCAGGGGACTTGATTTTCTATGGCGGTGCAAATAATGGAAGATATAAAGGGGTTTACCATGTTGCGATTTATGTGGGGAATGGAAAAATGGTAGAAGCAAAAGGAAAAAGTTATGGTGTGGTATATGGCGACGTAAGGAGCAATAATGTAGTGGCCTGTGCCAGGCCAACATTGTAGGAAGTATGTTAGGCCAATATTACATATTCACAGTATGTGGCAAGTTTCATATTGATTGCAAAAGGGAAAAATCTCTGCTAAAATAGCAATATGTAAGTATTTTATCCATACCATAGGGAAACCAGCCATTGAAGCAGATGAATAGGCAGTATTTTTGAAAACCAAGGGCCAGGGAAGATTTAATGGGTTTTACTAAAAGAATGATTTACAGAAAGCAGTGGAGGGCTAAAATTGGACAGGGGAAAAAGGAAAGGAACAGAAGTGCCCGTGGGCAATACAGTTTTCGATGATGTATTTAGGACAATAGTGGAACGGATACCGCAGCTGGCAATACCACTGATCAATGAGGTATTTTGCACAGACTACCCTGAAGATGAGGAAGTTGTGCCAATCCATAATGAGCACCAGACAAAAAGCGGGGAAGTCATTACGGATTCCTGCCTGTTAATCCGTAACCATTTATACCATATTGAATGCCAGAGCCATCCAGACACGGTAATGGCAGTCCGGATGATTGAATATGATTTTGCAATTGCATTAGAGAACGCAGTGCAGAAAGATGGGATGTATGAAATGGAATTCCCAAGGTCATGTACTTTGTACCTGCGTGATACAAAGAATACGCCTGATGAATTGCAGGTAAAGGTGCATTTTGGGAACAGGGCTGCAGGCGGGCAGGAAAGCATTGTATATACCACGCCTGTCATAAAAGTAAAAAGGTATACAAAAGATGAAATATTCCAGAAAAAGTTGCTGCTTTTCCTGCCATTTTACATAATGCGGTATGAGAACAGCTTCAGAAAAATGCATGGGGACCCTAAATTAATGGAACAATTTTTATCAGAGTATGAAAGTATCCGGACTGCTTTGGAAAGGGAGTGCGCAAAGGAAAAACGGGCTGCGCTTTATACGGATTTGATGGAGTTTATTATTAAGATATCAGACTATATGCTGGAATCAGAAAAAGAATTAAAGGAAAGGATTGGTGAGATTATGGGAGGGCAGGTTTTAAAATTACGTTCAGAAGAAATCCGGGAAGAAGGGATGGAAAAAGGGATACAGCTTGCAAAACAGGTATTGCTATTATATGGGAAGGGCAAATCACCAGAGATGATTGCTGTGGAAGCAGGGATTAGCATAGAAAAGGTAAAGCAAATTGTATCAGATTAGAATATAGTTTTTTGTCATGTTAGGTTTTAGATTATCCAGGAATATGTTGCCAATATTTTCTTGTGTAAATAAATCAGTTGTGATAAAATGGTTATGAGAAAATTTAAGGGCATAATGGTGTACCACCTTGCACTGCTGGAACAGTGCAAGGCAGAGCATGGTAAGATGTCTACCACACAATACAGACTACGTCTGCGATACACATAAGATTATTATAATGTACTTTTATCAGAATTACAACTTTTTTGTGCTGTACGCTTGGCATAGTTATTTGCCTCCGATATAAATGGCGGGGTGTAAGTGTGGACGCATACTGACACCCTGTCCTTGGTTTTCTCGCTAAGTCCTTCTGGTGGCAGTAGTATCTGCCATCAGAGGTTTAGTGGGAAACCACAGTTTTGAAATAATGGAACTATGGTTTTATTTGCCATAGTTTTTTATTTTTGACTGGGAAATTTTGTTTAACGTGGAAATATATTTTATCTGCTTTGGCAGGATAATCCAAAGGTAGGTTGAAACGGAGGTAATGGCATGGATGAAATGGATGTGATGGATAAAATCAATGATATGGCGGTAAACATGGATGGGCTGACAGCATTGCTCCATATGGTGTATGAGGGGATCAGGACAGACAATGTGGGGTTAAATGAAATCATAGAAGCTGTTAATTGTCTGTATAAAACGGCAGAAAGCTTAAACGGCCAGTTACAGAAATTAAGAAATGAGTTTTGCCCATAAGTATAAAAAACTGTCATTATTATGAATTGAAAATTGCGATATAAAATTAATAGAGCCATAAATAAGGCTCTTTTTTTGTTTTATAGGAAATTGCGCTGTAACGTAGTGGTTGTCAGCAAGAATTGCAAAGCAATTCTTGCTAGCGCACCAGTGCCGGCGGTGCGCTTTTTTGTTGTAAAGTCAAAATATTTGAAAATCTGTTGTTTTTAGTCTAATAAATATCCCTTTATGAAATGTTAGAATTTTTTTACAAAAAATTAGGAAAGAGGTGTTGTATATGGCAGATGAAATTGCCCAGGTGATACAGCTTGAATACCAGGGCATGACTTTGGCAATTAATGGTTCTCTTGAGGTGGGGAAATTTATTCTTCAGGCATTGAGGGCTCTGGGAAGAACCGTTGGTGATGTAAAAAACAAGCATACCACGAAGCAAAAGACAAAAGAAGAAGAAAGCAAAACACAAGAGGAAGAAAAAAGGGTTGAACAGCTAGAGGCACCTGGAGAGAAAACATCCTTTAAGGAGATTATGGAACTTTCCCAGAAGCAGGGAGGAATTTTCCAAACATTTTATATCCCTGAGAAATATTATGAGGAATTTATAAGTTTATGCCAAAAAAATGGATTGAGATATTGTAAAGGTGTAGATTTTATTGCATCAGATGGAAAACTCCCGGTATTTATACCTCCACATGATGTTATCATGGCAGAGGCTGTTTATAAATCTATTTTAGAAAAAAGTATTAAGGAGAATGAAGCAGCTGTTAATGGCTATGATGAACTGCTAAAAGAAACAAAAGAAAAATGTGAGACGGCTTCCCCGGAAGAAAAAAAAGATATTGAAGTCCTGATAGAAAATTTAGAGCAGGTAAAAGCTGAAAGGGAAGCAAATGTAAAAGAAACAAAGGAGTCGTTGAAGCATGGGGCAGCCATGAGTTTTGAGGATTATTAAAAAAATGCTAAAGGTACAGAATTTGAAAAAGATCCTGACAAGGCAATATCAGAATACGAAAAAGGAGTAGATATTGATAGATCTTTTTCCAGTGTTGACTGCTTACAGCCAATAAGGGACAGCAGCTGTGTCCCAGAATCTAAATTACGGTTTTATGTGCCTGAGATTGGGGCTACAATTACACGGACGTTTGAAATTGATGAACATGGTCTTGCGTATAGTGGCTATTCACTGAAAACGGAAAAAGGTGAGATGTATGAGTTTTCTGATAAAAATATGACCAAACAGGAGTGGGATTCCAATATCCTCCCAGAAATACTTGAAAAGGCAGGAATCCATGAAAACACACAATGCCGTATTTTTAATACAAAAGAAAAAATGGAAGCGTATATTAAATACCATGACCAGGTAGAGCCTGAATCTGAAAAACAGGTAAAAGAACAAATGAAGGAGGGAAAGCCGGATTTTTCCAGTGCAGATGCTAAGGATGCGGTTGAATATACAATGGAACAGGAAAAGAAAAAGCTGGCATCTGCGGAAAAAGATAAATCAGTTATCACTTTTGAAATTCCCCAAGACAGATTAATTGAAAAAAAAGGAAAGCTTTGTGTGGAATTAGAAAGTGGCGAATCTATATTTTTTGGAGATATTCAGTCAGAGAAGATAAAGGATGGAATATGTGTCTTTTCTGTTGATAAAGATGCCAAACTTACTATTGAAAAGGAAAATGGCCAGGCAGATGGGCAAAGCATTACGGAAGTTTCTGCAGCTAGTGTGAAGGAATCCATAGATAAGCAAATGAAAGAAAAAGTGAATATGCAGCAAAAGGTATCTTCGCATCATGAAAGGTAGGTGAGGATATGGCTAGAGCCAGAGGGCAGGCAATGATCCAGAATGAGCAGATGCCTGTACAGGAAAAGTTATTATATTTTTCTATAGGTTTTATTGCTGTTGGATATTTTGCAATTTTATTTGCTGCTTCATGGAGTCCTGGCTGTGATTTTTTGGAATGGTTCCATAGTTTTAATCAATTTGTCCTTATTGAGCATCATTTTATTGTAGGTTTTACAGAGGTGACAGGGCAAACTTTTTGTATCCTCGAGGCAATATGGACTCTTGCCTATTTATATTATATTACCAAAATTCAGCATCCTTTTGCAGGAAGGGAGCATGGAGATGCCAGATGGGGCAATGCAAAAGAGTTTTCAAAAGCATATAGTAATGCGGATTCTAAGAATCTGGTTACAGTAAAATTTGGGGATTGCCCGGAACCAGTGCGGCCTGTAGTTGTGAATACACATAATTATTGGCTTGCAGACGGAGTGTATGTAAACATAGACAATAAACTGACTTCAAATTTAAATATCCTCGTTGTCGGTCCACCTGGAACAGGAAAATCGTTTAGGTTATCGCGTCCGGTATTATCGCAGCTTGCAGGGAATTATCTTGTAACAGATCCAAAAGGGGAACTGTCAAAGCAAACTGGGCAGTTTTTTGAAGACAATGGATATGAAGTATTGGTATTAAATATTGAATCAGAAGAATCTATGGAACATAGTATCCATTTTAACCCTTTCCGTTATTTAAGGAATGAATCTGATATTATGAGCCTGGCACAGATTTTGTTTAAGGCCACAACAAACCCTGAAGAAGGGAACAGCGGGGATGCATTTTTCGAGCAAACGGCAGAAACACTTATGACAGATCTTTTATATCTGATGCATTATACATACCCAGATGAAGATAAGGATTGGGCACATTTTGTTGAGCTTCTTGAAAGTACCATCGTAAAAGCCAATGAGCAGACAGGCGGCATTGATAATTCCGATCCTAATGGAATTTTAAACCGCTTTGAGAGGGCAAATGAGAATTGGTTAAATGGATTGTACACTAAAGAAAAGCCAACAGAAGATTTAAAAGGATTAGTAGATATTAGGAAATTCTATAATGGTGCGCAGGAAACTACTTCTTCAATTGTAGCATCATTAGATGCACATTGCCGTTATATGAAGCTGCAATGTGTTAAAAATCTTTTATCAGTTGATGATATTGATATTAAAAATTCTTTTGGATATTGTAAAAAAACCAAGGGTTCGCCAACAGGGAAAAGAATTTTATATATAGTGACGTCTGAAGATAAGAGATATTATGATTGGATTACTTCTATGGTGTATTCCCTGTTTTTTGATGAGTTATATCATTTAACAGCAATAGATGCATCTCTACATGACACATTGCCAGAACATCTTACCTTTTTGATGGATGAATTTGCGAATGTTACATTGCCTGATTCTTTTGTAGAGAAGCTATCAACGATGCGTTCGCGTGGCATGAGTGCAATTGTAATTATTCAGAACCTTATACAGTTAAAAAGGAAATTCCCTAAATTTGACATGGATAAGGATTTGATTGCAAATATGTCAATTATTGATATCCTTGGTGCACCAGACCAGGACAGCTGTGAATATCTGTCGAAAGCATTTGGTAATAGGACAATCCACAAACAGACAACTGGGTTATCCAGGGGGACACAGGGCAGCTTTTCGGATAATGAGGACGTCATGCAGATGCCACTTTTTAGCCCAGAAGAAATGTATAGGATGAACAAGGATGGGCCATGTGCAATAGTTGTTAAAGGAACAGATCCATTATTTGTGCCAAAATGTAAATTTGAGAAAAGCCCATTATATCCCTTGCTTACACGGAAAGTGCCATATGTAACAAAACTAAATGATGGATTTAAAGTTCAGGTGCTTGACAGGAAGAAATCTCCGTGTGAACAAATCCCAGAGTTTTTTATTGGGCGTGAAGCAGATGAGTATCTTGAAAAATGTAAAGCGGATGGCAATATTAAGATTTTGAAGCTTACAGAGCAGGATATAGATTCTCTTTCTATTTTGGAACGTGAAAATAAGGAAATTTTAGGGAAAGATGCATCAACCAAGGAATTTTGGAAACAAATACGAATCCAAACTGAAAAGGCGGTAAAAGAGAAAGCTGCCAGGGAACTTAATTTTGACCAGTATGATGCTAAAGAACTTCTTGTGGTGCAAAGATTAAAAAATGCTGGGTTTTCATCCAGACAGATTAAAGCATTGGAATCCCTTATCAAGGCGGAGATTGCTTTTGATGAAATAACTTTATATTTCAATACGGAAATGCCAGTAACGGAAATTGAAAATATGGCACCACGTTTAGCAGCAGCAAAAGAAGTAAGTAAATAAAAAACGAGGAGGATTATTATGATTATGAAAGTTGCAGGTAAAATTAAAGATAAGGTGATTAGTTTGAGGGAGACAGCAAAAGCAATTGTGTTTGCAGTAAGTTTAAATTTGATGGTTTATCCTAAAGCTGCTTTTGCAAGTGGCAGTTATACAACACAGATAACAAACCTTAAAAATGTAATGACTACCATTATTGTACCAGTTGGAGCGGTGCTTATGGTTTGGGGCGGTGTTAGGTTCGCAATAGCGTTCCAAAAAATGGATCAGAATGGTGAACATTCTGCAATTTATACTGTTATAGCAGGAGGAATTTGTACGGGTATTGGCGCTCTTATTTCAGCATTAGGATAGAGAATAGATTATAAAGGAGACTGGATAGATGATAGAAGGGTTATTTAATGCAGGGTATGGCATATGGAATGCATTGATTGATATATCTATATCGCTTTTTACAACTTCTCCTAAAGCAGCATCTTCTGCTTTGACCAATACAATTCTAACATTATTCAATAGTTTAAAAGCAGCGGCTTTCCCATTGGCAGTTGTTTTCTTTCTGATTGCATTGATTAGGGATGTTGTATCAACGCCTCCAGATCAGCAGCTTAGGAAATTTATTGGGTCAGCCATAAAGTATTGTGTAATATTAGGGATTATTGAAAACCTGTGGGGGATTATGGGATATGTAATGGGGTTTGCAGATGGGGTTACTTCCGCTTTTTCTGCAGCAGGCGGAAATAATTATTATCTTAGCATGAACAATGATTTACAATCTGCGATTACAGAAGCAGGGCAAAAACCGGACATAACCTTTCATATTTTGGCTATTGGCGAGTTTGTCGGTGCCTGGTGGGATCATGTCCTCGCAGAAATCATCATGCTTGTTTCTGGATTAGTAACATTGTTTATTATTATTGCATCTTCCATTTCTTTGATAAACAGCGCATTCCAGCGTATATTTAAACCAATGGTAATACTGCCCTTCGCAAGTATTGCAGTAGCAATGGGAGCAGGTACAGGGGAAGCTAGCCGTGTAATGTCAAATTATTTAAAGACGTTTTTTGGATACTGCCTTAGTGGTGCTTTTATGGTGATATGCGTAAAGATGAGCGTTGCATTGATAAATGACCAGGTTATCTCTTCCCTTAATTTTGCTTCGGCGTCACTAATTGAAAAAACAGTATATGCATGTGTCCAAAATGCAATAATGCCTCTTGTGTGTGCTGGGTTAGTTAAATCAGCAGACAGTGTTATACAAAGATTTTTTTAATGGAAGGAGTGAGTATTTAAATGGCGTCTATGAACCGTAACCTGAATTTAGAGGAAGTAAATTCAGATGCCTTTATGGGTATTCCTTTTCTAAGCCATCAGTCGGTTGTGCAAAAGGTGATCTTTTGGGGAAGTGTTGCGTTATGTGTGGTTTTAAATTTAGCAGGCAATTTTTTCTTTGGACTAGGAACAGCAATTACTTCAATAATTACGGTGCTTCCGCTTTCTTTAGGAGTTGCTTTTGGGTGTAATTACAATGAAGATCTATCCTTAATAAGATATTTGGTTCTTATACTTTCAAGGCCTTCAAAAGTATATGTCACAAAACCGACAGAAGATTTAGAGCAGCTCCGTATTTTAACAAAAAAAGCTAAGAGTGAGGCAGAATTGGAAGAGCGGCAAAAAGTGACTCCTGAGCAGCAGAAACAATTATTGATTAAATTTGTTGTTGGGGTTGTTATTGGCATAGTTTTTCTAATTATAATTATGGTCGTATTAAATCAACCAAAAGAGGAAGAACTTCATCATACGCTTTCTATGGCTTGTCAGAGTAGGAATGGGGTGTGATTGTGAAAAAAATGTTATATATCATGATTCCACTGCTTTTAATTACATGTATAGTTGCTACATTGCTCGGTTTTAAGGTGATATCCCTGCCAAAATTAGACACTGTTAGTAAAAAGAAGGATGAAAAGATTATAAAGTCCGTGGAAGACCTGGAAGATGGCTGTTTTTATGTATGGCATAACGAAAACCAACCTGATATTAAAGTTGATTTGAAAGGTACAGTAAATGAAAATGTATTTAGAAAATGTCCATCTGGCCTAAAAAATTGGGAAAATAATGATACTGGCATATGCCATACAATATGGTTTGATACATCAAATGATATGGAAATACCTGTATTGTATCCCGGTGATGAGTTGATTTATATTTCTAATTCTTCTATTCCGCACGAAGGAATACAATGGGAGCGGTTTGGTGACTATGGATATACAATAGGTATTGCAAATTTATCCCAGGATCAAAGTGGCCATTATTATATAACAAATTCAGATGGAGGGTATAAGGGATATATTAATCCAAATTCAGATGCTATGCAGCTGGGAGATTTTGTAGACGCTTCGGAATTATTTATTGACAAATTGGGGAGTGTGCCAGTCAGAGATGGATTTGTATCTGAAGGGGGAACATTATTTGGCCTTAGCAAAGATACTAAATATCTTTGCGAGTGGTATACAGGGACTTTTTATCAGGATTATGAAATGACTGCCAATACACATGCATTTTGCAGTTTGGAGATGTTTACCACATACGATTATGAGTTTTTACATAGTAATTGTATTTCTATAACGATACCAGAGTGGTTAAAAACTGGCTGTTATTATATCAATGACATTGGTTTCTTCCGATATGTTTCTGGCGATAATAAGTATAAGTATAATGGAAAACCGTATGATTCTGATATAGATTGGAATGATAAAATTATAATATATGATGAAAATAATTTTCTTTTATATGATCCATCAACAGGGTTTGAATCTGATATATACAAAGAACATGGACAGGAGAAACTTCAGGATAATTCTATGAAAAGTAATGAAAATGAATCGGATGCCGGAGCAGAATTGTATGAGTGATAAAAGGTTTGTGCCAATTTGGCATAAACCTTTTCAAAAAAAGTTTTGCAGATAATTTAAGTTTAAATAGTAGGAGGATTTTGGAATGTGCAAAAATAATTCAAAAGTAATAAGTTATGGTGATTTAGAGGAAGTGGAAATTGCAGGACATATTAACACGATTAAAGAAAAAAACCCAATTATGTATAATGCGATTTATAATGTGCTGCAGAGTAATGGAGCAGCAAGTATAAGAGAGGATGTCTTAAAATATTTTTCTATGAATGCAGAAAAACTTCCCCAAGAGCAGGAGTACGCTTTTCATATGGCATTTCTGTTAGAAAACAAAAGATTATCACCAGAATGGTATGAGTGGATAAATGATTCCTTTATTAGCAAAGGAACTGTCCCACTGGCAGACATAATGGTTGCATTAAATGCGATTATTGAAAAAGATATGGCATTGGAAGATGCGAAGAAACTGTTTAATGAGAATGATAATGATGTGCTCCTAATATTGCAGACAGTTGTAGACTATGAAACTAATGAAAGTTTAGGTGTGGGTGATGAGGGCATTATTAATAAAAGCAGTGCTGTGCCAGTAGTTTCAGAAACATCAAAGAATGCGCTTATACCAGAATCATTTGAAGGTGATTTGCAGCGGACAAGTTCATTAGATGATATATTAAATGTCATGAATATTAAAGGAAGAGGAGCCATATGTTCTGTTTTGGATGTACAGGATGGGTTTAATAAAATATTAGCAAAATATCAGCTTGCATTTACGGAATTATCATCCTACTCTACAGAAGTTATTAGGGAGTGGGAAAAAGATAAGGATGAGATTGAGCGTTTCAATTCATTATATGCTATTTATCAAAAAATGATAGGCCGCCAGCAAAAGAAAATTAATGAACAGGAAAATGAAATTGCCAGGCTGAAATCTGTCATTCAGGATGCTGAGAAAAAGGCATTAAAGAGAGAGGCTATTATTAAAAAAATTACAGAACTGCAATTGTCTGCCCAGGGGCTGCATGGAATGTAAAAAAGCACAATTTATGTAGTAAAAATAGTTAGGAGGGTTTGCATAATGGAGGATAAATTTGTAGACGATTTGAATGCAAGTCCCAGTGATTTGCTTAGCAGGATGGAATTTGTAGGGAAACAGGTACAGAATGATAAAAGCCCTGCATATAGGATATTAAGTATTTTTTTTGAATCAAAGCCATTTAATGTCAGTCTAGCCCGTTTTATTTTTGAGTCGGATTTTTTAAATTGTGTCAATGAAAAAAATTTTTTGTTTATCACAAAATTAATTGAAAATAAGGCAAGTGTTTTATGGTTTTGGATTATTTTATCAGCGTTTGATGAAAGGGCAGATGAATTTGACAATTTTTGTGAAGCATTCAGTAAAAGCTTTTTTTCTGGAATTAATATAGATGATTTATATACATGTTATCAGTCGTGTATGACAGTTGATGAAATGAATCAAAGGCTGCTTTTATTGGAGAAAAATATGAAAGAAAATAAGGATGTTGAATTTCAAGGAGAAAATGTATTGACAAATTTAGATTGTAAGAAAAATGACAAAATGGACGCATTAGACCAGCAGGCTATTATGCAGCAGTTAAAACAAAAGAATAAAGAACTGACTGATAAAAATAATATTTATATGAATGAAAATTGTGTTTTAAGAAGGCAGATTGAAGATTTAAATGGTAATTTATCTAATCTCCATGGTAATCTGGAAACAGCATATAGGAAAATTATGTTGTATGAGAGGGAGTTATGGGAGTTTAAGGTAAAAGTAGAACATATAAAAAAGATTCCTGTAAAAAATAATGCGATTATAAAAATGGTGGAAGGCAAAAATAAACAGTTACTACAGAAAGTTGAATCTTTAGAGTGTTTTAATCAGACTTTACAACAGAGGATAGAGGAGCTTGGAAATAGGTTAGAAGTTGAACAACAGGAGTATAGAATATTACAGGAAAGGTATTCTGATAAAGAGTCAGAGAATGCGGGTTTATTAAATGAGATTGGGGAATTGAGAAAAATTATTAATCAGATAGAGAATAACCAAGATAATGATTTAAATGATGCTGTTATAGCTGAAATATCAGGATTAGAAGATATGAAAAAGAGTGCAGGAAATGCATGTGAGGAACCTGATGAAAAAGAAATTCTATATAATGAATCCGATTTAGAACAAATTTCAGATGGTATGGAAAACTTGATGAAAAAGAGCAGCCTTTTTTCACAGCTTTTCGCAAAGTTATATGAAAAGAAATTTAATAAAAAGCCACAAATGGAGCAGGAGAATATTATTTTTATAAAAATGATGGAATTAAAATTTGCCCAAGAAAAGGTTTTAATTATTAAAAGAATGTTGAAAAATAATAATCAATTTTCCAGGCTTGATTTATATAAATTAATTGCCAAAAATCCTTCAGAAGAAGAATTGGAGGAATTTTGCAATGCTGTATCTGCAGCATAATATAGGAACATTAGTATGGTACGTGTAAGTCCCTGTATAATAAAATAAGCCAATATATTTGATTAATGTGAAAGGGAATAGATATGAGTAAACTAAAAAAGGGTATTTATAAATATTATATGTTTTTTTTGTGTATCATTGGTATTATTGGTTCTGGCTTATTCTTGTTGATAGGATATTGGAGTGCAGGCGCTATGGATAGTGATTCAGCAAAAGGCTTTTTTAGGGAATTTGGAAATGTATTAAAAAAGCCTTTTGCTAACCATTATAATACATATACACCAATCGTTATGGGTATTTCCTTTATTGCATTTGAAATAATATATTTTCTTGTTTTATTTATTTTAATACCAGCATTAAAGCAAAGCAAAAATAATGATGCAGAGGAGGAAATAGAAGAGGTCTTTGTTCGGATTAAGGATGATACTATTATGGACGAAACTGTAGAAATAAGTGAGGATTCAAAAATTTCTTTTGCAAAGGAAACAAATTGCTTTGATGAACTTCTTTTTAGGGAACTTTTTAGCTTAGGCTATACTTTTGAACAGATTACAGAAATGTCTAAATTAAGAAATTATATGGAAAATGTATCTGTTGATATGCTTGTAAAGATATTTGATGTAACAATGCCTGCAGCGGATATTTGTATGTATATTAAATCATTTTACGACTAAGATTTGTGCCAATTTGGCAGAAAGTGAGGAAATAATATGAATGCGATTGTATTATATGGTAAGCTATTAACATTGCCTAAAATTTCTATTATACAAGTAGAGAAAAAAAGTATTCTTGTGGGAAAGTTTGTTGTAGGCTGTATAGATAAAAATAGGCTGGCAGACTTTTTTGAATGCATAGCATTTGGAAATATAGTAAGGATAATAAAAAAGAACTTTGTAAAAGGCTCCTGTATTACAATATCTGGCAGCATGAAGAACTTTAATTTCCAGGATATTAATAAAACAAGTCACTATACAAATGTTATTTTGGTGGAACAAATTGATAGTGCTGAAAAGGAATATGTGTTAGTACGGGAAAACATTAGTTTGATAACAAAGGAATTATATGAGGAATGCGATGATTGTATGGAGAAATGTTATCAAAAAGTATGTGAAAATGGCTTTCTTTGTATTAATGAAGATGATTACTATGATATTGCAACTTCTAATTTAGCAATGAACTAATTGGGAAAAAGATCGAAATATATGTATATAAGAAGAATGTCTATGTTCTGGATATTCTTCTTTTTTGTTTATAAGCAATGAAAATTTGTTTTTTCTTGACTATTCACTAATAAAATAGAGTTTTATTAATTGTATTATAAAAGAAGGCAGAAAGCTAAGATTGAAAATAGAATGTATAATAAAAAAGAGAGGAAAAGGTAAAATGAGTGAAGAGACTAAGAATCGGGAAGAGCCAGAAAAAAAACTTAAATTTGTTACAATTGAATTGAGCAGGAAACAGGTGGATTTTGCCCATCCAAAGACTAGTGAGAAAAATGGTAAAGATTATGTAAGGGTGATTGCACCAGGAGGAGGAACATTTTTTTATCCTGCAGAGAGTTTGAAAGATAAAAAAGATAATCCAAACCGGGTTTATTTTTCAAGACCAGAAGGAACAGAAATTACAGTGTATTATAGCCGCAGAAGAGAAGGGGTGCCGGATGATGCCCCCAATAAGGAAAAATATGATAATACTTCAAGGATAGTTAAAATTGAAGATTTAAAGGAAATGTATATTGCGGAACGGCAGGCTTTTATGGAAAAGAAAAATGCAGAACGAAATTTATTCGTGAATATGACCGTTCCTACATCCTGGGGCAGAGCATTTGAAGGAAAGGATGGAAGAAATTATGTTTCTATATCTGTTCCGATTAATGAGGGGGAAGAAAACAAATATTATAGTTTCATTATTTCTGCAGACCGATTTAGAACCTCAGATAAAGAGCAGGGAATGAGTTATTTTGGTTTTCCAAAATATTATAAAGATAATGAAAACGAACTTTATACCATTCAACTGAAGCGTAGCGAAAGGCAGGAGGATGGAAGCTATGAGAACGTTGTAAAAACAATCAATAGTGAGGAATTGAAGGAAGCGGTTGATACTGCAAAGAAAATAGCACGCCAAAAAAATATTGAAGAGGAAAATAATAAAAACTTGAAGGAAAAGAATGATACGGAAGACAGGTGGCTTAATGTACCAGAAGGAATTGAAGATGAAATGTTTTCTTTTAATGAGGAAAGTGAACAGCAGCAACAGCAATTTTATGAACAACAACGAAAGGCAAAACATGGGAGATAGGGGATTATATGAATATTTCAAAAAAGGAAGCAGAAGAATTTAAGGAGCGTTTAGTTTTATCTGTTATTAATTACAGGGAAAATGTCTCAAGGCTGCAAGATTTCCCCTTTTGCCAAAGAGGTGAATTTGCGGTACTGGCACAGTTTTGTGTAGGTGAGAAGAATGGTACTGGACAGTATACAGCATGTCTTACTGTTTCAAAGAATATGCTGGAAAAATTGGATTTAACTGAAGAGGCGTTGTTTGGGATTGCCTGCAAAAACTCGAGGGAAATGTTTCCTGGAGAAATCAAGCGCCTTGAAGATATTAATGGGGTAACAATGGAATTAAGAGCAGATGGCATAATTGCGCCGGAGGTATTCGTTTTTACAAATGAGCAGCGTTTTAACGGTGCAGCAACACTTTTCTATCAGCCCGACCTATTGTCCGATTTATGTGGGCAGATTGGGAAAGAGAACTTGGCTTTGCTGCCTACAGGTGCAAATGAAATATATTGCATTGGTTTGGAGGATGGGGAAAAAGAGGATTTACAAGAATACCAAAAGTTATTTGAGGAAATGCTGAAAGAATTAGATAAAAAGGATCATATTGCAAATAATGTTCTTTGTTTTAATGGAAAAAGTCAGAGTATTCAGGAGATAAATGGAGAAAGCTATGACGTTGGACTTATGGCAAAAGAAGTAAATATTAATAAGCGAATTGTGGGACATGGAAGATGATTCAATAGTTTGTGCCAACTTGGCATAAAGAGAAATTAGGATATTGGATTAGTAAAGGGTAAGTGGAAGAACTTGCCCTTTATTTTTGAAAGGAAGGTTTGTATGGATTTATATATTGCAGAGAAAAGGGTATTAGCAGAAGCAATTGCATCAGCAATTGATGGAAAAGAAAGAATTAAGGATAATGCTATTTATAAGGGTGATGCTGTTATAACATGGTGTTCCGGCCATTTGTTAACATTATTTGATCCAGAGGATTATGATGGACGGTATAAAAGCTGGGATATCTCCGATTTACCTATATATTTTAAAGATTGGAAAATGAAGGTTTTACCAGAAAATAAAAAACGTGTAAGCCAAATCGGCCAGCTAATTGGACAGGCAGATTTGGTAATTAATTGTGGTGATGTGGATGAAGAGGGACAGCTCCTTGTTGATGAAATATTAAGGTTTTTTCATTATTCAGGGCCTTGTAAACGGCTGGATACAGCAAATACGACAGTGGGGGCATTGAAGAAAGCACTTATAAAAATGAAAAATAACAAAGATTGTGAAAACGATGGCTGGAGTGCTTATGCCAGAATGGTATGTGATAAAATGTTTGGAATTAATCTATCAAGGTTTTATTCAAAAACCTATGATACTTTACTTCCGGTTGGACGTGTACAGACGCCCACTCTTGGGATGGTGGTAATGCGTGATCTGGCGATAGAATCCCACAAAAAAATTTATTTCTATACTTTGGGGCTGAAGGTGTCAGCTGAAGGGAAATCTTTTGCAATGAAATATATGCCAAACAAAGATTTACCAGAGTTAACAGATGGAAAGTTTTTAGATGATATATATTTGAAAACGTTACTTAACTCAATAAGTAAATCTTGTGGAAAATTTACAGTTAAAAGAGGGAAGGAAACGGTGTCACCCCCTTTGCCGTTTAATCTGACAGAGTTGAATAACTATTGTGGTAAAAAATGGGATTATAATCCTGATAAAGTCATGAAAATTACCCAATCATTAAGGGATGATTTTAGTGCCATTACATATAATAGATCAGACTGCCAGTATCTTTCTTCAGAACATTACAAAGAAGCACC
The DNA here is from genome assembly GCA_003612285.1 of bacterium D16-51. Classification (GTDB taxonomy): domain Bacteria; phylum Bacillota; class Clostridia; order Lachnospirales; family Lachnospiraceae; genus Butyribacter. The sequence continues at coordinate 24,528 of RAYE01000033.1, read as the reverse complement.
AGGGACGATTGCCGCTGTGTGTAGAAATCTTGGATTTTCCCAGAGTGAATTTGATACATCAATAAAAAGTAAATGTTTCAATGATGCAAACATTACAGCGCATTTTGCAATTATTCCAACTACAGAAAGAATTGATAAAAGTAAATTATCTAATGAGCAGTTTAATATATATGACATTATTTGCAAATATTATTTAATTCAGTTTATGTCCCCATGTATTAAGGAAGTAACAAATGTGTCAATGCCGTTGATTGTCGGTGGAAAAAATATAGGAAAAATGGAAATGACTGCCTCTAAAATTTCTTCTCCAGGTTTTTACTTTTTGCTTGGCAAAGGGAAAGAGGGAAGTATGGGAGATGAAAAAGATTCAGATATTGTCTGCTCTTTACCCACAGGTGAGATTTCAGGAACTATTGTTGATGGAAGTATAAATAAAAATGAAACAAAGCCGCCACAGAGATATACGCAGACTACGTTATATGATGATATGACAAAAATTAGTAAGTATGTGGATACTCCGGGAATTAAGAGACTGTTATTAGAAAAGGATAAGGATAAGAAGGGAGAGAATGGTTCAATAGGTACATCTGCGACGAGAGCAGAAATTATTGGTAAGTTGATGAAAAGCGGATTTTTAGAGGAGAGAACAGAAGGAAAAAAAACGGTTTTAATTTCTACAGAAAAGGGCAGGAAATTTTATGAACTTCTGCCGGATTCTATTAAAAAAGCAGATACAACAGCACTTTGGTGGGTTGTACAAGAGGATATCAAAAAAGGTGCATGCAGTTATGAAGATTTGTCCTTAAAAGTATTAGATACTATTAAGGAGATTCTAAAGCAGCCTAAAAATGAAAAATTTTCTGCATTAGATTTTTCTGGGAAAGCAAAAGTTCTTTGTAAGTGCCCTTCGTGCGGCGGAGATATTCTTATTGGGAAATTTGGCCCGTATTGTAAAGCTAAGTGTGGATTTAGATTGGCTTTTGTTTTTGGAAAAAAAATCACAGAAACACAATATGTATCCTTATGCAGTGGTAAAAAAACAAAAATATCAGGCATACCTAAAAAGGAAGGGAAAGGAACGTATAGTGCTTTTGCCATTCCAGAGGGAGTTGAAAATTTTTCATATGAGAAGGATGGTAAAGAGATATTTGGTAAGCAGCTAAAATTGAAAATGGTATATAAGTAATTTTAAGATGGAGGTGATTAGAGTTGCGAATTGAGAATCTTGAAAAATGTGTGTATGAGACTTTGAATGAAATTAATTCGATAGAGAAATTAGAAATATTTCTAAATTTTTTGGGAACGGGAAATATCCATAATTTTTCTCCAGAAAACATTTTGGCTATATATGGGCAAAATCCCAATGTGACAGTATTAGGAAATTATGATGCATGGAAAAGGCATGGGAGATATCCTTTGAAAAATTCTGGAATTGCAGTATATCCCTTTAATACAAGCGGAGTCTTGGGTAGGTTTTCTGAGTATTTGTTTGATGTTGCAAGTACAAAGGGAAGGGAGATTGCTGTATGGGCTATGACAGATGAAAAGAGAAAAAATTATCTTTCTTTAAAAAAGGAAATTCGTCCATTGAAAGTTGCTAGAAATTCTTATGTCTCGTATTTTGAATTGCAATTTTTTGAAGATGTAAGACAGGAAATTGAAACAGAACATCAAGATATTGTTTTTGATGATAATCATAAAAAGGTGGATATTCCTATTTTTATTGCGTTTTCAGCGACTAAGGTTTATTTAAAGCGTTCGGGTATAGAGTATTCTCTGCCAGAGTATGTTAAAAGATGTTTTGACAAATATTTTATGAATGACGGAAAGTTAGATGCATTATTGTTTATGAAATGCATTAAGTTAGTTCAGAAAGTAGCACATGCAGAAATAGTTAGGACAAGTAATTATGTTATGCAGGAAAGTATAAATAAGAGGAGGAATGATAATGAGAAACGATATATTGTCGATGGACATAATGGATATGGGAGACAATCTGAAGAATACGAACGAAAAGCAAAGATATCAGGTACAGGAAAAAGTGGAGATCCATCAAGGGCTGAAGCAGATGTTGCAAAAGCGGCCGAGGTGGGCGAGGCAAATAGTGGAGTTTCTTCAAGAAAAATATCCAGAGCAGATTCCGATTTTATTAATGAGCGGGGAAATGGAGAAACTGTTGGATTCAAGAGTAGAGGAAGCGAGAGAGCTGTACCTGACGCTCCATCCAAAGATGCAGAAGAAAGAAAATATAAAGGAAATGGAAATGATGGAGAGGATTTGCACAGAGGAATCTATCGGTCATACGATCCAGGAAATAATAGAAACGACGATTTTGTTTCGCCCTCTCCATTTTTAACAGAAGAAGGACAAGAGGGGCAAATTAACCTATTTTCTTACTATAATGCTGCCACAGAAAATAATTCTTTTGCTGGTTCAATCGAAGTTAGTGAAATTGGCGAGCCTATACCTGTAAGCGCGCAAAAGTTTTCGGACAGAATGATAAATCAATTATTGCTTGCTGGTTGTGCTGGCTACAAGTTAGAGGCACGGTATAATGTGTTTAATTATTATTGTACCAGATGGAATGGAAATAAAGTTGCTGGTGCAGTTGAATATATAAAAGGCCAGTATAAAGGTTCTTCCCTTGGATTTCAGCTTAATGGTAGGAACATTAGTGTTTGTTATGATGAAGAAGGGATGAAAATTGCTTATGGTGAGGAAGCACGCTTTTTTCCTGATATAGTTGTTGGCTGGGAGGATGTAGAGAATCGGATTTATAACATGATTAAAGAAAATAGTTTTCTTGATCAAGCAGAAGAGGCTGTAGCAGCTGCACATGATGAAAAGTCCCTTATTAGCGATATTATTTATTATTTTATTGATGGTTTTAGGTTAGACAGAGATATGCTTCCCAGCCCATTTTCAGTGGTGCATGGACACCCGGAGATAGAAAATGCTGTAGTTGACATTTTAAGGAATCCTGAACGTGCCAAAGATATGTTAGAAGAGATGAAAGATTTATGGAAGCGCTGTGAGGATGGTGAAATAGAGGCGGGGTGGCGGTATGCGCATGATTGGCAGAGGGTTGAACATTTAAAGGCATATTTAAATGGAAGGTATGCATTTGAACTCCCAGAAAAAATAGCTGTTCCCCAGATTAATTTTATTCCTGTGGATGCATTTGATAGCTGCTTAAGGCTGACAGAACAATCAAATTATGCTGCTGAAATAAAAAAAGAAATGTTTTATGTGTCTGAGGGTGGGAAAAATGTAGGTGAATTGGTAAAAAAGCTTAAATCAAGTTTTGGGGAGAGTGGCAATGGGTATAATGGATTTAATTTTTCCCATTCTGCAAAAGGATTTAACATTCGAATAAAAAAGTGTTATACGACTGTTTATGTGGACGAGATTGAAAAGACATTATCCGACAAGGCAGTAGCAAAAAGAATCTGCCAGTTAATCAAGGCAAATAAGTTTTTTAACGTAGATGAAAAAAGGGAATATGATAAATGGAAGCAAAAAAAGGTAAATTTTGATAATGATTCGGAGGGAAAACCAGGTACAGAAATTCTTCCTCAAGAGGTTATTCCAGAGAAAGATATTAGTAATGTAGAGAGTATAAGCAAGGAAACAGGTTCAGCAGGCTTTTTTCATTATCCAGATAATTGGATACCAAATAATGGTTCTGATAGGGAAAGGTTTGCATTAAATTTAGAAATAATTAGAGTTTTGAAAAAGATTGAAAGTGAAAACAGGCAGGCAACTGTATATGAACAGGAAATTTTAAGTAAATATGTAGGCTGGGGAGGTCTGGCAAAGTATTTTGATGAATCGGATTCATCAGTAATAAAGGAGAATAGCCTGTTACATAGTTTGCTTACAGAAGAGGAATATCAACTTGCAAAATCATCGGTAACAGATTCTTTTTATACGCCAAGGGAAGTGTTAAATGGGGTATATGAGGGGCTAAAGCATTTTGGGTTTACAGGCGGTAATATATTGGAACCATCTATGGGGATTGGAAATTTTTATAGTGCTATGCCTAAAGCAATGTATGAAAACAGCAGATTATATGGTGTTGAGATTGATCCTATATCAGGAAGGATAGCACGTTTATTGCATCCGACCTGCAATATTCAGATTACAGGGGTGGAATCTGCCTATTTACAAGAGAATTTTTTTGATGTAGTCGTTGGAAATGTGCCTTTTGGCGAATATAAAGTTTATGACAAAAAATATAATAAGGAAAAATTTCTTATTCATGATTATTTTTTTGCGAAAGCATTAGATTTGTGTGCTCCAGGAGGCATCATTTGCTTTGTGACGTCAAAGGGTACATTAGACAAGAAAAATGGGGCAGTTAGGAAGTACATTTCGGAAAGAGCAGAATTTGTAGGAGCGGTACGTTTACCTAATACTACTTTTAAAGATTCTGCGAATACAGAAGTAACAAGCGATTTGATTTTTTTAAAAAAGAAAGAAGCTCCAAGTTTAATGCAACAGGAATTTGAATATGTTGAGCAGAGTGAAAACGCAATTCCTATTAACAGTTATTTCATTTCACATCCTGATATGATGTTAGGGCATCTTGAAGTGGACACTCAGCGGTTTGGGCCGGATAAGGCATTATCCTATTTGGTACCAAATGTTAACACAGATATTGCTAAGGATATTATTCATGCAATAGAAAAATTGCCAAAGAATATTTATACCCGTACCATATCGAAGAAAGAAACAAAAGAATTTTCAAATATGGGGGATTTGCCAGCAGACTCCAGTGTGAAAAATTATACTTATGTAGTTCGTAATGGAAAACTCTATATGAGGGAAAATTCACAGTTGATATCAAAAGAAGCTTTTAATGATAGACTAAAAAACAGAATTATTAAGCTATGCGGCATTAGGGAATGCCTGCATAAGGTAATAAACATCCAATTAGAAGGCTGCACGGAGGATGTTTTAATAAAGCATCAAAAGCAATTAAATACATTGTATGATGAGTATGTTAAAGAATTTGGTTATATCAATGAGAATGAAACGAAAAGGGCATTTTGTGACGATGTAGAGTATACATTGTTATGTGCATTGGAGGATATAGAAGGGAATCATTATGTAAAGGCAAAAATTTTTAGCCAGGCAACAATCCGCGCAAATGCTGCAATAAATCATGTAGAAAGTGCTATTGAAGCTTTAAACGTTACAGTTGCTGATTATGGTTATGTAAAAATGGATCGGATTTTGCAGCTTTATCAGACAGATTTGGATAAAGTGCTTTTAGAATTAAAGGGAGAGATATATTTGAATCCAGATAAATATGATAAAGATAATTTGTTAGTCGGATATGAAACAAAAGAAGAATATCTGTCTGGTGATGTCAGGAAAAAGCTTGCTGCAGCAAAAATAGCAGTTATAAAAAATAATAGATTTGAGGAAAATGTTAAAGCGTTAGAGAGTATAATTCCCAAGGAACTTGATGCATCTGAAATTGATGTAAAAATAGGGGTAAACTGGATTGCTCCAGAAGACTATGAAGGGTTTATATATGAAAAATTTAATATTCCATTTTACCAGCGCCAAATCATACACCTTGAATATAATTCTTATAGTAATACTTATTTTATCCAGGGAAAAACCATGGGAAATACAGTTGAGATAAAAAGTGTATATGGAACAGACCGTATAAATGCATTGGAGATATTTGAAAATCTATTGAATTTACGACAGATTAAAGTAAAAAACAGAGTAGAAGATAGTAATGGAAATGTGACATATGTCCTTAATCAGGCGGCTACTACCGTTGCAAGATCAAAAGCAGATTATATTAAGGAGGAATTTTCTGCATGGATATTTTCTGATTTTGAAAGAAGAGAACGGTATGTCCGTCTTTACAATGACAGATTTAATAATATTAGGCTAAGAGAATATGACGGAAGCTTTTTGCAATTACCAGGAAAAAATCCTGAAATTGAATTGCGTCCACATCAAAAAAATGCAGTTGCCAGAATTATAAGGGGTGGAAATTCTTTGCTTGGACATTGTGTCGGTGCGGGAAAATCTTTTGAGATGGCAGCTGCAGCAATGGAAATGAAGAGATTAGGAATTGCAAACAAGACAATGATTGTTGTTCCTAATCATCTTACTGGACAAATGGCAAATGAGTTTTTGCATTTATATCCATCGGCTAATATTTTATTAACGACAAAGAAAGATTTTGAGAAGAATAATAGGAAACGGTTCATTAGTAAAATTGCGACAGGTGATTATGATGCCGTTGTTATTGGGCATAGTCAATTTGAAAAAATCCCGATATCAAAAGCAAGGCAGGAAATGTATATTGAAAGGGAGATTGATGAAATACAAGCTTATCTTGCAGAAATTAGGGCGAAAAACGACCAGAAATGGACGGTTAAGCAGATGGAAACCCAAGAGAAACAATTAAGACAAAAATTGAAAGTACTTTCCAATGAGGATTATAAAGATGATGTAATTACATTCGAAGAGCTTGGTGTAGATGCTTTAATGGTTGATGAAGCACATGGATATAAAAATATGAGTTTCAATACAAAAATAGGCAATGTGGCTGGTGTTAACCCAAATGGTTCTAATAAGGCATATGATTTATTTTTGAAAATTCAATACATTAATGAGAAATCGCCTGGCCGTAATGTAGTGTTTGCAACTGGAACTCCGATATCGAATACGATATGTGAGATGTATATTATGCAAAAGTATTTGCAAGCCGATCATTTAAAAGAAAGGGGGATTTACCATTTTGATGCCTGGGCAGCGAATTATGGTGATATTGTTACATCAATGGAATTATCGCCAGAAGGACGGGGATACCGTGAGAAAGCACGTTTTTCTAAATTTACCAATCTTCCAGAACTTATTACATCCTTTAGGATGGTTGCTGATGTCCAGACTCAGAATATGCTTCCATATCTGGATATTCCTTCTTTGATAGATGGTAAATACGATATTATTGAATCAGAAGCGAATAATCAAATTGTGGAATGTATAAATGACTTTGTTACAAGAGCAGAAGCAGTCAGGAATGGACAGGTGAATCCATCAGAAGATAATATGCTTAAAATATGCCATGATGCAAAACTTGTATCAACCGATATTCGGCTGCTGTACCCGGATGCAAGGCCGGATAAAGAAAGTAAATTGTATAAATGTATAGAAAATGTTTATAGAATATATAATGAAACAATGGATAAAAAAGGAGCGCAGGTGATTTTTTCTGATATTGGAGTGCCAAATGGAGGAAAAGGATTTAATGTATATCAATTTATTAAAGACCAGTTAGTAGAAAAGGGTATCCCTTCTGAAGAAATCTGTTTTATTCATGATGCAAAAAATGAAAAGCAGAGAAATGACATGTTCCGGGATATACGTAGCGGGGTAATGCGTGTGATTATTGGTTCAACAGAGAAAATGGGAACAGGAACTAATATACAAACCAGGCTGTATGCATTACACGAGATAGATGTGCCTTGGCGGCCATCCGATGTAGAGCAGAGAGAGGGAAGGATTCTGCGCCAAGGAAATATCTATGATCAAGTGCATATTTTCCGTTATGTTACGAAAGGGACGTTTGATGCATTTAATTGGAGCATTATTGAAAATAAGCAGAAATTTATTTCTCAAGTTATGACAGATGGTGTTGTTGAAAGAACCTGTTCTGACATTGATGAGGCTGTACTTAACTATGCTGAAATGAAGGCAATTGCTTCAGGAAATCCTTTGATTAGAGAAAAGATGCAGGTAGATTCGGAGGTTTCAAAGCTGAACTTGCTAAAGAGAAATTTTATGGCTGGTAAATATAGACTTGAAAAAGATTATAAACAAATACTTCCATCGAAAAAGGAAAAGTATGAGAATTACATAGAAAATATTAAAGCAGATATTATTCTCCGCAATAAAAGCAGCTTGTATTCCCAGAAAACGGAACCCCAAGTTGAGTTTTCTATGATTATTCATGGCAAGGAAGTTACAGAGAGGAAAAAAGCAGGTGAGCTTATTTCCAATACCTTTAGGGCACTACCAGCAGATGGAAAAGAGTTGGAATGTGGTTTTTATGCAGGATTTAAAGTTTATCTTTATAAGGCATCTATGTTTTTAAAGAATGGTTTGGATTTGAAGATAATTTTAAAAGGGAATATGACATATACAATTAATGTGACAGATACAACAGAAATAGGATGCGTCATGAAAATCCAAAATGCAATTCGTGGATTGGAAAGTACCTTGAAAAAACATAAACAAAATTTGGAAGAGGTAGAGAAGGCTTTAATATCTACGAAGGAAGAATTGGAGAACCCTTTTCCAAAAGAAGATAAACTTAATGATTTGCTATGCAGGCAACGTGAATTAGATGAACTTTTGTCTATTGATGATAGTAAAATGCCAAAGGAGAAAATGTTAATAGGGAAAAGTGAGGCCATGCCTCGTCATAAGGTTCGAAAAATGGTATAGAAAATAATTTACAAAGCGGATGAATAGTGTTATATTGTAATATAGAAAATTAAATAAAAGTATATTACATCCATCTATGCTGAAGGAGGAAATTAATTTGGAACCTGTGAAAATATGTGTTAATTCAGAAAATCAAGTGAGTGCTTCTAAAAAAAATGTTGTAAAAATGACAAAGAAAAAGAATAAAAAACTACAGGAGCTGGAAATTAAACCGGGCTTGCTGGATTCGGTAATTTATGACGAAGATAAAATGGAAGATATATTTACGGGAATTTCTCAGAATATTTGGATAGAGATGGAAAAGCAAAGTCTGAATATGACCGTGTTAAGTGAATTGTCAACTATTGATGTAGCTCATTTATCCAGAATCTTAAATAATAAAGCACATATAGGGTTGCCTGCATTGATAAAAATAGCAAATGTACTAAATGTAAGTCCCACAGATCTTTTTCCTTATGATAATAACATCCGTAAAACAAACGGACAGCGTTTTGATGATATTACAAAAGGATTGGATGTTGCAAGTAACAATTTTTTGTTAGGAGTGTGTGCTGATTTTGCAAAAGAGGTCCGCCGTTTGAATGAAGAGGATAAATGAAAATTTTTATTCAGCTAATATATTAGAGAAAAGAGCAATGAACAAAATGCATTGCTCTTTTTTGTTTATTGTCAAAGGAATTATTAGATTTTTTGTTAATTGTCTAATAAAGATTGTATTAGGATTTTGTAATATTAAATATGGGCATAAATGCTTTGGAAATGCACAAGGAGATGGGACAATATGATTATAAAATGTGAAAAAAATGGTGTCAGGGCACCTACTATATTGTATTTAACGAGAGGGAGAATACAAATGGAATGGAATTATAGGAAGAAGCAAGGGTGAAAGAAAAAAAGAAGAAAGGGTAAAATGCAAACACATATCTTTCACCCTTTGTGTTTGCGCCTCAAATGAAAATGCAGGCATTTTCGATTGAGGCTTGGTGCAAAATATGAAGAAAAGGAAAACAGTAAATATCCTGTTTTTAAAGAGGGTAATGTCTTTTACGCTTATTTTGACATTGCTGCTGGGGCTTGTCACTGCAGCAGATATTTTTTATCCAACACAGGATAATCTGGCTAAGGCTGCATCATTTGAAGTATCGGGCAGCGGGGTTGGCGCGCCGCCATTTAATTCTGCAAATTTCCCAGCTTTAGATACTACAGTTTCTACGCAGTATTATTACGGTAAAGAAGGGAATGCCTTTTATGGTGTGACTAATGGTACAAATTACTGGGAGCTGGTTGATACAGATGCACGAATGAATGGGGACAAGTTAGAATCGACATGGGGAATTGGACGTGATGGGCAGACAATTCTTAATTATACAAATAGCCTTGTATCTTCGCATTTTAATGCTGCTGATAAGAATGCAATGAGAGTTTCAGATGTCAGTGTTGATACCTATAAAGGCGGAGATGGTTACTCAGGAACAGGGACAGGTTCTGTTTCGGGGGCATATCTTTGGCCGCTTAGTGCAAGGCAGTTGACTGCAAATGGAGCTGTGCCATCATATAGCAATAAGACAACAAATAGCTTAGCGACTATGCTGCAGACTAATGCCAACTGGAATGTTTGGACACGTTCATTTGTTGGTGTCAGCAGTGGTGGCAGTAATGCTTATGCATGGTGTACTTATATAAATTCTATGATGAGCGGCAATGCAGTGGATAGCAATACTAATAGAGTGGCGCCTGCGTTCAATCTTGATTTATCTAAAGTATTAGCAGCCAGGAATGCAGCATCAGCAACATCACAAGTACCGTTATCTGCTGTGGGGGCAGTAAGCGGTAATATTAAATTCCTTATTAATGCGGGTACAAATAAAAGCAGTTTCAATGTGTCCGCAATCAATGGGAAAAATCTGACCAACATATTCGCAGGGAATACATATTCGTTTAATTATACCGGCGCAAGCACCGGGCAGCTGAATGGGGGGACAAACTATATTTCGGCTATGATATATGACAGTGCAGGGAAGGCAGTATATTATGGGAACCTCGGGACAGTCAGTGCAGCTTCCGGCACGGCAAATATCACAATCCCGTCAGGGCTGGCAGGGACTTATACTTTGGCACTGTTTGAAGAAGAAAAGTGTGCCGCAAATAAGACAGATTATGCATCAAGCCCTGTCTATGCTAAATTTACAGTTTTAACAAGGAATTATGAGACAGATGCTGAGATATCAGGCACACAGGCGTCAAGTGTCTCTGTAGGGGATACAATCAGCAATAAAAATTTTTCTGCAAAGGTATCCTATAAAAATGGGACTACTTCAACAGGCAGTGTATATCTGATTCCAAGCGCTGACTTTGAAAAATTATCTGATAAAAGGTCAGTAAGTACAACTTCAGTAACTGTGCCAAATGGCTCACCGACTTTTAAAGTGACAGCAGTTTTTGTGCCAACTTATACAGATGGCAGGGACTATTGGAGCAAAGAATTTACGTTCCATGTCAATTATGAAGGCTCTACAGCTTTCAGCACAACGCATGGCTCTGGTTTTAGCCTTAATGATACAATTTATTCAAATGAGTTTTCGGGCACAATATCATGGCTGAATGGCTCTAAAACCCAGGTTTCTGCAGACGACCTTTATATTGTCCCAGCTTCTGTATGGGGAGACGGATTGGGCAAGGAACAGGTGGAGGCATTAACAAAATACGATGGTGGGAAATCCATCAGGATTGATTCATCAGAATTAAATGGGGCACAGACTTACAGCATTGTTACAGTATATTTCCCATCTGTGGCAGGGGCGGATTCCTTTCATACCCAGGTTTTTGAGTTTGCATCATCCACTTTTTACCCTACCGCTTTTAAGGCTTCTTACATTGGCAGTTTTGCTGAATTTGGCAGCCTGCTGACAGATGCGGATTTTTCTGGAAAGTATGTGCTTTCTGATGCAGATAAGACAGAAGTGGAGGCTGCTGTTAAATATGTCCTCCCAACAGCGGCATGGGATGCTCTGTCGGAAGGGACTAAAGGGAATGAGCAGCAGCTTAAAAAGGTAAAAGGGGTTAATTCTATAGTTATACCAAGTGAGGCATCCCTCAAAGATACAGAAAGCTATGGCGTTACAGTTGTCTATTATGACTACTCCGAGCAGCATAGTTATGGTGGTGGGACTGATGCAGGGGAGTGCAGTTATTATGCCCACAATATACAAGTCCCGCTGCTTTCCACACCCCAAAAAGATTATAAATCCTACACAGCCCTTGGGATTACATGGTATTACCAGGTGGATGGAGATGGGAATGCAGCCAATGTGTATACTGTAAATGAGGACATCAACCAGTCAATTGACAAGAACGGAGTCTTCAATATCCCAGAGAAAATAGATGGCAGGCCTGTCAGGAGTATTGGCACAGGCACGAAGGCCAGGCCGTTTATCCCGGCAAATGTTTATTCCTATACAAGCATACATTTCCCGGATACCCTGACAGACATAAATGATTACGCATTTTATGCAAATACGTCTTTCGCCCGGCTGGAAATCCCGGCCTCTGTCAATAGGGTTGGCAATTTTGCATTTTATGACTGTGACAATATTTCAAACGTAAAGATTATGACATCTGCAATAGGGACGGCTGCGTTTGGGAATTGCGATGGGCTAATTGAGGTATCGGTAGATGGCACAAGCGCCATTGGGAAAGTTGCCTTTGCAGAATGCATAAATTTGACCAAGCTGACAATCAGCGGAAATACAAGCATTGGCAAGAGTGCATTTGCGGATGATTCAAAAATAAATGCTGTCAACTTAAAGCGCCTGTCAGGCTCTAAAATTGAGCCATATGCTTTTAAGGGCTGCACAGGCATCAAAGAAGTCTTTGTCCCATCAACAAATAAAGTGGAAGCTTATGCTTTTGAAGGATGTACTGGGATTACAAATTTGGAATTGGACATAGAAACAGTAGAGAATGATTCCTTCAATGGGTGCTGCAATATCCAGAACCTGATATTTGGCAGGAATGTTTCAGATGTGGAGTATAACTGGGGAGGGTATTCATCAGAAACCTATAGTTCTGGCACAGATTATACAGATGTTATCAATACTACGGTATATGTCAAGAATAAAGATACCAGGTTTGAAACATACCGGGATGGGGATGAATATTATTCATCATTTATGGGGCATTATATTCCATCCGGCCCATATAAGTATTCAAGGGATGTGACTGTATACATGCCGAAAGAGGCAGCCACAGGGCATTCTACAGATGGGACGCTGGTAAGCGCTGTAGCAAATTATTACCAGACAGCACAGGATGACGTGGCGGAGGGCGGAAACACATTTAAGACATATTATTCCGCTAATGGCCTGCTTAATGTAGGGTTCTCTGCGGATGAAAATGTAGATGACCAGACAATCAATCTGCCTTCTGTCAGGGATGGGATTACAGCATATTATGACGGGAAAGTTTATGACAATGCCAGGATGGATAAAAAGAAGGTTATTGTAAAGCCAGTGTATTCTGACGCCGCCCCAGCAAAGGAGGTTTTGACAGATTTTAACTTCTTTACTGAAGCCGAAGCAGATGAGGCTATCAGAGAATGGATTAAATCAACAGATTATTCATATAAGAACGTTATCCCTGGGAAACTGGAAGAGAAAGACTATACATACTCCCAATATCTGGGGTATGTGGAATCAAACCAGATTACAGGGGATGACCTGGAAACGGAGAGGCTGGCAATGATCCAGTCTGTATTCAATGATAAGGGGTTGTTTCTTGCTGCAACAGAAGGGGTTGTGGACAACCCTGAAATCCATGAAGTGAACAGCAGCCAGAATTATGCCATTCAGCATATGAGTGTTATCTATTACCCGAACAGTGACACAGATAAAGATGCAGATTACAACAGCAATGAGCCAACATATTATTTAACGGAAATTGATGTAAAAGTAGTCAAATATACAGATGAAATGTATTTCTTTGACCAGGGGTTTACCTATGAAACTGTAGTAAAAGAAATAAAAGGGCTCCAGGATAAAATCACAGAATTGGAGGCAGACATTGAACGGCTGGAAGCATCAAACAATGAGCTGGCAGAAGAGAAAAATGCATACAGCAATGCCCTGGCAGACTGCAGGCAGCAATTAGACCAGTATGTTTCCATGTATAACAAGCTGGTGGAGGAGCTTAATAAATATGTGGGTTCCACCGATGTGGATGGAGATGGCTATTTTGGCACAAAAACAGAACAGGATGCAGATGGAAATGAAGTCATAAAGCATGTTGTATGGGTAAACGGTGTAGAATGTGGCTATGAAAAAACAGGTGACACAATTACGGCCGGCGGGGCAGTATATGACGTTTATATTGGCACAGGGGATATAGATGGGGATGGTGTGGCAGACACTTTTAAATTTTATGTGTCCCAGGATGGTGTACATGTCATTGAAATGAATGGTGAGACAACAGACAAAGTATATTCCGATCCAATCCGTGCATTGGAACGGAAACTTACGGCACAGCTTACGGCTATTCGTAACCAGCTTTCTTCTGTAAGCAGAAAGATTTCGGAGCTAAAGGAGGCATTAGGCATTGGGGATGAAAATTTTGATGGTTTGTCTTCGGAAGAACAGCTTGGCATTATTTTGGACAAAGTAAAGGAATTGCTATCTGAAATGGGTGTACTGGAAGATAAAATATCTGAAAATGAAGAGGCGTTAGGCAGATACGATGATGCAGTCAGGCAGATATACCAGCAGCTTGTCAGTGGAACGTTAGACGGGGACGATGTGTCAACATTACAGAAAAAACTTTCTAAAATACTGTCTGAAATCCAGGGTCTCCAGACAGAAAACGCTACATTGTCAGAAAATGTAAGCAGCTTGGAACAGAGTGTGGATTCCCTTAATAAAGTGGTATCTGATAAAGAACTCGAAATAGAAGATAAAAATTTCTCCATTAAAAAGCTGAAGGAAAATGTGCAAAGCCTCCAGGCACAGACGGAACAACAGGCGCAGAAGATAGAGGAGCTGACAAACAGCACAGGGAATTATGTTCTGACGGTGGATGATGCGGCAAGGCTTTTTGGAACCAGTAAAAATGCATCTGCAGCACAGGTAAAGGAAGCAATCAATGCATTTGTGGCGGCAAAAGTAGAGAGTGAAAACACTATTCGTGCAATCCAGAAAAAATTAAATACAAATGCGACGGGGGATGCTTTGGCAGCTCTCGTAGGGGCAGGCAGCGGGAACAGCCAGCCGTCTTCCGGCGTCTCAAAACAAGAGCTGGATGCATTAAAAGCAGCAAATTCAGTCTTGACAAATGAGAATAACAGCCTGAAAAATGAGAACCGTTCCTTACAGAATAATGTAACATCTTTAACGGCAGCGCTTTCTGAAGCTTTGAAAGGCACAGGGGACGGCAAGCTGACAGAAACTGTGGAAAGCCTAAATAATGAACTGAAAAATGCCAAAACTTTGAATGATTCTTTATCCAGAGAGAATGGGGAGCTGAAGGAATCCAATGCTGCGCTGCTGTCTGAAAATGGGGACTTAATTAAGAAAAATACTGTACTGACGGGTGAAAATGAAGAGTCAGAAAAATTAGCTGCAGCATTAGAAAATAAGAATAAGAAACTAAGTGAAAGTAACAAAGAATTAAAATCTAAAAATACGGCATTAGCCAAAAAAGTTAGCGCTCTGTCAAAGAAAAATGAGGAGCTTGCAGCAAAAAATAACGGGCTGAAATCTGAAAATAAGACTTTGAAGTCAAATTCCAGTCCGTCAGCCCCTAACCCTGGCGGAAATAGTTCAGCACAGACAAGGGTTGTTTATGTTACGCCGTCACCAACTGCACCAGGTTCTGGAAATGTTTCAGGAAAGGAAAGGTCTGATTCTGCTTTCCCGACAGTTACACCAAGGGTATCCAGCTCACCTGCAGCGAATTCTATGGAAAAGGGGAAGCAGGCCAGGGCTAAGGCAACACCTGCCCCAAATAATATTGGCATCTCAAGTAGCCTGGTGCCTGCTGGTAGCAGCCAGGGAACAAGCAGCCAGCCTGGTACGGTTATTACAATGGAACTGCCAGATAACAGTAGTACAGGGAACACAGACGGGGCTACAGTAGCAGCCCTTGACCAGGGCAGTTCTTACCTGGGAGTTATGGCATCAAACGGTGAAAGGGATAAGGAAACAACGGATGAAGAGAAAATCCATGCAAATGAAATATTTGCTTATTATGCCAGCCATTTAGAAGAGCTTGCAAACCTTGGGGCAGAGGATATCAGGAAATGCATTGGTGACTCCACAAAAGTTGTGGGAATCACGGGAATTGCAAGTATTGATGTTTTACCAAGTGCAATACAAAAAGAAGCGATGAAGAACAACGAAAATCTTAAATTAAGCCTTACTTCCGAAAAGTTTAAAAATGGAAACATGTATTTAGTGGTTCATGAAAGTACAGAAAGGGATGGGAAATTTGACGTAGTACTTAAAACTGCACAGAATGATTCAGTTGATTTGGAACTTGAAGATTTATCTCCTGTTTCAGTCGCAGAGGTTACAGTTGTGGAATCTGCTGCATTTGCAGGTGATGAGGCAGAAGTTCCAAAGGAAGCTATTCAGCAGAATGAAGAAAGTTCTAACAAAACATTAAAAGTTATTTTTATTGTAATAGCTATTCTGGCATTGTGTGGTGCTGGTGGGTTAGTATGGGCAGTGAAAACAGGCAGAATTGGAAGGAGATAAATTTTATCTGTTGCATAAGGATCAGTGGCTTATTATATAGGCCATTGGTCTTTTGTGACTATTAGACAAAAAAGGAAAGATTCTTTGTTTTTATACAGTAAAGGCTATTATGCTTAAATTATTTAGGAGGTAGATTGAAAAATCATTCTAAGACTGCACAAAATGCATCCTAATAATGATTACGGTTTCAATCATGGAAAAACGCAAAAGCAGCATTTTTCATCACTATTTGAGCTGCTAAAGGCGGCATGGAGGATTATTATGAAAATGAGAGTAAGTAACTTATTGGAATCAAAAAAATTCATTATTACAGTTATAATTGCGAACTGTATTATTCTAATTAGTATGGTTGGGTATTTGTTGATTATAAGAAATCATTTTAAAACGGATATAGGACAACGTGAAACTGCATCAAAAAATGAAACTGTGGAGTATACGGAATCAGATTCAGATTTAATTAATATCTATAGTTCCTTATTAGAAGGCTGTGATTTTAATTTGGGGGATAATATCCATTTTGCTTTTGGCACAAATGGTTCCTATTCAGGTTTTTTTGATACTAATGAAATGAAAGTATCAGACTATTTATATAGAATAACAGTTGATGATGATAATATAAAATTGCATATATATAATAAGGAAAAAACTAAGATGATATCTTATTATATGTCATTTGATAAAAATGGAAATATTCTGTTAAAACGTTCAAATACGAAAAAAGCTATTAAATTGAAATTCTAATGGATTGACAAAAAGGACCTGGAATATTACAATCTTCTTAAGAGGTGATATTAATGAGAGGATATGAAGCATTTCAGAAAAGGCGTCAGGAAATGGGGTATTCACAGAGGATTTTTGCAGAAAAGGTTGGCTTGCCGGTGCAGGAAGTCCAGGTATGTGAGCGTGGCAGACAGGTACTTACAGGGTTGCCGACGGATAAGGCAATTAAAATGTTTAGTGCATTAGAAATCTCTATTTCAGATTTTTATGATGAATATTATCCGTATAAAGCTGAAACTAATGAAAAAGTGAATATGTGGAAAAAAAATAATCCTCGTGAATATAGATATGATATTTTGAAATCTAGGTTATATAACCGAATTCATAAGCTGAAAAAGCGATTGGATTTAGATGAAACCAGGTTTTTGGAATTATCAAAATTGTATCGCAGCATATTTGAGAGTTTAATTCCATTCATAGGAGAGGATGGAAAGATATCTAATCAGGCATATATAAAATATATAATTCCTTATTTACATGAATTGAAATGGCTGCAAGAAGGTGATGTAGAGGATTCGGTTTCTTGTAAAATTATAGATGCATTATTCTATACAGAATATTCCTATTCCGATTTATCTGATTTTTGTGGTATAAGTGTGCGGCATTTGAGAAGATGTAAGAGCCAGGAGGCTGATTTTAGAAAATTAAGCATAGAGGCTTCGCTTAAAATCTGTTATGTACTAAATAAGGAATTAGAAGATGTTTTTGACTGCTTGATAAATAAGCAATAAAAAAGTATATATTTTGTTTTTAGTCTAATAAATAAGCAATTCATTTCGTATAAAATAGCTATTATACGAAATGGAGGTGCTTATTTTTGTCTGGAGAAAAAGTTAAAATGGAAAAAAATAGATATCGGATGCTTTTTTCTTTTGAAAATGTATATGGGATATTTAGGGCTAAAAGTAAAATGGGCTTTGCTAAAAGCAGCATGGAATGTGAACTGGTTTTTTTAGATTATCATGATTGTGTTATTCCAAGTGATTTGCTTTTAGATATTTTATACTTTAACCGCTCTGGAAAATTGAGTTTACAAAGAAATGATGTGGTGTCGGTTCGGATTAATGGCTGTGTATCAAACTTCTGCTTTAATGGAAATAAGGTAATAGGCTTTGATTCAGTATTAATGAATTTTTATGAAGTGAAAGGTTTTATAAATCAGGAACGGACAGCATTCTTAAATGATATACATAGCAGTAATAAAGTAATGGGTATTTTGGATGGATACCTATATTCTATTGAAAATATGGATATTAATAGATATTGTTTCTATGCAATTGATAGTGAAGTGTTCAGGAAAGAAGAAAATGGATTTATTAAGTCTGATTATTCACTATATAAGATGGATGAAAATGGAATTAAAGCAGACAATCTCTATTGCAGGCCATTTCAAATGATAAAAAATGCTTTATATTATTTTAGCCGTGATGTAAAAGGGAAAGGAAAAGCCCTTTTATTATTGAACCGTTATGAATTGGAAATGATTATGGATTACTATCAGCTCCAAAAGATGATTGGTTAAAGGAGGGCAATATGTTAACAAATAAAGAAATAAGGTATGTGCTTCTGCTGGTTGCTGTATGGAATATTGTAATTATCGCATTTGTCTGTGCTTTAAACAGGGTAACAATAGAGAAAAAGGTTATTGGTTCAGTAGCGAAGAAGCCTGCTGTTTCAAAGCATGATGGGACAGAAGTTGCTAAGGGAAGTAGCGAATCAAACACACTTTCTGAGGAAAAGCCAGATAAGGTTAATTCTTCTATGACAGATATGTATGCTTCTCTTTTGATTGGTGATTATTCATTAGAAAATGGAGTAGAATATAAGTTTTCATCAGATGGTAAGTTTGCTGGATATTTTGACGATAGGCATACGGATGTGAAAGGATACTATTATGAAGTTGCGCTGTTTGGTGAGGAGAATGTAGTTAATATATATAACAAAGATAAAACATCTGTTGTTACTTATTATATTGCATTTTCAGAAGAGGCGGATATTGTTTTATATTACCCTGAAGCAAACGTTAAATTTACATTAGAAAGTTAAGAGAGAGGATGAATTGTGTGGAAAACATGGAAAAAGGGTGGTTGGATTATATAGATAAAATATATGACAAAGGAAATGTGGAGTTGGTTATTACGAAGCGGGTGAAGGAAGGGCTGGTAAAAGTTATAGAGCGGAAGATATTGGCTGGTGAAATAAAGGCTGATGCTTTGGAGCAGGGGTTGACAGCATTTTTATTAAAAGAAGATACATTAGCATTTATCCGGGAACGGCAGCCAGAAGTTTCTTGTGTGCCAGAAAGTGTAATTAGTGAAATAAAAAATTATTTCAAAGAAAATATACCAAATTGCCAACCTACAGAGGTTTTTCGAAGTTCTAACCATCCGAATGACGCCTATTTATATTCTATTGTTGGAAAAAATGCAAATAGGAGCTATTCATGTTGGACAGCATATAATGCAGCTACAGGAAGTTTGAATCACGGTCATTATGGCATACCTGAGAAAGAAGATGCAATAGATATATTGAGTGAGTATTATCATGATATAACTGATGAAAGAGAAAAATACAATATGAATTGCAGTAAGGTGGAAATTGTACCTGAGCAGATAGGAGTGGAACAGGAAGAGATGGTGGTAGCGCAGGTGGTTCAGTTTAGGCAAAGAAGACTAGGGAGGTAGATATTGTGTTTGAGCAAGATTTGAGCAAGAAATTTATAGAAGTTGGGAAATGATATGCAAAATATCAAAGATATTGTATAATATTCACAAAGATATTCAGGGAAATAGATGATAATTTGTGATTTTATATGATAATGTTTAGTAAGTGTTTGACTTTTAATCAAGTTGTCCGGGGTTCGAGTCCCCGATGTCTCATTAATATAAAGCCTTATAAATAGGGCGTTAAGCGAAATTAAAAGCACTCTTTAATAGAGTGCTTTTTACATAATGGTTAAGAATTGGTTAAGGATAAGCTTTTTTAAATAATTTCTCCAAAGCGTCTGCTGCCAATTCATCTTTCTGTTTGAGCGCATGACTATAGATGTTCATAGTGGTGCTTGTCTGTGCATGGCCTAATCAATTTGATACAGTCCTTATATCTGCGTTTTCACTAATCAGCAATGTTGCTGATGTATGTCTAAGCCCATGTAGAGTGATTTCTGGAAGCTTCTGTTCATGTGTTTCATTATAAGCATGTATTATCTTTTTAAATACATTATATGGTGTAGATGGGTACATTTGTAAGCCATTCCATTGGATAAAGATATATTCCCCTTCTAGGTGTTCTATCCATTGGGCTCCAATAGAAATACGGTATGTTTTGTATTCTATCCGATACCGCCGGAGCAAATCCATAATATGGCCAGGTACAGAGATTTCCCTAATGGAATTTTTGTTTTTCGGTTCTTTTGTATATGCTTTGCCATTTACTATTCCAGTACTTTTTGTAATGCTTATTTGTGAATGCTCAAAGTCTATGTCTGACCAGTATAGGGCAATTACTTCGCCCCGGCGCATCCCACAGAACAGGCAAAGTTGAAAAAAATATACTGCTGCAAAGATATAGTTTTATTGGCCAGTACCCTGTCAAGTTCCTGAAGAAAGGCAGCAGTTTCTTCTACGGTAAAAAAAATTATCTGACTGTACAGTTGGTTGCTTAGGAGGCCGGACGCGGTTACAAGGGTTATCTGATATGAGATTCCAATGCATGGCTGTAGTAAGGATAGTAGAAATGGTTGCATGGCAACGTTTTATCGTAGAATGGGAATAACCGCCTTCTTTTCCGTCATTTCTTTTTGTCAGCATGGTATTGTATAGTTTGTTGATAGCTGCAGGTTGTAGCTTGGATAGTTTGATATTGCCGATAGAGGGGAGAATGTGCTTTTCTAAAGCCTTGTATAGAACTCTATGCTTGTAGCTTCAAGGTGTGATGGTGCATATTCCTTTAGCCAGCGTCTGGCAAATTCCTGAAAGGTTATTTTTTCGCCTTCCAAGTAAGTGCCGTTTTTCATCTGCCTTTCAAAGTCCATAGCGAACGTTTGGAGAGCTTTTTCATTTTGTTTCGGTGTTTTATCTGGGTCAGGGGTAAATGTGGCTGTTTCCAGGATTTGCTTTCCCTGTGGGGTATAGCCATTGCTTACCGTGATGCGGTATGAATTGCCGCGTTTTGTGATGCTTGCCATAAAATATCAGTCCTTTCTAAAATGGGTGCATTTTGCTAGGGACTGTGTTATAATACCATTGTTGAGGTGGTGCAATATACAGTCCCTGTTTATTGTATCTATTGAAGCCCTGGGATTCCTGGGGCTTATTGACATTTATTGTGCATATGTTATAATACCCTTAACAAGGGAGCCGAGACCAGCATACACCTGGCACCCGGCTAATTATGTATTATGAAAATAGCGCTACACTTTGCGGGTGAGGGCGCTATTTTTTGTGCATGTTATTTGTAACAAGGGTTATTACTGCACATAGCATAATGATAAAGGTAAATAAATCTGACCATGTTATCATTGGCACCAACCCCCTTTCTCTCGACTGGGTGGCTGGTATATCGCCCTCTCGGCTCCCCGGGTAAGGATATTATATTTTTTTGTTAAGTTACTAAGAATTGGTTTATCTTGAAAGGTTGTTATATTGTATTAGTCCTGCTGCCATACAAGTTTTATACAGGACTGCAATCATTGCACTCCCTTTATTGTTATGCTAATCAGTGTATTTCTTAATTTCTGTCAGTTCTTCTACTCGTTTGGCGGCCTCTTTTTTGCCTATAATGTTTAATTTCTTAAAAGCGATTTCTACTCTTTCTTCAATATATTTTTCATTTTCAATTTCCAATTTTTCGGAATGTTCTTTTATATCAAGTATAGCTAATTCATCTGTATCTATTAAACGGCTCATATCTACATTAAGAGCAATTGCAATTTTTTTAATGGTATCTATTTTTAAATTAGATTCTTTTTTTTCAAATTGTCCTATAGCTGATTGAGAAATTCCTAATTTTTCTCCCAATTCTTTTTGCGTCATTCCTTTTTCTTTTCTAATTTTTTTTATGTTTTCGTTTACTTTCATGCTATCACCTCATTTAGATAATAACATAAATCAGGAAAAATTAGAAGAAAAAACTTATATTTTTGTATTGGCATAAGCCTTTACTTGCATTATATTGATATTAACATAAGTCGCAACTTATGTCAATACATTACAAGGAGGTGAAACAATGAGATTAGGCAGGAAAAGATAGTATGTGCAATGATAGATGCAAATCTTAACACAAAAGAGCTTTCTTTAAAGTCTGGTGTTTCTAGGGCTACAACATGTAGTGTTAAAAATGGAAAATCATGTAATTATAATACAGCCTTAAAATTATCTATTGCATTGGGAGTTTCATTAGAAAAGTTAATTGAGAGGTAAAAGTAAAGGGGTGATTCTATGGATCATGTAATTGAATACATTTTGGATTACATGGAATGTGATGTAAAAACTTTCCAGGAAGAGTGGACAAGCGGAAACTATTCTAAGATTTTGGATTGTCCTTCATATGAAACCATAAAATCATATTGTGATGCAATCAAGGCTCTGAACAGAATGGACGGAAGCTTTACAGGGTGTACGCCAATGTATTTTATTAAGCAGTTGGAACAGTAGGGGAAAGGAGAGAGAGATAGATGGACAGATGTACAGAAAATGTTATTGAGTTTTTGATGGATGATAAAAGAGCGACAGTAACTTTTTCACAGGGGCGTTATAAATCCAGAATCAAGAAACTGGCAGCAGAACGCCCAGAAGAATGTGAAATAGTGGCAGAGAATCAGGATGGTAGCATATGTGCGCATATTCCTGTTAGATGGATAAAAATTTCTCCATTGAAAGAAACATCAAAAAATGTAGAAAACTTTCAAGGGAAAGAATGATTGCATATCATATAAAATCTACAGATACTGTACATGAAAAAGGGTAAATTTCAACGAAAAAGCAAAAAAGATATAAACCCATAGGGTAAAGGATTTTTGATTGAAAACCACCCCATAAAACGCTATGTAAATAAAGCGAGGTGAGGACATGAATATCAGGGAAAAACTTCTTGTAATCCAGCAGGAACTAAAAGCGCCGAAAAATAATAAAAATGTGTTCGGTGATTTCAACTACCGGAGCTGTGAGGATATCCAAGAAGCTGTAAAGCCTATCCTGAACAAAATCAAGGCGGTTCTGGTTCTTAGTGATGAAATAGTGAACATTGGTGGCAGGTTTTATGTAAAAGCAACTGCAACGCTGTGTGACGTGGAAAGCGATGAGCAAATAAACAATGCTGCCTATATTCTGTGTGTCCAGAATGTATAGCCAGCAGAGAAATCTTTATCATAGAAAGAATTTCTATTCAATATTACACATATATCAGCCCTGCTAATTTTTTCTGTTGATATAAGCCCCTTTTTCCGTAAAGAATTTACAATATCATAAAATTTTTGAATGGAAATGTTGATTGAAGAACAAACATCTTTATAATATACTGACGAAATAATCCCTGATTCATTCTGGAACGTTGATATGTAAAGAATAACGTCTATTTCTTTACTGCTAAGCTGCAGGCTGACCATCTTACCGATATATGAGTTTTTTAGTTTGTTCATCCAATCGCCTCTATTCTCTAAATTTCCTTCCTATTCTCCATAGGTCACCCTTAAATAAAATCATTTATGCACATTTGGCCAGCCTGGTAATTCATCCATAAGACATCAACACGCTTAGCCCAACTTTCTGCAATAGTTTCCTTACATACTTTATTCCATTCTTTCAAATATACATTTATCAAAATCTATGAATTGACTTAACAATCCTGCTATAAGCAGCAGGATTGTTGATCCGGGCGTAGCTGCCAAGTGCAGAGTAAGTTCCAGTTCTTAATAGGCATTGTTTTGACTCATTACGCACATAAGAATAAAGAATATGAAGGTAGATTTAAAAATCTGTTTGTTTGCTTTGGTTTATTTTTCTATTTTTGGAAAATTTAATATAGTGGAAAAGAAAGCCAGGCTGTTCCATAGAAATTGTGGATAACTTGGCTTTTACGGTATGCAGGCTTAAGAGGGACAGCAGATATCTATGGAAAGAGGTTTAAGATGGATGTTCCAGGCAATGACAAAAACTATGGGGTAAACATTGTAAATAAAGAAAACCATGAATTAAAGGTGTTTGAAGCAGTCATTGACTGTATGTCATATATTGATTTAACAGGGGATAGGGATTCAAATAAATTAGTCCTTGGCATGGTAGAGGATAATCCTCTGGCGCAGTTTGTCAAAGATTACCCTCATATCCAAAAAATTACTTTTTGCTTAGACAATGATGCTGTTGTATATAAAGCAGTTTACGGTGATCCGGAAAGTAAAAGTAAGAAGCCTGGCTTAAAAGAGAAATATGAAAGCCAGGGATTTTTCGTAGATGTACAAGTTCCGCCGAATGGAAAAGACTGGAATGACAGCCTGCTGATACACAGAAAAAATCAGGAGCAGGGGCAA
>RAYE01000032.1 GCA_003612285.1 bacterium D16-51 | reverse complement strand
GATTGCAGGAAGAGCCAGAAGAACAGTGGGATTCTCTGGCTTCTTAGTGATACAAACTTTTAACTCACAAGTAAGAGTTCCTGAATGGATTTATCAATCAACTGTTTCTTCTCGGAGAGCAGGTCTGCAAAGGAAGCCCCGGAGGGACTTTGCTGATAACGAATAATTTCGTCAATCGACAATCCGATTTTTCGCAACGTTACAATCAATTCCAGCTGTACGGTTTGAAAGCAGGTATAATAACGGTATCCGTTTTCTTCCTTAAATTCGGGAGAAAACAATCCAATCTCATCATAATAATGCAAAGTACGCTTGTTAATACCGTTGAGTTTTGCAAATTGCCCCGTGGTGTATAAAACTCTTTTATTTTTCATCATAATACCTCTTGACTTTACAGTTACCGTATAGTTTACACTATCATATGACAAAGAAAACTGCAAGCAGATAGGAGCATAAATATGCAACATGGTCATGGTAGATTATCTTGCAGTTTCCGGAAAAATCCGCAGCCACGGAACAGAAAATATGCCGCTCTGTATAACAGCCAATTTGCATAAAAACCAACTCCGACACTCAGTATGATACCGGACGCCGGAGTTTTGATTATTCATGCTTTCTGAACAGGCTGCCAATTATTCAGTTGTAGGAAACTGCATATTGGTAATGTCCAGATATGCAATAAGGAGAAATGTCCGAGCCATTCATCCGATCAGCTTAAAAACAGCCCGAATTGTTACAAAGCTCGGACATTTCAAAATTTTTAGTCAGTTTCCATATGTTACTGCTGCAGCTTTATGGTATCCACAATGGACAATTGCCCGATTCTTTTGATTGGCCGCCTGATCGCCAGCGCCGCAGAGCCCAAACATAACATGACGATCAGCAACAGGGAGGCAACTGGAAGCTGCCAGGTTGTTCCCCATTTATCTGCAATCAGGAACTGGAACATCATCTTATTCAACGGTAAGCCCAGGACACAACCGGTAGCACATCCCAATACTGCATAAGTGGCTGCCTCTGCTGCAATCATCTTATAAAGCTGCCCGGCTCCCATTCCAATGGAACGCATCACGCCATACTGTCTTGTCCTTGCCGCCACGCTGGCATTCATGCTATTGAAAATATTAAACACGGTAATCAACGCAATAATGAGCAGGAACCCATAAATAAACACCGCACCTGTATAATAGGAACTTTGGGATTCCGAATTTGACATCCGTTTATCCGCAATGGAACTGTCAGATGGAAGCAGGCTTCGTATTTCCGATACTGTCTCATCCGTACTGCTGCCCGCAAGCTGTATATCCACAGCCGTATAGCCTAATCCGCCAATACTCTCTGTAAATAGCTGTTCTGAGCATATGATGTATCCAAGGCTTCCCGCTTCACTTGATGCATTTGTGGAAGAAAGAATACCCGCAATCCTCACCTGTTTCTCACCCAATGGCGTATGGAGAATCACGGTGTCCCCGACCTTCCATTGCATGCCATCCTGGTAGGACACTAAGATATCTCCGGCTCCTCCCGAAACCGCATCGGTATTTCCCTCACTCAGTTCCTCTTTTGCCCATTTAAACTGGTTTTCTTCATAGGAAACCAATGCAGCCGTTCCACTCTCGGTATCGGAGGAAACGGATAACCCGCCGTATTCCATTCTCCCAAAAGCACGCTTCACACCCTCGACGGCTCCGATATCTTCTATTACAGAAGTCTCCAATCCCGCAGTGGCTGTCACGGATACATCCCCCGCCCACGGGGCTAATGCAGGCATACCCTGACCCAGGAATACGACCATCACCTGGAAAGACAGGAAGAGCATGATGCTGATAGCAAAGGAACAGGTCATCAGGAATAAATTCTTTTTTCCGGACAACGCATGGAACATGCCCATGCCTGTCTCCACATGGAACAGCTTCGTATTTGCCGCACGCTTATTCTGCGTCAGCTGGGAACCTCCGCTGATTGCCGTGACAGGTGAAACCCTAGAGGCCTTTTTTGCCGGGGAAAGAGAAGCAAGGAGGACGATCAGGAAGCCCACCACAATCCCTGCCAATATACCGGCAATACTGAATTCAAACAGCGGAACCTCGGAAAACCGGTCCCCGCTGATAGATTTAAGCAACAGACAGGCGGCCCATGTCACAGCCTGGCCTGCCAACAGGCCAATGGGGACACCCTTTGCGCTCTGCCGAAGCCCCTGCAGGATCACAAAATGCTTTACCTGTTTCCTGGATGCGCCCAAACAGCGCAGCAGTCCATAAAACTGTGTCCTCTCCAACACATTCGTGTTAAAGCTTGCAGAGATCATCACCATTCCCGCAACCAGTACAAGAAAAACCAGGATCGCCGCAACCAGATAGAGGGCCTGCATGATATTGCTCTCACTTTGCCCCATCAGGCCCAATAAAGCGGTATTTTCTGAGATCTGGCTATCAGAAAGGGCAAACTGGCTCTTGATTTCCTTTATGGACTCCTGGATATGGGCACCGCTCTTAAACTGAATACGGTAGGTGGTGCCGTCTGCCGCGTTTTCATCCACAATGGCAAGGAAGCCCTCCTCACAAAGCGCCATCCCACAGATATCCGCTTTCAGCATGGATCCCATATCCGCAAGGATCCCGGTAATCCGGTACTGCTTTTGTGAGCCGTCCGGAACCGTAACCGTCACGTTATCGCCAATGGACAGACCCATCTTCTCCATGGCGTTTTCATTCAGCAACGCCTCGTCCGGCAGGGAAGGGTATGCCCCGGCTGTCATATCCATTTCGGTCAGGGATTCCATTGTCTTTTCATTTGCCCCCACAAAACTGACAGCTTTGCCGGATAACATACCCGTACTGCCCTGGTAGACCCATCCTGATAAAGTCACGTCAACCCTTGCCGATATCCGTTCTGCTGTTTCTGTCTCCACATCATGGAGCGCCGCATGGTATTCGCCACCCGTCTTAATAAAATAATTCTTCTGGGAACGCATGGCCATATCCGCCATACTGAAAATCGCCATCACAAGGCATACCGAAAGCATAATACACAGCACGGAGATCCGGTTATTTTTGCGGTGGATCCTTTCATACTGGGGTATCAGCCCAAGATAACTTCTCATCTCGCCGCCACCCCCAAATCCTTCAGCCTGCCGTCCGTCATGCGCAGTACCCGGTCTGTTGCATCCGCATGGTTCTCATTGTGGGTGATCATCAGGATTGTCTGCCTGTACTTGGCCGACATGGATTTTAAAAGGGTGATGACCTCCTGGCTGTTCTTGGAATCCAGGTTCCCGGTAGGCTCATCTGCCATGATGATGGCAGGACGGGCTGCCAGTGCCCTCCCGATTGCCACCCTCTGCTGCTGTCCTCCGGAAAGCTGGCTGGGGAGATGCTTCCTGCGTTCCTTCAACCCCAGAATCTCCAGCAGTTCCTCCACATACTTCTGGTCCGGCTTCTGGTAGTCCAGAAGCAAGGGGAATGTAATGTTCTGCTCTACATTCAGTTCTGGGATCAGGTTAAAGGACTGGAAGATAAACCCGATATTCTGGCGGCGGAACACCGTAAGCTTCTCTTCGGCCATGGAAAAAATGTCCTTCCCATCAATCAGCACTTTCCCGGATGTCGGGTTATCCAAAGCCCCCACCACATTTAAAAGCGTGCTTTTTCCGGATCCAGATTCGCCTACGATTGCAATAAATTCCCCTTTGCCCACGGAGAAGGAAACATGATCAAGCGCCCGGACTTGTGCTTCCCCTTTTCCATAGGTCTTGCATAGATTTTGTACTTCAAGAATATTCATATTCATTACCTGCCTTTCGGGAATTATCATACCCGATGGGCCTTACTTTCACATGAATTTCATCTTACGGTTTTGTAAGGTTCAGATGTTTTGAATTTCTTTGCAGAAGTTGCTAAAGCCCTGCAAATACTGGATTTCTAAGATGTCCCAGAAGTGATTTAGACGCTTATCTTCTCATAAAATCTCATATTTTTTCATTCATTTTGTGTAAAAGTTGTGTAAATTTGTAACATTTTTTGTGTACGGATTTGTGTACAATGAGCCGGGCTAGGATACCCGGCTGTCCCTGCTCCGCTTCTCATCAAACTTTTCAATCTCATCCCGCATACGCTTGTCGTCCACATGGTTATATACTTTCATGGTAATTGCAAGGTTGCTGTGCCCCATAATCTCCTGCAATGTCCTCTGGTCCATCCCTGCCTCTGCCATTCTGGTGCAGGCGGTATGACGCAGAATGTGTGCAGTAATATTAGGCAGTAATTCCGGTTCTCTGTCCTCCAGTATACCATCCGCCACCTCAATGCTGTTGTAATCATACACAATCTTATGGAGGATAATGTCTAACTGTACCACGTTCCACAACTGGAATTTCTTCGTAAGAAATACAAAACCACTGTGCCCATCTACTGTATGGTTGTCTATCATCCCATGCTTCAACATATACCCTTTCTGTTTTCTCAGAGCATGCAGTGCTTTTGACGTCAACGGAATTTTTCGGATGCCCTTGATTGTCTTTGGTGGACAGATTTGAAATCTGCGTTTTCCCTCCTCATCCAACTCATAAAGCAACTGGTGGTCAATCTTTACAAATTTATTTTTGAAATCCACATTTTTCCATGTCAATCCAATGGTTTCTCCACACCTCGCACCAGTCTCAAAGAAAAACTCAAACATCCAGTAATAAGCATTGTATTCACTGCTCTCACTGATAAACTGTAGAAACTTCTCCTGCTGTAGCTGGGTAAGGGCATCTCTTTTATTGTTGTAAATGCCAAGTTCCTTTGTACAGCCGTGGGCATAATTCCTACGGATATAGTCTTCGGACAATGCGTGATTAAACATAGCAGATAAAACTTTGTGCATCAGGGTTATACTGCCATTTCCTACACCATCCTCCAACATCTCCTGATAACAGTCCAAGATATGTGTCTTCCTGACTGCCCGAATCTGCATATTAGCAAATTTCCGGCTGCGCATATTTTTATTCCATATCTTAGTGTAATTTTCTTCTGTGCGCACAGTAATCTTCCCTCGCTTCTTTTTCATAGAAGTCAAACAATTCATTGACTGTCATATTTCCATGTGACGTAGAAATCAGGTCATGCCTGTCCTGCTCAATCAATGCCTCCTTCTCACGCAGGGATAAGTCTTTCTGCTTCCCTTTCGGGTACGGGTCTGTTTCCACCAGCCGCCAGCTGTATTCTACACGGCTTTCACCACATAAATCCGTGTAGCGGAACATGTAACGCCCGTCACTGCGCTGGCCTTCCCCTTTTCTTAAAATTCTGCCTTTGCTGTCTTTTCTTTTTGCTGCCATAGTATCTGCTCCTTTCATAAAAGAAAGAGCCCTAATACGATATGATGATTATACCGCACTAAAACTCTTTGCGCCATGCCTAAATTACATTTAATTTGTCAATAAATTCCTCGAACTGCTTTCTCTTTATCTGCGGTCGGTTTCCATTCCACAGGATAAAGTCAGCATCTTCATTTTCATTGATGAGCCTGCGAAGCTTTGCCTGACCGATACGGAAATAAAGAGAGGCTTCTTCCACTGTCAGTGTGTATTTCTGCCATAATGGAATCTCTGTAATTTGTCTGCCTGCCATAAGACTGCACCTCCTTATGGCTATAGGATAATACGAAAAAAGGGAGTGAGCCATTGACTGGCGTGGTAGAAATTGAGGGAGTTGTACCATGGGGTGGTAGGGTTTTGTAAAAAACATTATCTATTTGAAAAACAGATTTTATCAAATGCTGTTTTAGAATCACGACAAACAAGCATTGCCAATGCACAAAATCTTAAAATAATAGATATGCTTCACATAAATTTTGTACCAATTACTTCCAAAATCCACTCACTTTTTTCTTAAAAATAATCACTCTCAACTTAATCATAATTATAGCCACATATACAAAACAATGACTAAAAATGTAGATTTATTTTCTTTTTAAGTTGCTGATTACTATTTAAACTCTTTTCAACAACCCATTAAAAAATGACAAAAGCATTCCCTTCCCACTATTGTATTTTAGCATCTAACACCTCAACAAGAAATGATTTTAAACATATTACTTCCATGCTTTGAATAATTGTGGTTCCCTCTGGTTCTAACACATAACCTGTATATTGTTTTTTATCAAATCTATCATCATTTGATTCGAAAACATTATTCCTTATGACTTTTAATGTAGTTTTAAACGGTTCCATATCCTCAACAATTTCATTTTTAGATACATCAATGTCATAACAAATAAATTTATGTATATATCTAAATGGATGATTTATTTTCTTTGTTAAGGTTCCTTTTAGTTCTATATATTTAGGGTATCCTAAGTAATCTACAACAAAATCAATTCCCTTTGTAGTGTTATAATCCAACAGTTTAAATGAAAATAAATCAGGAAAATGTTGAATTATTGCCATCAATACTACAAATGTTTCCGATTCTGAATATCCATTTTTCAATTTTGAAGGTTCAAAAATCTCAGCACCATTTGGTAATTTAATAGTTTTTCTATTCTTACTCGCAGTAAATCTCTTAGACAAATCTTTCTTATCTGTCTCAATCGAAGTAATAGTTTTTTCCAGTTCTTCCCAATCTTGCCGTTCCTGCATAGCATCCCTTATCTTTTTACTCTTAAATACTTTATTTACTTCCTTTTTTATTATTTCTAATTTTTCTATATCTGTATTCATTATTGAACCACGATTAGCCGTTAATTGGAAAGCATCACAATCCACAAATGCCTGCATATAGGTGTAAGTGCCAACTCCTCTTCCACCTTCAAGCCAATCATCAATTTTTTCAACTGGAACACCTCCCTTACATGCCCATAACCCATATCTCTGCCCATCCGTATGCGTTCCTTCTGTAGTTGCTTTTCCCTGTCTAGATAATAACAAATCATATCTTCTTTTTGTTTCATATCCTTCCATACTTATTATTAATCTAAAAGAAATGCTTCCTGACGTTATCGTTTCATTATAAACTAATTTACTATAAAACATATATTTTGCTTTATTACTTTTAATTAAATCTGCATACTTTTTCATTTCCTTATCCGAAGTTCGTTCTGGTGGAAAATAATGCCCTAATGTTATTTCCTCAAAATGTCCTAAAACTCTATCTGAAAAAATCGGAATCGGATCACACATAGATAAATCTTTATATTTCTTTTCAAATTCCTGACTTAACAATCCTCTTAAAAATAACTTAACATTTTTTGCCTGAGAATTTCATTATACCATGTTTCAACTGTTCCAATTAATGAATACCACATACAATAATCTCTTAGGAACAAATGATTTAATTTAAATCGCGTATGCTGTGTCTTAAAATACTTGGGACATATTATACGAACCATAAACCCAGATAACCATTCCTCAGGCAACGAAAGACCTAATTCCTCAGGTTCACATGGATCAGAATATGATAATTCCTTGTTTTGGGCAATCTGTTTAATTGCATCTTTTAACTCAGATGCCCAATAATCTCCCTCCCTAGTCTTCGAACATATCTGCACTAATTCTGCATTAAAAAACACCTTTGAGCCATGTCCTTTATATCCGTGCTTATTTTTTAGTGCAATAAATTTCTTATTTATTTTGCTTGAATTAGCAACATCAAAAAAACACTTAACATTGCATTTTGCCAGTCCACTTCCATTATCCCATATATCAATAATCAAACGGTTATCGTCACCCAGCTCCTCTTCTTCATAAACATATATATATTTCAGAAGCATCTTCATCAAAAGAATTTTGTATACCTTCTCTAAATATTTCTAATGGATCTCCAAAATCTGTTATTATCTGATATAATTCATAACCTTCATTAACATGTACTTTTGCCATAATTTCCCTCCATAGTAATTTTTATTGTGCTATTCACATCTTCCTGCCTTTAGGAAAAAATGTTATTCCTTTATATGCTCCCTCATAATATCAAAAAGACCCTCGCTTATCCTCACATTGGTTTCTTTCAATTTCTCAATACACTCCTCAATATCCCCAGCAGTAAACATACCCTCATCAAAGGCTTTCAGTAGCAGACCAATCGTTCCTGTAATCGGCAACCCCATCTTCTTTGCCACACCCCTGCCCTTATGTTCATCCATAACCAGCAAATCTGCTTTCCTGCTATTTGCCATAACAATCGCTTCACTCTCCCCAGCATCCAAACCGGACACTTCCTGCAGAATCGTCACAGCTATCTCATTGTCAACCTCTTCTACTTCCAGAAAATCACTGTCCATTACCTGAGAAGCCTCTGCTACAAACTCTTTATTACCTGTCAATTCCATATATACAGCATTAGGAATAAGCACTTTCCCATATAAGTGTTTCAGAATATCCAAATGCCCCATCTTCATCAAGGTAATAATCGGTGTGGTATCCGATACAATCAACATACTGCCACACTCCCAACTTTATTAAGAGTTGCCAAATCCTCTGCAAGTTCCTCTTCTGTCATATCAAAATATGCAATCCCTAGTGAACCATATAATTCAATCAGCTCCATTTTGGGTATGCCAAGCATTTCTGCTGCCTTTCCATGCGATATGGTGTCATTTTTTATATATGGATATAACAACATGGCATTTCTAAGCAAAACCGCATTGTCCCCCTCCACATTTGCATACGGTACTATCGCTTCCGGTACATTGATTTCTATCTGTTTCATTATCATAATCATCATCTCCTTAACAAAATAATATATTACAAATTATATCTCATAGGCACATACAGTGTCTGATATTCTTCAAACCCCAATTTCTTATACAATGAATATCCTTCCTCTGTTGCATTCAATTCAATAAAATCTAAACTCTTCTTTTTTGAGAATCCAAAAACTTCCTGTATCAGTCTAGTGGCTATTCCCTGATGTCTGTATTCTTCAAGTGTATAGACACTCAACACGTTTCCAACCTTTCCATTTATAAAATGGGGATTCGATGGTTTTTCAATAATAAGCAGCAAGGCTGTAGCGACCATGATACCCTCATCTTTTGCGACAAAGGCAAATATGTCCTTGTCTAAGTGCCGTTCAAAATACAGGGGAATTTTCTCTTTCATAGAAACTTCATCTTCTATGCTGACCCCCATATCCGCCTTGATATATTCAAGCCGCATTTTCGTTAATGCATCTATGTCTGCCTTGTCAGCCCTCATATATTCCACCAAAACAATCCACCTCTTTCAACTCCGTATAAAACACATCCCTAATAACAAGAAAAAATCGCTTTGATTCCCATGCATCCAGCATCTTTTATTGAAAAATCGAATACCTTTCTTATTACTATGATATCTTTGTTTCTTCTGTTTTGCAAGATTTTTTACCTGTAAGATTGGTCATTCGTTTCCATATCCATCCAGATATTCCTGCAATAAATCCACAAACTTTCCAATATGGATGCCATCCACAAATGAATGGTATGCCTGAACAGACACAGGCATTACAATCCGTCCATCTTTCTCATAGTATTTTCCCCAATCAAATAAAGGAGTCGCATTATCCTCTTGTCCAGAATTGGTATGTGATATGTGCGTATAAGCAACCCAAAGCATCGGAGAACACTGAAATACACATTTCCCAACGGACCGGTAAAATATTCTTTCTGCTCCTGTGCAATTCTTGCCGCCAGCTCCACATATTTTTCCAGCGTTTCCTTCATAGGAACATTGATTACCTTAAACAATTCCGTTTCTTTATTCAGATAAGTAAAGGCTGTGTCAATTTTGTCAAACAACACAACCTTCCCATCTAAAAAACGATACTGGAATACATCTATGTCATTGGTACATCTGCATACAGCATAGACAAAAGCAATCGTAAAAGAATACCCCTGTTTCTGAAAATCGTACAGTGCATTGCTCTTTCCCATGTTTTTTCGTCTATTATCTTGTACTGATTTGCCATGTAATATTCTCCCTAATCCAAACCAACATACCCCCTTGATACTTATATATATATAATCTTACCATACCACCACACACTTTTCCACAATTTTCTATGATAATTGCACCCCTGTGATATAGATAGTATAATGAGAGCAGTCCTGCATATCAGGACCACCCTCATCTCCTACACATATATGATTTCCCTTAATATTTCCTCCTCTGTCCTTGCCATGATATTATTGACCTTACCCACCCACAACATAGGGTTCCTGCTCTTCAAATCCTCTGTTACCCCCTCCTTTTCTTTTATTCGTTTCACTGCCATTTCCAGCACTCTGTAACACTCCTCATCCACTCCGTGCAGATATTCATTCCACGTTCCATCCAGCACCATTCCGAAATATCTATATCTGTCATTCTTCATAATATATTCCCCTCTCATCGTACCATATTTGCCAATCGGATAATCCGAATTTTGTTCGGCACTTATATCTGGATAATAGCATCCATTCTCTGCAAGATAGTACTCTATTCCATTTTCTACAATAACTTCAGGTAATTCTTTTCCCATAGGCTCTGCCTCCTCACATAACATTAAATTCTGTAATTAAAATTACAAAATCAGAAATATTGTTTCTTATCCATCAACACAAAAACTGTCATCATATCCTAACAGAATAGCCGCCCTGTCCTCCACTGTCAGTTCCCGATTCGTCAAAACCACTACCCATACCGGCAACCCATCCCTTATACTGGCATTTTTTATCCTGTTACAACAGTTTCTCTCAATTATCTTCTCCAGCTTCATATAATTACCAAACAATCCACTGCCTGCATACTCCAGTGCCGATATGGTATCTTCGCCTGTCGCCAGACAGATTATTTTGTCCACTGATGCCTGCGTGTCATACATGGCAATCAAATCTGCCATATCTTCAATCTTCATCATGATCTCCTCCCTTATTTTTATAGGAATAAAAACAGCACTTATCTTTACCTGACTGCATTATACCGCACTTCTTAATAACGGTCAGCCGCCTTTTTAATTTTTTTACTTATGCTGCAGACAGTGATTTTTCCCATGTCCTAAATGTAACCTGTCTACACGGGCACATTGCCAGATACGCATTTTGTCAGACAACGTCTGAAAAACGCCTCTGGTTAGGGAAAATATCCCCTAAATCCCCATAATATTCGTATCAATATAATAATGGTGTATGATTCCTACACCATTCTGCCCATTCCTACACTACTGTCCTACACCAATCTACGTTTTTGGCGTATCATTCCTACACCACATTTTCATCTTGCATTTTCACAACCACTACACCTGTTTTGCATTGTTTATAAATTCCTTGTAATATTCAATTTTGCTATCCAGATTTTGCAGATATTCATTCCACTTTAGTTGCTGCTCCAAAACATAGTTCCGGTGTATTTGCAGCATTGCAAGCCGTTCGGGCATCGTTTCACTGCCTGAATAGCGTAATTCAGAATAGTGCTGTATATCTTTCAGAAGCATGCCGGTTTCTTTTAATCGCCGGATAAATTTAATCCATTCCACATCGCTTTCCGAATATACACGCCTGCCATGATTATCACGTTCCACTATCAGAAGTTTCTTTTTTTCATAATACCGTAAAGTACTTTCGGGCAGATTTGTTTTTTGAGATATTTTACCTATTGTCATCATGCACCTCCCAAAAAAGTTCTTGACTTAAACTATGGTTCAAGTATTATGCTCACATTATAAAGAAAACAGGAGGTAAAATCAAATGGAGCAGACACGTTTTGAGACAGGAATGGAACAGTTAAGGAAGATTGACGGAATAAGCGGGGAGAATGTCATAAAATCATTGGAGGACATCGCACCCGATATTGGCAGGTTTATCATTGAGTTTGCTTTTGGAGAAATATATCCAAGAGAAGAATTGTCTTTACCAGAACGAGAAATGGTAACCATAACAAGTTTATTGACTTCTGGTGGGTGTGAGCCACAATTAGAGGTACATATTAATGGTGCTTTAAATGTGGGTCTTTCCCCACAGAAAATCGTAGAAACATTTATCCAGTGTATTCCTTATGTTGGCTTCCCAAAAGTATTAAATGCCATAAGAGTTGCAAAAAATGTTTTTTCAGAAAGAAAAATCCTGAAAGAAATTGCAGATTAATATTTACTGGAACGCTCATTTGCCAGTATAATGAATAAAAATCCAAAAAAACTATTGACCTTCACGGAACGTCATAGATTAAAGTGATTGTATCAGGAACAAGGAGGCCATACGGAATGAGAACAGTAAAAGAATTAGCACAAATCACAGGTATCAGCGTGCGCACACTTCACTATTATGATGAAATCGGTCTGTTGACACCGACCGGCAGAAGTGAAGCAGGATACCGACTTTATGACGATAAAGCTCTAGAGATTCTGCGTCAAATATTATTCTTTCGAGAATTTGATATTTCTTTACGGGAAATCAAGTCTGTCATGGAAAATCCGGCTCTTGATAAAAAGCAGATTCTGCAAATACAGAGAACTATGCTGACAGCAAAAAAAGAACGCTTGGAGCGTTTGATTGCCAGCATTGATGACATTCTGAAAGGAGAGAACAATATGGATTTTGAAGTATTCAGCAAAACAGAGGTGGAAGAAATATTCCATTCCATGATTCATCATATGGATGAGGAACAGAAAAATGTAATAGAGAAACAGTTTGGCAGCATTAACGAATTTCATAAACATTTTATGAAAAACGCCGCAAAGGAAGAAACACAGAAAAGTTGGGCGAAAATTATAGAATGGCACGGCAACAAAGAGCATGCTTTAGAGACAGCAAAGAACCCTTTAGGCGAAGAAATGATTCATGCTTTCCGCCTTCGTCTGGAAGCTGTTATGGATAAACTGGTCCAACGGAAAAAAGAAGGGTTTACCCTGGATTCCTTTGAAATCAGGGAGATTGTTGCAGAATATGGGTTTGTTCAAAAACAATTATTCCGCATAACATACGAAAAGGATATCATGCTGCAACTGGCAGATTTATACCAAAACAACAAAGAGGTACAGGCAGAATGTGACAACCAATATGGAGAAGGCGTTGCGGAATTTTTTGCCAAAGCAATCCAGCATTTCTATGAGAAATAATTATTCCAACGCATTCTATATAGCCTCTCGGATTCATAATAACTAGTTTAGATTTGTGTATTGACAACTGAATATTGTGGGATTTTGGAAAGATATCAAATAAACATTGAAAAAAGGGCGCACTTATCCCTTGGAAATTAATGTGATTATTTTGAAATTGTGGTATGATTACTTTGTATTGGCAATTCGTGAGAATGTAAAAATGGTGTCTACACGGGTTGGCATTTTCCATGCATCAAGATGTTGCAGCATCATGATTGCATAGAGGCGGCAGTACCACATCTTAGAGGAGCGGTGTCTGCCGTCTTCTAATTTATAATCTATCTTTTCCCGTTTATTTGACCTCTCCACAGATGTCCGTCTGTTGTACTCCAGTTTCCATTCCTTACTGTCTCGTGGCGGTATGTTAAAAATCCTTGGATTGTCCTTTTGCTGGATATGTACGGTCCCCCGTATTTGGAACCGGAGCAGGGGTGTTCGCAGAAACAACCCTTCTTCCGGTTTGCAAGAGGACAGCGGTATTTTTCACGGTGCTTTGCTTTTTCCACACCATCGTGGTGCATACGTAAGCCCATTTTGCAGACAGGGACGCCATCTTCATCTATGGTAAAGTCATCTTTGTATTTGAAGTGTCCCGTATGGCCGGGATTGAGGTCAATGAATGGCGTTATGCGGTTTGTTTTACAGTAATCATAAAGCGGATAGGCATCATGGGCGGAATCCAGCAGGAGCTTTTCGATATGAAATTCAGGAAGGTAGGATTTCATAGAGAAAAACGTATGGAGGAATGACAGCATATCATGCCTGGAAGCGCGCTCGAGCATGGGGAAAATGGGAAGGTCGTTTTCGGAATCTGCAGCAACAAACATGTAGAGATGGTAGCCGAAAAAATATTTATTTCTGGAAGAATCCCATCCCCAGTTGCAATCTGGTTGTGAAAACTTTCGTTTGCAGCCACAGCCAGAGCCTTTTGGACAGCTGCAAATCCTTTTGGAGCGTTCCAGCCTTGCGGTTTCAAGAGGGGTTCCGTCACCGGCAAGTGAAATGTGACATGGATTTATCAGTCCCCTGCGGACGGATTCATCAAGGAACTGGGCTTTATACAGCCGGAAGATCAGAAAAAACGGATTATTGTTTGGAAGGTGGATACGCTGCATAAGAGGAAGGAGTTTTGCGGCAGCACTGTCTGTATCGCAGGGAGTTTTATCACCACGTTTTTTACCTTTTTCCGGTTTCGCTTTTTTATGTTTAATCTGACTGATGTAATTGTCTTTGTCAGACTGCCAAAGGCGGTTAAAGAAATCATAAAAAGTTCCGATACCGGGAGTGTCGTCTGCAGGGAACCCGCTGAGGATGGCATACAAAGGAGTTATTTTAAGCAGCCTGCACCATTCGGTAATGGAATCTACTTTCAGTACGATAGAAAGAAGATAGGAACGGAGCAGGCAGGAAGGGAAACGCGTGGCGGGTTTGCCGAGCAGGGAATAAAACTCCTGCATGATGGTATCCGTTTCAGAGAGATCAAGATACCAGAATTTCACAATGATATCCCAAGTTTGTTTAGGGACAGCAAAGGGGTCAGGGAATAATTCAAGGAATCTGGATATGAAAGTGTCCTGATAGGCGGCATGACCGCCATAATTAACAGGTAACATAAAAATCGCCTCCAATCAAAAAATGCTTGCCGGCTACACCGGAAGGAAAAGTGTTTTTTAATTAAGAGGCGCGAAGCGCCGCATTTTTTGACTGGTTTGTCAAGTACTTTTGGCAAAAAAGTGGGGGAATTTTTATAAGACTGGATTTGAAAGCCGCAGAAAATAAAGGCTGGAGAATCCGAGAGACTATTCTATTAGAAAAGGTTGCCTTTGCCTGATATTGGCATAAGCTTCAAATATCAGCACAAAGGCAACGTTTTCTCAAATTTTTTATTATCGTATTAGAACCCTTTTGATTTTGTGTAAAAATCATGTAAATTTCCTGTTCACAACTCTTACAATGCTTATAAATACCGGATTTTGCGAGAAAATTTGTTCTTACAGTTTTGTAAGATGGAAAAAGCTTAAGACAAACCTGCTCCCCCGGCCAACCCTGCTGGTTACAGAAATCGTCCCCTGATGGGCTTCCACAATGGATTTTGCCAGCGGCAGCCCCAGGCCGATTCCATGGATATCCTGGGAAAAACGGCTCCGGTAAAACCGTTTGAAGATATTATGGATATCCTCCTGGTGGATCCCTGTCCCGTTGTCTTCCACCACAATATTTGTAAGAAGGGGCGTCCTCTCCCAGCTGATTACTACTTTCCCGCCTCTCTGGGTATGCTCCAGCGCATTTTTCACCACATTCCCCAAAGCCTCCGACATCCAGAGGGCATCGCAGTAAAGAGAAACATCGCCGCTCCCGGATAACACAATTTCTTTCGCCTCCTGGGCTGCCAGTGTCTCAAAGCGTTCCGTCACGTCCTTAAGGAGTATTTCCATGTTTTCCTCCGCCTTTTCCATCCTGACCGTACCTGCGTCCAGCCTGGCTATTTTTAAAAGCATATAAACCACATCCTCCACCCGGCGTATTTCCCGCAGGGATTTCTGGCTGAATGCATGGATAGTCTCCCTGTCTGTACCCTCCTGCGCCATAATCTCATCATACATCTTAAGCGCTGCCAGGGGCGTCTTTAACTGGTGGGAAACATCTGAGATCATACCCTGCAAAAATTTGCGCGTCTGTTTTTCATGTTCTGCCTGGGCAGAGAGAATAGCGGCAAGCTCATTGATCCTGTGGAACAGGCTGTACCAGTCCCCGGTTTCCTCACTGTCAATCCTCTGTCCCGTATCCCCTGAAAGGAACCTGGTAATCACGGTATCTGCCTTTGCTATCGCTTTGTTTTGTTTCCGGATGTAGATCCAGACTATCAGAAAAACAGCCAGAAAAACGCAAAAAAACATACCTCCGAACCAGGCGGCGGTATGCTTTCGGTAAGCGCATACGGCAGGAATCAGTCTGGGATCCGCATTTTCATGGTAGCCCGCTTCCTTAAGGATCCGCCTTCCGGCCTCCAGGTCAGAGTCCGTTTTGTCTTTCGTAAACGCGGCTGCCACATTTGTGTCTGGGTGATTTACCAGATACCCTGCCGTCCCATAATCATGCTCCACCATTGTTTTCTGGTAATCATTCATCATATAGGATAAAAGGATCGTGAAACCTGCCGCCGCAGCCAGACAGATAGCAAGCAGGCAGCACAGCATCCTCCTTGTTTCTTTTCCCATTGTTTTCATGTTTCATCACTCCCCGACCCATTTATAGCCAAAACCGATTTCCGTCAGAAGCTTTGTGGGGGAATTCGGGTCATCTTCAATCTTCCTCCGCAGCCTGCGTATATAGACGGAAAGGGTATTATCATCCACATAGCTGCCGTTCCCATCCCAAAGACGGTCTAAGATCATTTCCCTTGGCAGAATGCGGCCTGGATTCTTCAAAAACAGGCAGAGCTGCTTATATTCCACCAATGTTAAGGGAATCTCCGTTTCCCCTTTCCAGCAGATCCGTTCAGATAGGTCAATTCGGATCCCATCGGATTCCAGAATCGTATCACTCTTATGAAATTGCTGCCCCGAACGGCGCAGCAATGCGTTGATCCTTGAAAGAACCTCCCCCAATTTAAAGGGTTTGGTAATGTAATCATCCCCGCCCATGTCCAGCCCTTTTACAATGCTGATTTCTTCATCCGAAGCTGTCAGGAATATGATCGGGACAGCAGAGGTCTTTCTTACTTCCTTACAGATATCAAAGCCTGTCCCGTCCGGCAGCGTGACATCCAGCAACAAAAGGTCATACTGGCCTGCCTGGAAGAATTGATATGCTTCCATTATGGTACGGGCATTATCCACCAGAAAACCATTTTTCTCAAGTGTGTATTTCAGGCCTTCAATCAGGCTTAAATCATCTTCTACATATAATATCTTTTTTTCATTCATTTGTTATCCATCACTCCGGATGCCTCCGATATATAAAAAGCAAAATTACAATTTCCACAGCCAACAGAGCCAGCAGGACATACAGCAGTATCGGCCAAGCCGAGACGCCTCCCGCAAGCAGCAGCATTACCACTGGAACCACATATTTACGCGGATGATGCCACAGGTCGCTTTCAATCTTCCAGCCACGGATGGGATAAAACCATTCCAGAAGCACAGACAGCACCGCACTCTGAAGGGCAAAGAAAACAGCCCCGGCAATCATCAGGACAGTGATACCGCCGTTTTGTATCTGCCAGCTACAGAGGAATATCACATCTGCAGCCATATTGCAGGAAAAGATAAACAGGCAGTATGGGATACAAAAGCGTCGTTTCTGTCCAGGCAGGAAACGGACTGCCTGCTCCAGGTCACGGTCACAGGACAGCAGGATACAGATGGGCGTATTCAGGGATAAAATTGCAAAGCCCACTGTGACAACAGACAACCCAGCCGCTTCTCTTAAAAAATGCGGCATTACAAGGGCTACGCACCACATCACCACAGTATTAAGCAGATAATTCTTATGGCAGCTTAGATAGCGGAAAAAGTACCGCCACAAGGAAGCTTTCTTCCTATGCCGGATAGCATGCCCTTTCTCATTCTCCCCCTGATAGAAAACGTATCCGTCTGCCCTCCACAAAATCAGAATGGCAAATAAACCATTCGCAAGCAGCAACAGCCCAATCCATGCCCTACTTCCACAAAATAAAATTGCGGACACTATGGCAGCAGCCCAAAGCCCGCCCGCATACCAATATTTCCTCAGGGAATAGGCTGCAGCAGCCATAAGAACCGCATGAATCATACTGATAACCATTCCTATCATCTCTATGGTCTTCCATGCAGAAACAGCCAGCAGAACCGCCAAAAGCAGCCCTGTCTTTGTAAGAACCGTATAGCCTCCCAGTACCGACACATAGGAGAAGACAAACTCTTGGGGTTGATGCGGCAACATCAGCATATGTTTCAGTTCCACAGCGTTATCTTTGGAAGAAAGGGCCTGCCACATTACGCCTGCGGTAAAGGCGTTTATCATCAGGATTCGTACAGATGCCGCAATCTGCACCTGAAAGCCTGCGATATACAGCCCCCAAAATATAAGCACATCAATCAAAAGTGTCCGGGAGAGCCGTTCATATTTTGCCCCAAACAGTTTTTTTGCAAGGGCTTTACCTGTCATTTTCATCATGCAGTGCCTCCCGGATATCCGCGGCGCCTACCTGCCCGCCTTCAAAAGTCTGCCGGATCTTACCGTCCTCCAGGACAAATACCCGGTCAGAGGTCAGCGTAATGCTCTCCAGGATATGGGAAGAAAACAGCACAGTCCCATACTCTTTATAGCCCAAAATCTGCTGGTACAGATATTCCGTACTCTGGAAATCCAAGCCGTTGACCGGCTCGTCCAGAAGGAGCAGTCTGGGTTTCAGGGCAAAAGCCGTGATCAGAAATGCTTTTTTCCGGTTCCCGGTTGACAGCTCCCGTAACAGGGTATCTGTATACTCTTCAAAATGGAAACCATGTACCAGCTCCGATACATCCGGCACACCCTTCCCATAGGCGGCGCATACATAGGCCAGATATTCCCAGAAAGTAAAATATGAAAAAGAATTATCCTCGGCAAACACCGTATAGCGGCAGAGCTTAAAATCCTGTCTCCGGAAATCTACAGGAGCGCCGCCAAAGCAGATACCATCTGAACGAAAGGTCGGGAGTAATCCGGAAAGCACCTTCAGAAATGTGGTTTTCCCGGCTCCGTTCAGCCCGATCAGACCTGCCACTTCATGCTCCGCCAGCGAAAAAGAAAAACCCGAAAGTATCATTTTCTCTTCACTGTACCACGCACTTAAGTTTTGAACAGTCAGGAGCGTTTCTCCCATCTTACCTCCCCCCTTTGCCGTCCTTCTCTTTTTTCCATGCTGCAAATGCAGAGTACAGGAATACACCTGCCAATACCAGATAAAGCCCCATCATTGGGAAACTTCCGGATACCCCGCATACAATAGCTGCAACCAGCCAAATCAGGCCAATAATCCCACGAATATAAATATGGCGCATCGTTTATCTCTACCTCCTTCATCTACCTTTTGCTTTCTCTATGTATCCCAATTATTTTAATTCAAAGTGTGCGGCAGCCAGATTGGCCAGTTCATCCTTTTCCATGGTTCCATCATTTATCACTGAAACATAGTTCTCTTTCTGACATTGCCTCTGTACTTCCTGCGCAAACAGAACATCTCTGTCCATCCAGTTACGAAAGGCCGTTTCCTTATCATGGCATCCCTCCAATACAAAAGGAACAAAGTCTCTTTTTCTATAATGAGCAACCTGAAATTCTTTCGTAGGTGTAATAGAGATATAACGGCTGCCCGGAACGCCAGACTGTTTCATCAGTTCTGGGAAATATGCTGCTCCTTCTGTGAT
Organism: bacterium D16-51; assembly: GCA_003612285.1. Lineage (GTDB taxonomy): Bacteria > Bacillota > Clostridia > Lachnospirales > Lachnospiraceae > Butyribacter. The sequence goes on along the minus strand of RAYE01000032.1, from coordinate 41,431 downwards.
AATGCCGCCTTTCCAATCAATCTGCTCCAAATCTGCTGCCACAAATTCAAAAATTTCCCTGTAAATGTCAAATTCCTCTCTGCATTGGATGAACGGTTCCCGCATCCAGATCTGTTCCGAATTCATACTGGTGGCTTTCCTGCAGACGGGATACCCTTTCCTTGCCCCTGTCTGCATATATCTGTCCAGAAAATCATCTGTTTTAAAGTAGTATAAACCATATTTTTTTGAAAGGATCTCGGCAACACTGCTTTTTCCCGCGCAAGGGGATCCGCCGATATAGTATATATTCATTTCCAGTTCGCCTCCCGTTTACTTCGACAGAGCGATTCTATAAATATCCGCCTGTTCTCCATCAATTTCAAAGCTGCGCTCATAGACTCCGCCATTCCGGGTAATTGTTTTAACCGAAGGTTCATTCTTCCTTTCCACAGAAAGATACAGTTCGTTCATCCCAGTCTTTTGGGCAACTTCCAATAACTGTCGCAGCATTTCCGTAGCAAAGCCTTTTCTTCTTTCTGACGGACGGACGCTATAACCGCAATGACCAAGATCCTTCAGAAAATCGTTCAGCGTATGCCTGAAATCAATGATTCCCACAATTCTATCATCATCGACAGCAAAGAATGTGTCCGTCATAACCCAAATCGGATTAACGGTCTCTTCTTTCATGTTTGCGTCTATGGATCTGCACCATTCTGTGTAATCATCCGTTTTATCAAATAATTCACTTCCGTTGATGACAAATTCCCCATGTTCAAAAAATTCCTGTCTGAACTCTATGGCCTGTTCTTTCATCGCTTCTGTTGGTCTGACTAATTGAATCATTTTTCACACTCCTTTATCTGCTAAGATTTTATCAAATTTCTTTTCTGATCCTACTATGGGTATCTTTCATATACTTTAATGCTTCGTATGCCTTGTCTATCGTTGTTTCATGTGGATACTCCCACATTCTTGCTATTTCCTCAATGTCGTTTTCAGTCACAGTTCGCAATATTAAATCATTTGTTCTAATTTCCACTATTCATTTATCTCACTATCTACAATAGCTTTTATTTCATCAACTATTTGCTGAACACTTTTATTATCTGTATTGATAACATAATCGTCTTTGTATGGCTTTAAATGCAGCCAGAAAAAGGAGCATTCATTTTGATCTCCACGCTTTTTATGACGTTCACGCAAAGTTTCTTCTGAACAGGTCAAAGTAATGCCAATAACAGAATAATCTTTTGCTGTTATATCTTTTAATATTGCTTCTCGAATTGTTTTATCCACAACAACCACCGATGAAAAAAAGACATAATCAAAACTAGAGTTTAAATATGTTGATAGCGCAAATGACATTGTTTTATCACCATTTCTCAGTCTCGGATCATCAACCGAAAACGGATTGACACACCATGCCCAATCACCATCAAAATAAGCACTGTTTTCATAAGAAGTAAAAAGTTTCTGTGCCACTGTCGTTTTCCCCACACACGGAGAACCTGCTATAATAATCAATTTTTGTTTTGACATCAATATTCCTCCCATTATTCACCTGAAGCTCAATGATTCCCACAATTCTATCATCATCGACAGCAAAGAATGTGTCCATTATAACCAGTTGTCTGTGGCTTTTTACTGGTATCCTCAAAAGATGTTTGCCTGTGCCCGGCTTTAGAAGAAAGCCCTTGAAATTCACTCGTAATCATTTCCTCAACATCTGCCCCGCCTGCCGCTCCTTGGAACGCTTTATCCAGTTCGTTTAATTCTTCTTCCATAGTCATTTTCCGATAACCTGTACTTTTCCGCTCTCGTTCATGCCACTTTCATGGAGTTTTTTCCGGTAACTTTTCATGCCCTCCTGCGAAATTGAAATCTTTACCGCATGATCCTCTTTTACCGGAATTATCGGCTTTCCTATTTTGACGCCAATTACTTTCTGCACGAACCTGACTTATATTCCCATCAATATTATTTACTGACATATTCAGATAGATTGTTCCGTCTTTGGAAACGGCCATTTTTTCTCCTAAGAGCCGCTCTGCTTTATTCGGAGTTGTTGTTCCGTCTTCCTTTACTTCTTTCTTTTCTTCCTGCTTTTCGCTTTCCTTCTCTTCCTCTGCTTTCTTCTCTAATTTCTCCGCAACCTGCTCCGCATTTTCACGGACTTTTTCTCTTGACTTCTCAATCCGCTTTCCGGCATTTTCCTGCGCTTCTTTACGGAGCTTTTCATTCAGCTCATCTTTTCTTACCGAAATGGAAAAATGAGAAAGATTACCGTTTTCGTCAATATAATCATGCCTGACAATTATAGTAGACCTTCTGATTTTTTATAATTATCAAGCCATTTCAAGGCAGATTCCACATCTTTCAATCTCTGGCATATTCCTTTGCCGCCTTTGGATCATTCTGCATCTTCTCCAGGAACTTAGGGTTGACATCTACAACATTCACCTTGCCATCATTATTTGTGTTAAGCCCATACCCAATTTACTGCTTCATATAGGTTACCTGCTTCTGCAAATCTTTAAGGTATTCCTCACTTCTGCTATTCTTTGCTGTTTCAGCGCTTTTTTTGCGCAGCTGCTGTTTCTTTTGTTTCCTCTTTTTTTTCCGCCTCCTTTTTTGATGAAGCATATGTGCTTTCATAAACACTGTTGTAATTGCTCACTCCTGTAATCGCCATAATATAACCCTCCTTGATAAAAATTTAATTGAAATCCATATTTAGCGTTCTCTTTCTATTTCTGCAATTTGATGAATCATCTCAGAAAAACCTTCTGAATCTGACTCTAATAAACCATGTGTCATATCTTCCACCTCACAATTTCTTTGAAAGATACAAAACCAAATCGTCATCGTTTTTGCATTTCTCATATGGCTTGCATATTTTGTCTTGATACCAAACGCCAGAACCGTCTGGTATATAACCACGCTTCACATACATCCGCTGAGCGCTTCCGTAGCCACTGTGAAGCCCAACCCCCAAATACACTATGTCCGCATATGTTGCAGCGATTTCTTCAGCTATATCCATTAAGATTGTACCAATACCGTGATTCCGATATTTTTCTAAAACGCCAAAATCAACGATTTCTGGATAGCCCTTTCCTCCAAATGCTCCACAAGTATTATTGGGATAAATATTTATATATCCAACTGGTTTTTCAGAATATTCTGCAACCAATGAAATTGCCTTTCCCGATCTTTGATCCTCTATTCTTTTTAGATATTTCTCAATGGATGCATCCCACCCCTGTTCGATTTCAGCATCCGTAATGATCTGTGCATCTCCATACTCCATATTGCGAATAGTTATTTGTCCGTTCGAAAAATAAACCATATAAATGTATCTCCTATCTCCAAATTCCGATTTCTCCACGAATGCATTTTATTTGCTATTTCTAACCCATGTGCCGACTTCCGATGATTTTATCATGCCAAGACATTTGTAGAAATCCTGATCCGAAAGCACGATTGCCCTTTTTGCACCTCGTTCTTTTGCGCGGTTTACAGCTTCATATTCTCCATCCTTAATTGCAAAAACCTTGATGTATTCTGGGATTTCGAGATGTTTCCCGGCTTTTGCCACCTCTTCGCCCGGTTCTTGCACAATCCCTTCATGATTAAAACCACGATATATTACCAATCGCCATTGCCCGGTATCAATTCTTGAATCCGGGGCATTAAGATGATATCATTGCGGTAATTGGAAAGAAAGATTACGCGATAAGTCTATATCCAAAACACTCTGCAAATCTTAGTACTGTCTGTTAAATCGTATGTTATCTTTGTAATTTTCAATTAAATACATTTCTATTCACCCTCTTTTTCCTGCTCTTGTAAACATAAATTGCCAGTACAAAAGTGAAGGAAATAAGCTGTGCCGCCATAATCCGGACAATTTGTAATTCGTCTGCACCATTTAGAGAAATAACATGCAGCATATTTGTAGCAACGGTATTATTTAATAAATGGTCACCAAGCCCTATCCATATATTTCCTGTCATATGGTAAAGAAGTCCCCATTTAATTCCCATAATTCCGGCAAGGATTATATACCCGATACCCATCAGAACCATTGCCGCAAATGACATTTCACCATCCATACAGCTTCTGACCGGCATTACAAGATGCCAGATTCCGAATAAAAATGCCGCAATAAAATTCGCCTGCATAAATGGTTTTGATTCAGAAAATATTTTAATGAACAGTCCTCGAAAAACGCCTTCCTCCATCCATACATTGATCACATTGAATACTACACATAACAGAAAGAAAACAAAATCCGTATTTTTTATCCCGGAGCCGGTTAAAGAAAAACTGCTGATATATATTTCTAAATGTGCAGGGTTTCCTTGCAATGCTAAAATTGTTAATTCCAACCAATACGAAATAGCAAAGCAGACGCTTCCCAATAACAAACCTTTCAAAATACTGCTTACAAAACTGTTTCTTTGAAATCCAATATCACTCCATTTAAGATTTACCCTTTTCAATGCCAATACTAATATGATAATTCCGGCTGCTTTATGAAGCACATTTTCTCCAATAGCCGTCCTATCTGTCTCAATCAGAAAATATTCTATAAACCTTGCAGCTAAACAAAGTGTAAATATTGCAATGCACAAACTATCTGATTTATATTTTGTATTTCTTCCCATTCCAAATCATTTCCCTTCTGAACTGCAAGATTCTCCTGCTTTATCCAATTCATATAAAAATGTACTGATTAAAATTGGATTACCATTTTTATCATTTTTATATGATTGATTATCAAGCCTTCTTATACGTTGAAATCCCAGTCTTTCTAATAGTTTCCATGATGAAACATTCCGCACATCACAGTCTCCATAAATTGCACTGGCGCCAACTGATTCAAATAGATAACGAACAAGTGCATTGCCTGCTTCTGTTGCATAACCCTGTCCGCAATATTCCGGATTAAAATCATAATCCATACAATAATGTCCTTCATCATCTATCCAATAGCCAATGCTTCCTATAACATTCTGTTTTGATTTTAATTCGGCAACAAGACGGTTATCCATATCCTGCCACTCAATAATTGTGTTTTTCACCTGTTCTCCTGACATTGGATAAAAATCTTCAAATTTGCTGACTTCTTCATCAGAAAAATATTTTATAATATCCTCAAAATCTGACGCTCTATAATTTCTCAAAAGTAATCTGTTAGTTTCTATAGTTATCATCTAAATACTCTCCTTAAATGTCATGCAGACGCTTCCTCAAATAAAAGTCTATCTCTTTATTCTGGTATAAATTTCCTGTTCGTCTTCATGATGAATATAGGCACCATATATGTGACTTCCTGACAAACGAGAATTTTATAAAACAAGCATTGATTAATGATAAGCTGCTTAAGGAAAAACCACCTACAACCCAATGTATAGGATAGTGCATATCCCTTTCGTCTTTCCGACGGACGAACACTGTAGCCACATTTGCCCAGATCCTTCAGGAAGCCATTGAGCGTATGCCTTAAATCAATAATTCCTGTTTGAACTTCAGCGCCCGTTCTTTCAGTGTTTCTATTGGTCTGACCAGTCTAATCATTTTTGTCCTCCTTAAAATACTGCTTCTCACAATCCTCCACAAATTCTGTCATACTCTCAAAATGCCTTGGACAAATTCCCACTTTTTCATACTCTGCAAGATACTTATTCAGAGCCTGATTAAAGACATCCACGTTCTCTTCCAGTTTTTGGGGATTAAATTTATCCATAATTTCCAAGTCATCTACTGCTATATATTCTGCAATCTCATAGAACATCCACTGTAAAGACAGTAAATTCATAAAGGATGAATACACATCGTCTCTGCCTGCTGCCTCGGCCATTTTGTTTTTCCAGTTAGAATACATTTCCTCATATGTTCCTCGCAGATTTTCTGCAGAAGGAAGTTTCTTTTTCTTAGGAATCTGCAGATACCCATTTGTCAAAATGAAAACTTCCGTCAGTCTTTCCCGTATCTTTTCCACCGTCTCTGCCTGAATGACAGCAAGAATCCCAGTTTCAAGGTCAAAAGGAAGCGTAAGCTGTTTAAGCTCATCTAAAGCCCTTTTCGTTCCTTTTCTGAAATACTGGCCGTTATACAACATTACAGCATTTTCTATAAACTCAATCGCCGCTCCTGCACAGCTTCTGGCTTTTGATAAAGACTGTGCAAGACAGACCTCCGCAAGCATCTTTTTTGCATCACTATATGCCTTATCAGCCTTCTCATACCGCCTGTCGGATGCAAGCGACTCTGCCCCCTTTCTTCTGATCTCCTCCAGTCTTTCCAATGCACTTTTATCTTTGCAATAAATGATTCTCGAATCAAACAGCTTAGACAAATGTGCGTGGCTGCACTGCGCATCTTCTTCAAGCATATCCCAGCTGGTACAGTAAAGGTCATACCCTATATCAACATCATCTATAATAAATCCGTCAGCCAGAGCCTGTCCGTTTTCGTCATTGATCAGAATCATCAAATCAAGATCGGATTTTTCGTACTCATCTCCGGTAACAACTGAACCATACACACCAATCAGGGCCAAAGAATCAGGGCACAAAACATCCGCTTTTTTTATAATAATGTCTATAATTTTTTCATTCATATCATTCATTCCATACCCTCCAATATAAATCTAAATTTTTGATTTAGACAGAACAGGAAGCTGTATTTTTCTATTGTACTGTAAATTCAGTCCATCCCATATGATTATACTGCACTACATCATTTGCCTTTTTCATACCAAGTTTCTCATAAATGGGATGGCATTTTCATTTGCTGTCAAATATACCGCAATGTCTTTTTCGCCACCTGCTTTTCCTCTCCTAAATTCTGATTTTCCAGCATGTCAACTGGATTTTAGTGTTCTCTTTCTATTTCCAAATCAGTTTTATAAAATCCTAAAAACAAGAATCCCAGTCCTACAAAACCTCCAACACATAGAGCCACATGAATTGAGACATAGAATAAATACATTACTACGCTTAATAAAACCTCGATCAGTCCCAAAGCTTTTCCAAAAGATATGAAAATATCAGGCGCAATACTCTGTGCATATTCCCAATGTTCCCTTGTTTTTCGTGAAGTTGGTGTGTTATATCCATTATTTGAATCCATGTCGGATGCCGGATGTTTCTTGAAGGTATGTCCCACTGAAACCATTACAAATGGCATAATTAAATTTACCGTCAGTAAAGAATACAATTTAAACCTCCACTAATATTCCTTATGTTTACTTCTTTTCTTCCAAATCGCTGATTGTCTTATCCGCTTTTAAAGCCTCCTGTGCTTTCTTTTTTTCTATCCCTTTATAGGCTTCCAATATTCCATTTTTGACCGCCCATTTGATCACAAAATATAAAGCAATCAAAACAATAATTGCCGTTCCTGCGCTGATACCCAGTTCCTGCCACAGTTCGGCAAGCCCTTCACTCATTCCGAATTTTTCCCACAAGTCCATTTTCCATTCCTTCTCCATATCTTCCAATTATCTGGCCGCCAGACCATTCTGGCGGATACTGTCCAATTCTTCTGCTGATAAACAACCTGATTCATACAGCCGTAAATATTCTTTGGATACATCTGAGTCAAAAATCAAAACATCGTCCGAATTGATTGTAACATCCACGCCGCTGCGGTAAAGCCGCCCGATTGGATGGCCTGACATACCAGGAACCCTTCCAAGCAATATATTGCTGCTTGGGGTAATATTAAGACGGATATGGTAATCAGCTAAAAAGCGGACAACACTCTCATCATAAATTGCAAAAATGCCATGCTGTACTTCATCAAGTTCCAGTTCTTCTACAGCCCTTCTCACATCTTCCGCAGATCCCCACTCACCGACATGTGCTTTTAAACGCAGCCCCTCTTTTTTTGCCCTGCGGTAAATGGATTTAAAATTTTCTATCGGCTGCGCCAATTCATCTCCGTATAAATCAATGGAATAAAAAGCCTTACTTCCCCAAAAATGTGAAAGACAGTCTTCCAGATATCCAATAGGACAATGCCTTGACAGACCGATCTGCAGCCGCAATTCCATATTCGGCGCAATTTCTCTCTGTGCCGTAGTAAACGCTTCAATCAATTCATCAATATCATTATGAAAAAATTCCGAAAGCCCCCAGACATCCTCGCCAATCTCCAGCACAGTAACGCCGTCTTCTCTGGCCTGATGGAAGGCAGCCCGGATCAAAAGCTTTCTCATTTCTGATGTCTCGAATTTTTCTCCAAGGTTTTCCCGGTTCCAGACATGCATTTCATCCATGGACGATAGAGTACTTTTAACAGGCTCTATTCTCAAGCCTGTCTTTTTGTATAAATACTGCCGACTTCCGCCCAGTACAAAATGGTTATGCAGGTCAGATTTGGGAAATTCCCTGATTCTCTCTAAATTCCTTTGTTCCAATGCATCAATGAAACTTTCCACCATAAAGACTCCTCTTTTATTCATCAATCCCAATCATCCGTTTATATACACCCGAAGAGTTTTCATCAATCATAATTGCGCCCACACATTTTTTATAAAAGCTGACGGCGGAGTTTGTGGGCCATCCAATAACGGCATACGCATAGCCAAGTTCCCGCATGGATTCCAGCGACTTTAACAGCAAGGCTTTCCCTACACCCTTTTTTCTTTCACTTTCCAGCACAGCCATAGGGCCGAAAAAATTTCTGGCCGTCGCCTCATAACATGCGAAACCGATAAGTTCCTTTTCCCTGGTCGCAATATAACAAGTGACAGGGTTATTAGAAAAAGCGGTCCGCACTTCATCTGAATAATCATCTTTTGCACATGTTCCGGCGAAAGCAATGATTTTGCTCCTGTCAGGCGCTAACGCTTTTTTGATTCTGATGCCACTCTTGAATAAATTTTCTTCTATATCGTGTGAATAGGGAATATTATATAGTTTAACCAGCATATCTGCCATATGATCACCTCCAAAAATACCAGTTGTAATTTACCTTTCCCGAAAACGGAGGTAATCAGCCAGCCTTATGAAAGCACACCGTCTGCTCTTTCATGGATATTTTCCCGATCTGATAACCATAGTCCGTCAATTCCTTTTTGTATTTCAGAAACGAGTGGTCAATCGGTATCCCCGCAATCTCCTGAATCTCTTCAAAGGTCAAATGAAATGATTCCTTTCCGCTTTTCCGAACATATTCCCATAATTTGTTATATTTACTCATTACTATTCTCCTTTCTGCCCTCTCTTTTCCTTATTCATTTTCTTCTCCAATCGAAACAATCCGAACGGCCGAAGCCATTCCGCCATCACCATATGTGGGACTCTTTAAAAGCTCCTTTGATGACTGGCTTATTTCCTGATGATTTGATATCGCATAAGCTATTTCATTTTCCCAATGATATAACCTTGCATCTGATATGGCCTCTATTCCCAACAGTGCATCTACGATATGGCCATGATAACTGCTAATATGTTTTTCAATTATAAACCGCAGAAGTTCCAGCCGTGGTCCTTTCTGAATCATCCCCGGAAACCGACCGGATCTGCTGCTTCCTTTTTCTTTTTTCGGTGATAGAAGGTAACATTTTAATCCGTTTGCTGTGGACTGCTTTCTGGATGCTGTGGAATGATCAGCAGCACATGGAGAACAAATACATTCCCCTGTGCCTCTATATTCATTGCACCGTCATATTTTTCAACCACCTTTTTTATATTTGACAAACCCGTCCCTTTTTTGAATGCGCCCTTCCCATGGAAGCTGTTCTCGATTTCCATCATAAGGAAATCTCCCTGGAGCCTTCCGAATATCCTGATATATTTTTCTATACTATCATCCAGACTTTTTACTGCATGGATTGCATTATCCAGCGCATTTGACAGGACAATACAGATATCAATATCTCTAATGCCACAGGGGTATGGCAGAAGGAGGGAACAGTCCACATCTATCCCCACGCTTTTCGCGGTCCCTAACTTGTTTCCCACCAGAATATCCACTACCGGGTTGTTGGTGCTGCAGGGAAATGACATTTTTTCCGCCATATCGTCCATATCATCAATATAACTTACCGCCTCCTCCAGTTTGCCGCTCTGCAGAAGGTCTTTTACCACTGCGATGTGGTTCCTGATGTCATGTCGAAATGACTTTGTTTCATCGTAACGGACCTTCGCTTCCTCCACATACTGGTTCAGGGAATGTTCCTGCTGCTCCAGCAGTGATAATTCCGTACCGAGACAGAAATTTTGCTGCAGTTTCTTATAAGAGAACAGGATGCAGAACAGACCGGCAAGTCCTAAAAAATGCATGGCAAGCAGCTGCCAGTGGTTAAGCAGATACTCGAAGGGGCCGTCTTCTGCCAGAATTTTAATCTGGAATTCAAATTCTATCATATTGATGTACTCGCTCATAATGAATATCATCAAAATCGGGATGAAAACCAGAAACATTTGCTGCATTTCCACTGTAGTATAAAAGGAATAGAAGACATCCCTGGAAAAATAACGGTATACCATATAATAACAAAAAACAGTCAGAGCCAGTGACGCCGCTTCACTGGCCAGCATGAACGCGATACCGTCCGTATCATGAAAAACAACAGGCAAGAGCGGGCATAAAAGGCCGATCAGGGATTTCACAATTCCATAGCATAGCTGCATGATCTCAGTCGTCAGAGCCGCATATAGAAGGGAAGACTTAAAATCCGCATGACAGACAAAGAGCCCGTATGCCGTAAGCAAAAATACAAACACCATAAATCTGATTATCATGCCTGTCGCAAGAAAATGATTGACAATCACTGCGCATACTGCAGACAGGAAATAAAAAGGAAGCCATACTTTCTTTTTTAAAATTTTTGCCAGGAAATAAACCTGGAAAGACGTCTCAATCACGCCCATTATATATTCATTAAAAAAATCTAAATACTCAGCCATGTTACCGTAAAAGCCCTTACATATTCTTCATATACTGCAGAACAACACCAGAAAACTCCTTACTCCGCAGCCGCGATACGGGAACTTCTTTGCCGTTATCCATATATGCAGTCCCGTTTTTATATCCTTTTAAATGCTTCAGATTGATGAGATAGCTCCTGTGGCATCGGAAAAATTGGCTGTCCAGCTTTGTTTCCAGATGTTCAATCCGCTCATAATAATCAACAACCTCGCCTGATGTCAGATTCAGATATATTTTCCGGTCTATAATCTCGCAGAACACAATCTCATCCTTTGGGATGATACGCCCTTCATATCCCTTTTGCACAAGGAGACTGTCTTCACTGGCGTTTTGCATGGAAGCGTAAAGGCGCTCCATAGTCTTTTCAAACTGTTTTTCTTCCACCGGCTTGACCAGATAATCGTAAGCCTGTACCTCAAAAGACTGGAATACCATCTCTTTCAGAACCGTGATAAAGATCAGAAATCCCCGGAACTTATTGGCCCGGAGCTTCCTTGCCGTTTCCATGCCATCCATGCCTTTCATCTGAATATCCAGAAACAGGATGTCGATCTGCCCGTCGCAGCTTAGCAGCTCTTCGCCGCTTAAAAATATCCGAAAATGGATCTCCCTGTTCTTCTTACAGAAAAAATCGGAGACCATTGTCCTTATATGATCAGACATATGTTTTTCATCATCACAGATTGCAATATGGATCAATGCGTCACCTCCCCGTCACTATATCGTCAGTTGCAAAAGTTTATATTTTGCCGCTGACATAAACAGACGTTTTATTATAGCCTGCTAAAAATGTCAAAACAATTTAATTGCTGTGAAATGTTTATCTGCTGCCGCGAAATGCTGTATAAAAATACTATCAATCACTCAAGATATTTCAACCAAAACTGAATTGCCCAGACTAATTTTACCTTTGCATCCGTATCTGTTCTACCAGGGATTTCTTTTTCTGCCTGCGTACCACCGAGACTGACAGGACTATCTCCATACCAAACAACACAAGGAGGAACAAACCCATTTCCATAAAAGGAAACTGATATGGAACAACTACGCCGGCAAAAGATTTCTTACTGACTTGTGCACAGACTGCCACGGAAAACGGCAGCCCCAGGATTAAGACTGTAAACGCCGCAAAAAACGCATAGCACATCCCCTCAATGACACTCATCCAGCACATCTGCTTCCCGGTCAAACCAACGGAACGCAGGACGCTGTTCTCCCACTTCCGCGACATCTGGTTGGAAAGCGTCGTATTGATCAGATTGACGACGCCAAACAGGAAAATCAGCCAGGAAAGAACCTGCAGGCTGCCAAAAATTATGCCATTCTGCATTTTCTCATATTCGATATGAGCAGACTTAGTATCCAGCCCAAGATTGCTGCGGCCGGACACCAGCTCCTTAAGCCTGCTCTCCACAGACTCTGCTTTCTTCTGGCCGCTGACAATGCTCCAGGAGTAGTCGAAGCTTTCGATTTCAGGATGTATCTCACGAAACAACTCCTCTGGTGCGAACAAAGCCACAGAATCCATTGCAAGTGCACCATGTCCGTTTACCATCTTCGTCATATCAAACAGTCCAGATATGGTAACGGTAACAGTCTTTTGCCCCAGGGACAGTTCCATGGCAGCCCCAGCATCCATATCAGCAAAATACTTCTGATAGCTTGTGCCCAGAAGGATACTGTGGGCATCCTTCGGCATGGCGCCAGATACCAGCGCGTCTTCCACATCCTGATAGTTCTCATCCGTCAGCATGTCGCACATACCGGCCTCAGCACTTTCGGAAGTTCCGAATTTTGCGTGCAGAGACCGGCGGGTAACCAGCACATCCGTCACCCCATCCAAGGAAAGGATTTCCCGACGCAGCTCGTCATTCAGCGGGTTGCCGGCAGCCATGATTTCTTCCTCCGGCTGCTCCGAGGACAGGTAAATCTTATAGTCTCCATCCGGAAAGAACAGTCTTGCGGCCTGCTCCGGCGAGCGTGTCAGAACCACGGAAGACACCACCAGAAGGAGGATTCCGCCCAGGCTTAAGGATACTGTAATACTCACTGACTTTTTGCGGTCACGCCCAAAATTTGCGAATCCCATGGATACAGGACTTAGTTTCTGGTATTTTTTTCTGATGCGTATCTTTTCCTGCCCTGCCAAAAAACGCATTGCCTCCAGTGGTGAAACGCCCGCAGCTATTTCGATCGGTCTGTGAACGGAGACGGACACCATAAACCAGCAGACCACTACAGTCAGAAATACAGCAACCCCATAATAAACCCCATGAAAACCTTTTGGAAACAGGAGCAGGCCGCCGCCCACACCCAGCAGGACACCCACCAATATTCCAATTCCGCCCAGCCTCCGGCTCTCCTTTTTCACGATGCGTCGGAGCTGTCTGGGTGTTGCACCGATGGTGCGGAGCTGTCCATAGCTTTGTATTTTGTCATTCACAGAGATACGGAAAATACTCTGGATAACTACATATCCTCCGGCAAGCACAAGAGCCGCTATGCCGAAAATGGTCACAAAATCAATGGACTTTGAATTAGAAGCAAAATAATTGCTGTTCATCCCTACATGCGCAGAACCAAACTGCGTGGCAATTTCCCGGCAGCGGGCAGCCATGGTCTCCTGGTCAAACTGCCTGTCATTTTTGAAATGCACATAGGCACGGTATCCTGCAGGGTCAAATCCAGCCCACTGCGTTAAGGCCTCTTTAGAAACAGCAATGGTACATAGATCCGCTTCCTTTTCTCCCACATTAGACAGGATTCCGGTCACGGTATAGCCGCCATGAAAACTCTCAGTATCCAACCAGACCGTCTCACCAATTTTAGCATTCGAGCCGTAAGCGGAGAGAAAATATTCACTGACAGCGACTTCATTTGCCTGTGCCGGGAGTTCTCCTTTTACCAGCTCCATCTGGCTGCGGGCAATATACACCATGTCACTGTCGCAGTACACATAGGAGGCGTTGTATCCCTGCCACGAATGCTCCTGCCCCAGTAAATAGTATTCGCCCACCCTGGCAAGCTCTGTCAGGTCTTTCAGCGCCGCCACATGGTCTGCCTCCACGCCGGTGAAGACCGCCTCATAGGTGTCGGCCACCTGATTACGCTGGATCTGTGCAATAGAAACAGATAGTACCGCTGACAAGCAAACCAGGAACGCCGCCAGGGCAACGGCGACCACTACCATCAGGTTCCGGCGCTTCTCGCTTTCGAGGCTGCGCTTTGCAAGTTTTTTCACAATAGCGCCGGTATCATTTTCAAAAGGCCAAGTCATGTCCTCCACCTCCTATTCCGTTACACGAAGCTGCTCTACGACACTATTTTTTCTGCAATACCGGCCTGCCCATTTTGTAAGGACCAGTTGAAGCATAAAGATTAATAGAACATATAAGAGAACCGGTACTACAGGAAAAGTATAATTTACGAAGCTGAATCCAGGCACATTCCCTACTGCAGAGCATATTGCTTTTCCAATTCCCAGACCACAGATAAGGGAGGCGGCAAAACTGCCAACCGTTTGAAATGCATTTTCAAATCCTATCATATGATAAAGCTGTCTGTGGCTTAAGCCAACCGCCCGGAACAATCCCATTTCTTTCCTTCTGGAAAGGATATTTGTCATACTGGTATTGACCAAGTTGATAATACTGAATATGACAATGACTGCTAACAGCGCATATGCCGCAATGGAAATTGTGCTGAATACGCTTTTGTATTGCATCGTCATATCTTTTAAGGTCTTCAAGCGTAAAGTATCGCTTGCCAAAACTAATGAATGTAATTCATCCTCAATTCCGGCATAACTGCCTGTCTTTGCCCGGATCACAAACGCACTGTTTGCATTATAGGAAATCGTCTGTTCCATTTCACCTGCCGGAAGGATAAAGCTGGCAGAGCTGCCCCTGTCAAAAACAATCGCAGATACGGTATAAGCAAGACTGTTTCCTGCCTGTGAAAAAGTGACGGTATCGCCCACCTCATAGCTCTTATGCAGGTATTCTAATTCCGGGCTACCCATGTTAATGATAAGGGAGTTTTCCCCTGTATGGTCATAACCTGGCAATTTCCCGGCCATCACCCGGTTCTTTAATTCCTCATAATCCTCTGTGTTCATACCCCGGATTGCCGTTTCCATTCCATCTATCCTGACGCATATTTCCTGCTGGCAGATGATCTCATCTACCCCGTCAATCGACAAAATATCATTTTTCAATTCATCTGTCAACAGATTGTTTTCCTGCAGCTGAGTGAGGGAAAACGTAGGTGTAACCAGCGCCCGGTTCAATTCCACCACATAACTTCCCTCATAAGGGAAGGCCTGTTTCGCCCTTTGCTCAGGATCAAGGGAGGACAGCAAAGAAGAAATCCCTATAAACATCATTCCGCTCAAAGCCAGTGAAATAAAGGTCAATATACTTTTCTTTCTGTTACGGGACAGGTTCATAGCCGCAAGTAAAAACGGCGTAAGATGCTTCCCGCTCTTTTTCCTCTTTTTTGTTCCGCTATAACCGCTATAACGGAATGCTTCCACAGGTGAAACTGACATGGCAATCTTTGCCGGTTTTAAAACAGACAGCCTTACACAAACAAATACAGCGATTCCTGATAAAAACGCAATCACAATATCTGGAAACAGCAAAAAAGCACTCCGGTCTATCAAAAAAGATAACACCGCGCCTGCCATACACCCAAACGGAATGAAGTGAAGCGCAAGATAGTTTCCTTCCCGTGAAATAATCTGTCTGATTTGCTTCTTCGTAGTACCAATCGTACGCAGCTGTCCAAAGGAAGCTGCATTATTTATAACCGAAATGTAAAATATATTGTAGACAACCAGGGAACATACACCGATTAAGACCAACCCAACGAGCAAAACCGTCAGTACCGTCTCTTTTGACATGTTATTGCTGTCAATGTATAAATTATTTACCTGAATATTGTCTGCAGAGATCCCACAATCCAGGCCAATCGTCCGTATCAGCTCTTTTAATTCCTGATTGGTATATTTTGCAGTATCCTGGACAGAAATCATAGCTGCCACCGGCCCAGTGGAAAGAGCAGGTTTTTCCCGCACAAAATTCTGTGAAACAATAGCGTTATAAGCAACCCTGTCCCTGTCATTCTCAGCGGTTGTTTGAATAAAACCTGTAATTCGGAAATCTTTTGTTCCTAACTGACGGCTTGCCTGGTTGCGGTAATGAAGGGATATTGTGTCGCCGACCTCCGCTTTTAGATTCAGGGCATCTATATATCCCCTTTCCACGAGCAATTCATCCGCCGCCTGGGGCATACGTCCCTCCAACAGTGTGATGTTGGAGAGCTTCATGGTTGTCTCATCAGAACATACTATACTCATTGTGATGCCATTCTCCTGTTCCGTCATGCCGACGGACTGATATACACCCACTTTTTGAATATGGGGATCTTCTTTCAGCAAAGAGATATTCTCCTGTGAAAGGTTTTGGAAAATTCCCTGATATGCAGTTGATGCCGCATATTCATTTGTAATGTTATATGCATAAGAAGAAACAAACGCCATAATGGCTGCCGCCATAAATATAATAATCCCAATCAGACGATTCCTGAAACGGTTCTGTCCAATACGGGCATTTGACAACCTACGAGTAACGGTACTGGTATCATTTTCAAAAGGCCATGTCATGGTCTGCCACCTCCTTCTATTATCGCAAAACTTCCATCATGGATGACTTGCTTTGCTGCTTTAAGGCTCCTGTTGTAATCAGCACACTACATAAAATAATAACCGCACAATTCAAGATTGTAATACCCAATGGAAATTGATAATTCAAATAGCTCATCAGGCTATTTTTCAAAAATGAGCAAAGAACATATCCAATTCCTCCACCAACTATCACAGATAATACAAGTCCCATGCCGACTACGATCAATCCCTCTTTATGAACCATCACGGATAATTGTTTTTGAGACATTCCCACGGAACGCATGAGAGAAAATTCCCTGCGCCTTACGATAATTCCCGTCAAAGTTGTATTCAACAAATTCATCACAGAAAAACAGCCAATTAAAACAATGGCTATTGCAAGGGCTAACTGTGTCCCCTGCAGAAAGTTTTCATTCTGGGCAATCGCAGCAGAAAGGGAATCCACGCTCAGCCGCGGGTGATCGGATACAATCTGGTCTATTTCGTTTTCTGCCTGCTGTTCCAAAGAATCCTCTACACGGATCACATACTGATATGTCAGATTGCTGTGTGCGATTTTCTGCATGGAATCAACCGGCAATAACAGCATATCTATTTTATCGCCATGATTTCCAATCTTACTTTCGTCAAGGACTGCCGCAATCTCAAATTCCAGGTTCTCCGTATGCTGCCCATCAAAAATCTTCAGCGTTACAGACGAGCCGGCTTTTGGATGAATACCAAAATACTTCTCAAAGTCACCCGGCCTGCCAATCACCATCTGATTCTTAGATGCCATTTGCTCATAATCTGGTATTTTTCCATTTAAAAGACAGCTTTGCAGCAAAGCCATATCTGCTTTCTCAAATCCTACGATTTCAGCATCTGATTCCAAGGCCTGCAGATTACAGGAAGCTGGGAGATGCTGATCGTTCATGATCTTTTGCACACCTGATAATTGCGAGAGTTCTTTTTCCACTTCCTCCGTAAAAGGACTTGATTCCTGCAAAATCTCCAAAGGATTTTCCACCAGCTCCTGATTTGAGATCCTTAAAACGAACTGTCCTCTTGCAAATCCAGATAAAGCCATATCTTTTGCATTGACCGAAGAAAGGACAGAGGATAAACCTAACAGCAGGACGCCAGTCAGGACAAGGGAGGCGGCTGTCAGTATATTCTTTTTCTTATAACGCAAAACCTGGTTTACTGCCAAAGACCCCGGCGTCAGCCTGTGCTGCCTGTGTCTACATTTAGGCCCCTTATTTTGTTCATAGCGGGAAGCCTCTATGGGTGAAACGGCCGCTGCTATTTTAGCAGGTTTTTTGATGGACAGGCGCACAGTGGCATAGGTTAACGCAGCAGCAATCGGGCATATCCATAGCACATTCCATAATCCAAATCCATCCGGAATTAAAATATAAGCCACTACAATTCCCGCAATCAGTCCAATAGGTATTGCAGGTAACATCAGCAAAGTTCCCTCCCTAAGAACAAGTCTTTGAATCTGTTTTGCTGTCATACCTATTGTGCGGAGCTGTCCATATTCTTTAATGGAATTGATAATGGAAATATAAAAAATGTTGTATATTACCAAAACACCAGCGATTACGATAACAAGCAGCCCGGCAGCAGCAGCCATGACCATCAATGCCGAAGGCTGGCTAAGATTCAAATACGCTTCATTATAAGAAGGAACCGATTTACAGCCTGCATCATCGGCTATCTCTGATATTAAGTTTTTTACATCCCCAGAGTCCGTCTTTGCATCTAAATTTACACGAAGCATTACTGCCGGTGAAAAGTTATTCCATCCATCCATTTCTAAGAAGTATTCTTTAGAAACCATAGCGGCATATAAGGAACGGTCAGTGCCTTTCGCCCCTGTTTTCAAGTATCCTGTTATAAGAAAGGATTTTTCCCCGCCGTTGTCTGGGTCTGGCAATAGAATGGTATCTCCTATTTTGGCATTTATCTTCTGCCGAATTAAGTATTCCTGTTCAATCAGGATTTCATTCTCTTTCTCTGGCATTTTTCCCTCGGAAACAGACAGCCCATTTAATGTAAGTGCATCCTTGTTGGAATACGAAATATTAAGACGGTCATTTCCAGATTTCACGCTGCCAATGGAAGCTGTGAATCCGCATAAATCTACCCGCGCATCGTCAGACAATTTTTGATATTGTTCTTTTTCTATGCCGGAAATAAGCGCATGATAAGACCCCGTTATGTTATTGCCTCCCTTTTGGTTCACTGTAATAATCCCAGAAACCAGAAGCAATACGGATGCCATCAAAAATGCTGCCAATGAAATTGCAGTAATCGTAAAAATTTTCTTCAAACGCTCTTTCTTTAATTGAGCAGACGCTAATTTTTTAATAACAGCGCCGGTGTCATTCTCAAAAGGCCATGTCATGTCCCCTACCTCCTTTTTTCAATCATCCCTAATCGCAGACAGTATACTTGTTTTCTTTAATTCTGACCTAGCATATACAGAAAAAAACAAATATATGACCGCCATCACAACCGCCAGAGCCAGCAGGAATATCCATGGCAGTTTCAGAGTAATGCAGTGATTCATTATATCCAGCCGTCTGCATACAATGACGCTTAAAATGCTGCCGAAAATAAGGGATATTGCCAATGAACCGCCAAGATAGATCCCAATTTCTCTGTCCAGCATTTTATTTAGCTGGTTCTTCGTTGTTCCCACAACCTCAAACAGGCCAAACTCACATTTTCTGCTCTGAAAATCAACCAGAAACATGTTCATCAGGCTGATACTGCCGAAAATAAAGAAAATGGCCGAAATCATATACATCGCCCTGATTGACGCATGATATCTGTACTGAATGTTGGCAATCGTCTGCTCAGCCGCATTTACCTCTATGGTTCCGTTCCTGTTCGCTATCTCGCGGACTGCATCCAGAACCTCCTGAAAACATCCGTCGTAAGCTTTCACAGCAAGGATGCCTGTCTGCTCTGTGATTCCTGTCAACTTTTTTGCCATATCATACGTCATTATAAAATATGGACTTCCCGGAACAACCGGGCTGTCCTCCATCAAATCGGCCCTGTCGTATGTCCCAACTACGACAGCTTCTATATCAAAGTTGCTGCCGTCTGAAGCCCTTCCACCTATTTTCAGAGTATCCCCGACTTTTGCCGTATCTTCTTCCGCTAATATTCCGTTTCCTGCAACCATATCATCATAATTCGCCGTTCCGTCAGATAAAACGGTCTGCTTCTCTTCTACCTGTTTTCGGTTTAAGGTCGGGAAAAAGTCGGTAATGCTTGTAATCGACCCGCTTCCGCCCGGAAATGTTATGGTCATATGGATACAGCCACACTCCGTAATTTTCTCTATTCCATCTATTTCTTTCAATTCTTGAAGCAACGCCTGACTTTTTAGAGGATTTCCCTCCAGCTGCAGCTTTGAGCTTCCGTATGGCTCCGACTCCATATCGAACGAACTTCCCACCGTATTTTTTACCTGTAGCAGAATATTCCCATAGGGATAATATTTGAAGTTCGCCTGTTTTTCCGGATCAATCGAACCGGCAACCGTGGAAGTAACCAGCAGAAGCGCCCCACTTATTCCAAGCATGAAAAGTGTCAAAACTGCCTTTTTTCGATTCCTCTGTATATTCATTTTGGCCAAATTGAACGGTGTAAATCTCCGGTGCAACCCCCGGCTGTTTTTGACCTTCCCTGTATACGCAAGATACCTCATACCCTCTATCGGGGATGTATGCATTGCCACCCGGACAGGCTTAAAAATCGCAATATTCACGGTCAAAAAAGCTGCCGCCGCAACCAGAACAGCATAAAGAACTGCCGTTTTCACACGAAATCCATCGGGACAGCCGGCAAACCCGATCAAAACACCCGTTACAAGCCCTACAGGGATCCCTGCCAGGGCATACAGGCGCCCCTCTTTCCCTGCCATCCTTTTCATCTGCTTTTTTGTCATTCCAATCGTCCGCAGCCGTCCGAACATTTGAACATTCTTTATAATCTTTGTATAAAAAACGCCATAAACAATCGTTGCGGCCAAAACCGCCGTCAGCGCAGCCAGAACTGGAACCGGAATAGGAATCCCGGATTTTATCGCTCCCGACATAACCGCAAAATATTCTGTAAGGTTGATCTGTTCTTTTACAATGCCCGTATCCTGTATGACCTCTTCGGCAAAATCAAGAATCGCTCCTGAGCTTATGGCTTTCGTATCCAGCCTTGTATATGCGGTTACCTGAAACATATCTTCTGATAAACTGCGCGCAAGTTCTTTATTTACATAGATGAAATATCCGTCGCTCTCTTTTGTATCATCCAGGGTGCCCGAAAGTATATATTCCGCCTCCTGACCAGTTCCAGTCAAGTCAAGTGAAACTGTATCACCAGCCTTATAAGATTTTCCCAGATAATCTATATAATTTTGCGGCAGCATGATCTCATTCACTTTTTGCGGAGTATTCCCCTGCAAAGTCTTTTCTTCCTGATGCAGGAAATAATCCCGGTTCCCATATGCAACCGTGATGGTCTTGCTATCCACATAAAACAGTCCGATTGCAGAGTACTCGCCAAGCCATAAGACATCTTCCTTTTCAAACAGCCGGGCCGACTGCTCATCTGTAATTCCCAAAATGCCAATCTGCGCTTTGTTTCTCTGGGTATTTTTATATTTTTCCTGTAAACCTGACGAGATTAAAATGATGGAAAAGACCATGCAGACAGAAAGCGCAATCGTAAAGAGCAAAAGCAGCCTGCTTCTTTTATCTGCCCTCATGCTTCTGTTTGCCAGTTTCTTTACAACAGAGCCGGTGTCATTCTCAAAAGGCCATGTCATAATCCGCCACCTCCTAATTGCGATTTTGGCAATTTTTCCACAATCCTGCCGTCCTCAATCCTTACGATCCGGTCGGCAAGCTGGGCGATCTCGTTATTATGGGTAATCATGACAATGGTCTGGTTAAACTCCATGCTGGTACACTTTAAAAGCCCCAGCACATCAGCGCTGGTCTTGGAATCCAGATTTCCGGTGGGCTCGTCGGCCAGGATGATAGCCGGTTTGGTGATCAAGGCACGGGCAATGGCGACACGCTGCTGCTGTCCGCCGGAAAGGTTATTCGGCATATTCTGCAGTTTATCTTCTAATACCAGCATCCTAACAATCTCGTCCATGAACTTCTCATCTGCCGTATCGCCGTCCAGCTCCACAGGCAGGACAATATTTTCATAGACATTCAGGATTGGGACAAGGTTATAGTTCTGGAATATAAAACCAATATTGCGGCGGCGGAAGATGGTCAGCTCCTCATCATTCTTTTTGGCCAGTTCATCCCCACGGACAATAACACTGCCGGAAGTAGGCGTATCCAGCCCGCCCATCATGTTAAGCAAGGTGGATTTACCGCTGCCAGACGTTCCGACTATCGCCACAAACTCCCCCTGTTCCACAGAGAGGCTGACACCATCCAAAGCGTGGGTAATATTTGGCTCACTGCCATAATACTTTTTCAGATCAATTGTTTGTAATACATTCATAATCAAATGCTCCTTTCAAGGCTTTCTGCCTGTTGATAAAGAATAAAGTTCTAAGAACCTTGTTCTTCGGACATTATAAAATCCAAATGTCACAGAAATGTCCGAGGCGGCATAAAAAAGGTGCGAAGTTTTGCCAGGCTCGAAAACACCTCGCCAGGCAAAGCAGTGGTCGCACCTAAGAAGAACGCAAAATCAGCGTTCTTCACACTCAAATCGGCGAAGTTTCCTATAAAATAAAAAAGCGCACCGCCGGCGCTGGTGCGCTAGCAAGAATTGCGAAGCAATTCTTGTCGACAACCACTACGTAACAGCGCAATTTCCTATAAAATAAAAAATTTACGCCGGACAACCGAAAATGTCCCCTCTGCCATGCGTTACCTTACAGGGAGCATAATGGAAAATTCCGAACCCCTGCCTAGCTCCGAGACTACTTTGATATAGCCGCCCTGCCGCGTTACGATCTCGCGGGTCAGATACAGGCCAATGCCCACGCCCTGTTGTTCGTGTACTTCTTCCTCACGGTAGAACCGCCGGAAAATAGCGGCCTGATTGCTCTCGGAAATACCTTTGCCGGTATCGGACACACTAAGTTTTACATACATTTCCCATTGTTCTACTGAAATTCGGATTGCTCCTCCCACCGGGGTATACTTCACCGCATTGTCCAGCAGGTTAAATACGGCTTCCGCCGTCCACTTGCTGTCATGGGTAAGGCAGAGATCCTCTGGACAATCCACCGTCACGGAAATATTCTTTTTCTCCGCCGCATATACGATACCGCTGCAAGCTATCGCCAGCGTATCCATCAGCAGGGCGTCTTTCTTTTCCAATCGGATTGCTCCGGTTTCCAACCGGGAGGTTTTCACAAGAGCTTGAAAAAGAAACTCCAGCTTGTCCGTCTGATTTCGGATGCCCTGCAGAAACTCCCGCCGTTCTTCTTCCGTGACCGGCTTTGAAAGCAGCGTGTCCGTTACCATTTTCAGATTGCTTACCGGTGTTTTCACCTGATGGGAGACATCCGATACCAACATCTGCAGCTCCTGCCGTTCCTCATCCACCTTCCGCCGGTTCTCCTGCATGATCCCATACAGTCGCAAAAGACGGCAGCTGATACGGGCAAAGAGTGTTTCACTGTCCGCAGCGCACACAGGCTCTCCGCTTCCGCTTATCATCTGATCCATTGCCTGGCACAGCTCCCTGGTAAATACAGAAAGCCGTTTGCCAAAGGCAATCGTCAAAAGGAACATCCATACAAGGGCACAAAGCATCAGCAGCATGCCGGAGGCCAGCATCCACATCTGTCCTGTCACCCATAAGAGAACTGCGCAGATAGCCAGCATGGAAACTGCCATACCACCGCATGCCAGCAGAAATATCCTCTTAACAGAAATCCGCCCCAGATTCATTTTCTCTCACCTCCCATCCACTGATATCCGATTCCGTAAATTGTCTTGATGTAAGTATCGCCATCAGCTTCAATCTTGCCTCGGATACGGCTGATAGCGGTAGTCAGGGTGTGTTCGTCTACATAGTTTTCATCCGCATCCCACAACCGTTCCAGAAGCCGCTTTCTGGTCAGGATCTGTTTGGGGTTTTTGCAAAACAGGTACAGCATCTTATACTCCATGGGTGAAAGGGTAAGGGACTTCCCATTAAGCGCAGCGGTCTGCTCCGAAAAGTCCAAAAACAGCCTGCCGTCATCATAGAAATCCTTTGCCAGCCCCCGGTGCTCCAGCATAGCGAACATTGCCCGTATTTTCCACAGCAGCGCCTCAATGGAAAAGGGCTTGGTAATATAATCTACCGCCCCGGCCTCATATCCCCGAATCTGGTCGCCCTCCTGGTCATTGGCAGTCAGAAAAATCACCAGCGTGTCGGGCTTTTCCGGCTTTATGAGCCTGCACAAGTCATAGCCGCTGCCATCCGGCAGGTTGATGTCCAGAAGTACCAGGTCATATTCCGACTGAAACAATAATTCTGCAGCTGTGCCCGCATTCAGGGCTGACACGGTATCATACCCCTCAGAAATCAGGTTGTAAGTCAGCGTTTTATTTAAAAGGCCGTCATCCTCTACCAGCAAAATCTTTTTCATATCCACACTCCTTTGCTTTTTTACATAGTATAACAAAAATGTCCGCGAAATGTTACAGCGGACAACTTTTTCATCCTATATTCATCATGGAATATTCCATTTCCAGCAAAAAGGATAACCCAAATCCCAAAACAGCCAGGCCGACGATAGTTAGGAACTGTTATGAGTATGCAGGCAGTGCCAGGGATTCTGATTTGACATGTTCATACGAAAATTTGGTTGTTGAGTATATGCTAAAGTGGTACAATTGTATTTATGAATGGTAAAACCTGACATCAGAAAGGATTGTTGACATGAATATACAGATTTTGGAACTATCAAAGCAGAGCGATTTTTCAAAGAGCGGGGTATTTGACTGATATGAAGAAAAGGGCATAAGTAAAGGCGAATTTATTTCGGTAGTTATATAGTATTAGAAGCGGCTGAACTATTGCCATTTACAAATCGAAAGGGGATGAAATCAGAATGATAAGTGCAGAGTTGCAGCACAATCCGTATTTGTTAGAAACAAATGTCAAGTTTAATGGGCAAAGTCCTAAGATTAACAGCCAAATTGAGAAATATGAGAATCAATTATTATCTGACTGGGTAAATAATGTTCCAAGAATATTTTATGATGAGATGAATGGATATGATTTTGATTTGATTTTTTCAGGAACAGAATATGATTTCCAAAAATTAAATCAGGCGTTTGTACAACTTGGAGTTACATCAGAGCAGGTAAGGCTTATTATGCGCAATGAGTTAGAGGATGCGGAAGTAAAAAGCAAAGAAATCAGGGAGATGATTGATTGGCTTAGAGCGGAAAGAAATAGACAGTTTGATTTTGATGCTTTTTACGATGCAAATAAAGAATTGTTTGAGGAAACATTTTCATGTGTAGTGGTCAGAGGGATGGATGAATTGACAGAAGGATTGACATTTACTATTGAGAATGTGAAAAATATAGAGGAAATAGAAGGAACAAACCTTACGTATGTTCCAGTTGTATTTGTTGTGGAGGAAAATACACTCCAACAATTTAGAGATGAATTGACAAAATTATTCGCTAGAAAAGATGTTGACCAGAAACAGTTGTTTTTCTATGTTTCACCATCGATGGATCAAGACTATATAATTCGATTTATTTGTGACTTAGGAGTAAAAAATCCACAGCTGATTTCAAAAATTGATGATGGAAATATTGCAGCATACATAAAGAATTTTCCTATGGTTGCACATGTTAGAGAAGTGATTCAAATTGTTGAAAATGAAGTAAACACAATGGCTGTTCGACTTAAAGAACAGAATGAGCAGAGTGCTGTTAAAAATAATGAGGTCTACGATCAGATTGCTGAACTTGAAGAAATTATAGCAAACATTAAGGAAACAGATGTGCGTTTTGTTAATTTGGATAACTATTCAGGGGGAAATAGATTTAACGACTTAAAAGGTGAGTTAGAAAGTTTGATAAGAAGGTGGAAGAGCCGTAAAACAAAAGTTGTTGGAGAATCAGATATAGATAAGAACGCAGCAGAATATGAACAGGAGCTGCTTAGATGTATTGGAGAATTTTATAAGGAGGCGATTATACATTATCAGTTCGAGAAAGAGAGGCTCGAAAAAGAATTTAATAAGGTATATCTAAATCAACCATTAGATTCAGATTATAAGCCGGAGGGTGTATTTTTGGATATGCCAAGTAAGACAGAAATCACTGGAATTAAAGATACTTTAGTGGAATTAAAAGAAGAACATTATGAAGAGAAAACAGACCTTTTGGATTTCTTCAAGTCTAAGTATTCTTCAGAGTCTAAAGAGCTGATTTTGACAGTAACCTGTTATTACGAGAAATGGAGAGAAAAAGCAATCGAAATTATAATTCCTGTTGTAGAGAATTATATAGCAGAAAGCCAGAAGAAACTGCAGGACTACTATGATGAGCTGGCAAAGAAGTATCATGAGAAACTGTCACAGTTACATGACTGCAAGATGGAGGAGAAAAATAGTATAGCTTCTCAATTATCAGAAGATGAAAGAATGCTGCAAGAGGATAATGATTGGTTGATTGAACTTAAAGATCAATTAGGAAGAATTGAAAGGGGTTAGTTATGGCGTCGGAATTGATGAAATCAGAACAAAAAGTGTTGTCTGAGAGCCCTGAAATGGCAGTAGAAAACCGTTTAGAAATAATTGATGAATATGTTAGAAGAAAATATCTTACACGTCTTTCTGATATGCAGATTATGCCAGTGGGTGAAATAACTCCATTAGAAGAAGATATAATTGACAATATAAGATTATACCGCATTACGGAGTTGGTTTATCGGAAAGATGAATCCGTTATGGATAAGTTCACCACAGTGTTTAACACATTAGCAACGTATAATGCATCTGTGTTTTTTCTAATTGATTCAGATGGAAGGCAGGCAAAGCATTATCTTGGTGTAAGAAATAACGAAGCAAATGAATCCTCAAAAAAGAGATCAACAGTTACTTTAGGGGATACCTTAAAGCAGACATTAATTGGTCATTTTCCAGGAGTAAAGATTGAAAATGAGGATCGAAAAAAGATAGCAGAGCTGTCAGAGAAAATTATAGCACTTAACAATGTATCATCTGTCAGTGTTGTAGGAAGCAGCAGACGGGAAAAGGAACAGCCACAAAATGAATTTGCCCAGGGAATGGAAAAATTATGTCTTGCTATGAGCGGACGTCCCTATACTGCAATTATTATTGCAGATAATAAGAATGCATGGGATATACAGCAAATGAGAAAACAGTACCAGGAGTTGTATACGGCATTGTCTTCATTGCAGAAAGTACAAATTTCTGATTCGACAAGTGAAACGGAATCTAGAAGCCAGTCCTTTGCCGAAATGGATGGAAAACAGAAGGCTGCCATGATTACAAATGCAACGGTTTCTATAGTTGGGACCGCTGCTGGTGTAGCGCTGGGAGCAAAATTTGGATCGGGAACAATGGCAGGAACTGCTGCTATGTTAGGTGGTCAGATAGGTGGTCAGGCAGGAGGACAGATTAGCAGCTTTATTTCTTCGCTTGCACCTACCAAACAAATAAGTAAGGTAGCGACAACAGGCGTAACAACTACAGAAGAAAACAAAGCGGTTACGGATATGCTCGTTATGCTTGATGAAGCGCTAAAGAAAATGAATGAATATGACAGCTATGGCTTATGGAACGTTGCAGGATATTTCTTATCAGACGATATGTCTGCTTCTGAAATAGCAGCCAGTAACTATCGTTCTTTAATGAATGGCGATAATTATGGGCGAGAAGTATCGGCAATTAATTCCTGGAGAAAAAATGATCTTGAGGTAGTTGGAGAATATAGGGATCTTACAACTTATTTATCAAGATTTGTCCATCCATTATTCAATTATGGTGGAAATATTATGGTTTCTCCAGCTACAAATATTAGTGGGAAAGAATTAGGAATACATCTTGGATTACCTCGGTCAACAGTACCTGGACTTTCTGTAATTGAGCATGCAGAGTTTGGAAAGGAAGTCAATACATATCAGTTATTTGAAAAAGAAACAAGTAACCGGCCAGAGGATATGATGACATTAGGCCGTGTATTTGATATGGGTTTGATTACAGATAAAATAGTTGAATTAAATAATAAGAGTCTTAACATGCATACATTTATTACAGGATCTACTGGTTCTGGAAAGAGCAACACCGTATATCAGATTCTGACAGAATTAAGGCAGGATCGTATACCTTTTCTTGTAATTGAGCCGGCTAAAGGTGAGTATAAAGATGTATTTGGACATTTACCAGATGTGAATGTATTTTCAACAAATCCATGCATTGCTCAGTTGATTAACATAAATCCGTTTATGTTCCCTGCTTCAATCCATGTATTAGAACATATTGATGGGTTGGTAGAAATTTTCAGTGTCTGCTGGCCTATGTATGATGCGATGCCAGCATTCTTCAAAGATGCGCTTCTTAAATCATACGAAGTTGTAGGATGGGATTTGGGATCATCAATTTTCGAGGGAGAAAATATAGCATATCCGGATTTCGAAGTTCTTGCTGAACAGCTAGATAAACTGATTACAAATTCAGACTATGCAGCGGAAATTAAGTCAAACTACAGAGGTGCATTGCTTACAAGGGTAAAATCACTTGCTGTAGGATTAAACAAATACATTTTTACCGAAGAGCAGACCCCGTATGAAAAGCTGTTTGACGAAAATTGTATTTTGGATATCAGCAGAGTGAAATCTTCTGAGACAAAAGCACTTCTTATGGGATTGATGGTTTATATCTTAAATGAATACCGTGTCGATCAGAAAACCGGGAACAATAACGGTTTACGCCACGTTACTGTTTTGGAAGAAGCACACAATTTATTAAAGAATACATCAGGCGGGGAATCTGAACTGGTTGGAAAATCTGTTGAAATGATTACAAATTCAATTGCTGAGATCCGTACATATGGAGAAGGGTTTATTATTGTAGATCAATCTCCATCGTCTGTGGATATTGCCGCAATTAAGAATACTAATACAAAGATTGTACTTAGAACACCAGAGGCAAATGACAGAGAGGCCGTTGGCCGTTCTATGGGATTATCAACTGCACAGGTAAATGAAATTGCAAAATTACCAAGTGGTGTGGCAGTTGTATATCAGAACAACTGGATTAGCCCAGTGCTTACTTTGGTAGATAAAGCAAAGGTTAGGGAGGTAACATACCGTTATGAAAATCCAATTATAATCAAGACTGCAAGAGAAGCGAGAACAGAATTGCTCTGCATGTTGTTACAGCCGTGGATTAGCAGAGAACAATATAGAGGAAAATCGCTAAGAAATGATCTTAAAGCATTGGATATTCCCAAAAGAGTAAAAGACCGCATATCGGCATGTATTGAGCAGTATCTGTTCTTCCAGGGGAATATGATTTGGAAAACAAATGAAATTGGGTATCTTCAGAAACTGGTCAAAGCTTTGCTTGCTATTTCAGACAATGAATTTGAAAATATAGTTGTAAGTGGAAATGCGGATGAACTAAGAAACGCAATCAAACAGAAAACGATTGGATTAAGTTATCAAGAAATTGAAGAAGTATGCTGCGTTCTTACAATGGAAATTAATAAGGAGTGTGAATAAGGATGGACGTAATGGAACAAAATGCATTGATGTCAGAAGGCATTGATATTAGAGAAAAACTTTCCGGATTTCGTAAGAATTTCGCGAGTGCAGTGTCCCCGGAAAACGGAAGTTATGGGATTACTAAAATAGATAAGGGGAATGGATTAGAGGCGTTTAAGGGAAAGACGGATGCAGGGCATCCTTTCATAGAATATTACCAAGATGGAAAACTTATTATGAGGAGAGAAAGTCTTGGCAATCATCAGTTAATGAAGACAAACTATGATGATGCGGGTAATGCTTATCTCAAAACGATTACAGAGGCTGGAAAAAATACAAATTATGAATTGGCTGCAAATACTAATATTGTAAAGGGAAATTTCACTGCAATAACTGATGCTTATGGAAGAAAAATATCAACAAAGGTAACAGATCTAACATTAAAAGAAGGCGGCTATCGTTCTGTGTCAAAATTTCGGGATAAGTTCTATTTGGATGGAGATGAAGTTGGGCATGGAGTTCCAGATCAATTTGGAGGATCTGCAGGCAAGGAAAATACATTTGCACAGGCAAAGGAAGTAAACAGAGGAACTGGAAGTAAAATTCGTCAGGTTGAAAATCTTGCAGCTAAGTTGAAAAAAGAAGGACATACCGTAGATTATGAGATGAGAGCAAATTATGGAGGAACCAGAAATTCAAGACCAACATCTTTTGAGCCACATATTACGGTTGATGGCCAGGAGTATGAGCTGCCAGAAAAATTAAAGAAGATATATAACACACCCAAGGAAACTACAGTACAGAAGGCTGTATTGAATGC
Organism: bacterium D16-51; assembly: GCA_003612285.1. Classification (GTDB taxonomy): domain Bacteria; phylum Bacillota; class Clostridia; order Lachnospirales; family Lachnospiraceae; genus Butyribacter. Next base: position 11,270 of record RAYE01000032.1, on the reverse strand, counting down.
AAAGGAGCGATTTGGTACAGCAAATGAAGTCGGGGTAAAATCTGGCGTTATTGCGGCAGGACTTACATGCGCAATGTCGAGTGTGGATAATATCTCTGCCTGTATAAATGGAGAAATATCTGGTGAGGAAGCAGCGGTGGAGATTGTTAAAGATACCACAGCCGCCGGCGGTGTTGCTTATGGAACTGCATTTATTAGTACGACAGTAGCAGAGACAATGAAAGGCTCTTCCAAACTATTGCTTCAGCGTGTTGGCAACAGTTGTTTGCCAGCGGCGGCAGCAGTTTTTGTGGTTGATTCAGCCAATTCAGTTATTGATTTTGCTAAAGGCGAGATTGATGGTGGTGAATTAGCATATGGGTTAGGTGATAGTGCATCCTCAGTTGCAGGTGGATTTGCAGGTGGTGCAGCAGGCGCTAAGATTGGTGCAGTTGTAGGAACAGCAATAGCTCCGGGTATCGGTACTGCAGCAGGTACAGTTGTTGGAGGCATTGCCGGAGGTGTTGTTGGAACTGTTGTTTCTTCAGAAGCATACGCCACTGCGGTTGAAAAGGGAACGGAAGGGGCAAAATTTTTGGCGCAGAAGGCTGAAACATTAGCTAAAGATACAGTTCAGCTGGTAAAAGAGAATATGCCAGATAAATTGGATGATGTAGCATCGGCTTTTAATGATTTTGCAAAGAGTTGTAAATTGCCATTTAGTGTTAATCTATAATGTCCGTAGAAAAATGTTAGTAATAACTTGATTCATATATTCCATTGTTAAGCAGACAGCCCGAAAGAGGGCTGTCTATTTTTTTGTAAATCTTTCCCTATACTATTTAAAACAGCCATAAATAGCAGCTGTTCTGTTACTCCGGCAAATCAGCTTCAAACCCCATAATAGTCTTTTTGTCATCGATATATTCTAAACGAACCCTAAAACTGCATTCGTCATAGTCAAAAGTTTTCCAATCTTTTGTAAGTGCAAAAGGACTTGGAATTTCAGCCGGCCTTACAGCAATAAAAAAGAATCCGCAATAATGGGAATACCCATTATCATTGGGAAAATATGCCCATAATTCCTGACATTTTTCAGGGGCAATTCCCATCGCTTCAAAAAACGTTTTTGCAGGTACTGGCAGCTTCTTCATATATTGATAATATCGCTGGCAATCAGGACAGCTGCACATATCAGATGGCAGCGAGCGGTTAATCTGTTCTGTTTCCAGCTTATCTATCTCAAAATAATCCACTATTTATTTTATCCTCCCATTATCAAACCAACAGCCCCTCCGCCTGCCGAATATGCAGCCCTATCTCTTTTATCACACCATCTATCAGCTTTGCCATAGATAAATCAGGCACGCCCACAATATAATTATCACAATGGTTTATCGGAATCAATATCCGCTTCGCATTACTTTGCCCCACCGCTACAGCCATTGCCGGGGTAATCTCCCCAAGCAGGGAATCTGCAATTACAATCCCCACCGGGCCAATAATTAAATCTGCACGGCGGCAGCAGACCTTTACTGCATTCTCGCCAGTCGCCGCCTCATCCGCACCTGCCTTCAGCATAGCAGACGCTGCGGCACTGTTTGTGCCAACTGCTGTAACAAGCTGCCCTGGAAAATTTTTCTTAATAGCAGAAACAAGCTGCCTTCCAATGCCGCCGCCCTGTGCATCAATCACTAAAATGTTCATCAAGTTTTTTCTCTCCTCCAACACTTCCCCCTGCCAGCCAGTTTCCACGCATCAACCTAACCAAAAACAAAATGCCGCGTACACATAATTCCCCGCACATCGCAATCCATACGCCAACCAGGCCGATACGCGGAGCCAAAAAAGCTGCCGACGTAATCCGGATTCCCCACATACTTGCAAGGTTTAAAATACTTGGAACCAGGGTATCTCCTGCCCCACGGAGCGCACCAGCAGTAACAATTGACACTGCATAGAGCGGTTCTGCAAATACTTCAATACGCAATACTTTTGTTCCAAGCTCCCGAATTGCCAAATCCGGCGTCAGAATAGAAAACATCAATGGGGCGCCCAAAAACATCAATCCACCGGTAAACGTCATTACAGCCGCTCCCAGCATTACCGACAGCCGGGCATAATTCTTGGCAAGCCGCGGCCTGCCAGCGCCTATGCTCTGCCCCACCAATGTCGTAGCCGCCGCTGAAATCCCATACCCTGGCATATAGCAAAAACTCTCTGCCGTTACTGCAAGCGAATTTGCTGCAACAGCCACCGTCCCCAAAGGCGCAACAATGCGCGTCGCCGCAATCTGCGCACCACACAAAATAACATGCTCCATTGCCATTGGCAGGGCAAGGCGCAAAGCAGTGCAAAGACACTTTCCCTCTATCCGCCAGGAACCATGCCGTTCGAGCCGCAAACGGGCTGAACGGAAACAAACTGCATATAACATTAGCGATGCCGTAATCACCTCAGACAAAGCGGTTCCGAGCGCCGCCCCCATTACGCCAAGCCCTGCGCCTGCAACAGGAATGGAAAACCCCAAAAAAGAAACCTGCCATGCAGGGAAAATAAGCAGGCCATTTAACACAACATCCAGCACACACATTAAAATATTCAGCCTGCTTGGGATGCGCATATCCCCACTGCACTGCAGCATACCGCCAGCCGTCTGGCGTATCTGTGTTGCCGGCAGCGCACAGGCATAAATCAAAAAATAGCGGGAGGCATCTGCGCTAATCCTGTCCTCCCCTCCAAGCCAGCCCGGAAGATATCCGCTAATCCCAGCCCCAACTGCTGAAAGCATAATACCAAACAGCAAAGTGCATAACAACGCCTGGCGTAAAACGCTGCGCGCATCCTTATCTTTCTTTGCACCCGTTAAATGTGCCACCTGTACAGAAAAACCTGTTGCCAGTGCAATACAAAACCCGCCAAATAGCCATGTTGTACTGGTAACAAGGCCTATCGCCCCTGTCGCATCCGCCCCAAGGCTTCCTACCATCGCTGCATCAATATACTGCATGGCAATGGAACTGATTTCTGCCATTACTGCAGGAATACTAAGCTGTACCACCTTTTGCAGATGTTTCGCTGTCTGTCTATTTTGCATTGAATTTATTCCCTAAATCTGAAGCAAATCCTCTAATTTCCAAACCTGCTCCATATTCCTAAACTGCCTTACTACTTCATCCATTTTATTGCAGCTCAGATTCCCTTCTGGGCATCTTCCACTGACATAGCAGCTTGGCCCAAAATACTGGAAAAGCTCTGGGCAGGAACTGCGGAGCTGTTTGAGCATCTCAACAGCAATTTTCCTGATTTCCCACTGTGCGCGGTTACACGTCCTTAATTTCATAAAATGATGCAGTTCCCTGGCATTTACCGTAGTCATAATATCCATTGTATTTCCGCTTAAAGCATAGTAATAGCTATACTTTTTAAGTGTTTCATCCTGGCTCATCTGTTTTGCCATATTATTTGCTTTCTCAAGAATCCTGCAATAAGTGTCAGCCAGCTCTGGATTTTCTCTTACCGTATCTGGCAATATGCACTTACTATGGTTAATCCCCTTTATTGACGGAATCAGTATTGACTGCATACGGTGCCGGACAATATGGGTAACACCAGACAATGTAATATCTGAAATCAGGAAAGAATACGACAGCTGCTCTAATTCACGGAGACGCCCTGTCTCAAACAGCATCTCCACTTCAAAAGGCTGATGGAATCCCGGATGGCTTGTACAATAAGCCATTTCTAAAAGTTTAAGCGGAGCAGATGGCTCATTAACCATCCTCACCCTGCCTGCTTCCTCTGAATCAATTATAGACACTGAATTTCGGACCTTAGGCTCATTAAAAGCCTCTTCCTCCATACTGTTATCTTCCACTCCCGCCTTAAGTTCAGAAAGAAGGCATGGAAAAACTTTGCCAATCTGTTCTGTTAACTGGCCTGCCAAATCCTGCAGCTCTGGGATATCTTTGCCGCGCCCACACTGTATCGACTGAATCCAGTAAATTAACTCACGGGCATTCACGGTACAATAAAAATTACTATGGAAAGAATATGGCAGCAAAAAACGGGCGTCTTCTTTTGGAACCCCATTTTCCAACATCTTCTGGTATGCTGAAAAAAGCATATCCATATAACTACAGTAACTTTCCAGTTCTTTTCCCTTTAAATCCTGCGGGATATAATAACCAAGACTGCTAAAATCCACATAACGTCTTGATTTCACCGTAAAAGAAGCCAAACGGGATTCAATAAAAAACTGTTCCACAAAAGCAGAAACATCACAAAAAGCAATTGTGAAAACGGCATGCTCAATCACAGATTTATGCCCTGCCCCCAAAACCTTTTGAATTAATTCTCTATTTTTTTCATTCTCCTTTGCCTTCCCAAAAATTTCTGCTGCATTCCCTTTCGTAGTAGATATCCGGGCTGCGCTGGCGCAGATTTCCTCATAATTCGTATTCCAACTGATTATTTTAGCCTGTGAACTCTTTTCCATACCACCAATACTCCATTCTTAATTTCTATTCCCACATATTTGTAAACAAATCTGCTTCTTGTCAGTGTTTAGCAGGGCAAGCCAGCAGATAGCATTTCGCATGTAAACATGCACTGCTGTCTGCTTTTGACCCCAGCATCATATTAACCTTATCGCCAGTATAAAATAAAAACTATATATTGTCAAACTTTGCTAATTAAATTCTATTTTTGAATAGAGAAACGATACAGCCAATACCCTGTTATCCGTTTTTCCTGTTTTTCCTATCCTGCCCGTCTTTTTTATTATCCTGCTCTTTTTTATTATCCTCTTTCACTTCAAGATGATAACAAATTACCGGCATCCCCTTTTCCGCATACTTAAAAATCTTTTCTGCTTTATCAGGCGGAAGGTTTACACAGCCATGTGAGCCATTTCTCTTATATTCCTCACCGCCAAAACGGCTCCGCCAATTTGCGTCATGCAGTCCAATATTATGGTTAAATGGCATCCAGTATTTTACCGGCGTCGCATAGTTTTCACCGGTAAGCGTTGCATCCCGTTCTGTATAGGTAATACTGTATGCGCCTGCAGGCGTATCATAACCGCGGGCAGAATTTCCTGTCACACAATCGGTTTCAAGTATTTTCTTCCCATTAATATACAAAAAGACCTGCTGCATGGTTAAATTGATCTCTATATAAGAGTCCCCATAATCCTTTGCCCCATAACTTTTCGCAGTCTGATAATATACCGGCGTCCTTTTCCCGCTCTTTTTTTTCTTAATCTGCTTTAAAAGCTGCTTTTCCTCTTCTGTATAGTTCATCCACCAGCCATAATCGCCGCCCTCTACTGTTACCTTCTTCCCATAGCTGGTTTTAAATTTTCTGGAACGGAAAATCGTATCGTACTTCCGCCGCAGCGAAGCAACAAATTCACTGATTTTTTCCTTCTTAAAAACCACCTGATTCTTTTTATTTACCTTAATCCATTTAGAAATCAGTTTTCCATCCACTACCTCTTCCTTTTCTCCAAACTGATAGGTGATTTTTGTCCCAGCATATGCATTTAATTCTTCCAGCAGCTCTGTCAGCTCCTTATCGTCACTTGTTACTGCTGCTGTTTTATAACATCCCTCCTCAATCAAGTTTACTTCTGTCTGCATCTGATTGACAGCTTTCATTATCAAATCAAATGCCTCTCCTTCTTTCAACGTATTCCCATCCGACTCTGCAACCATCCGGTAACAGCCTTCCGCCTTGTTGTATTTTGAAATATGGGCATCCTCCGGCTCTGCTGCCTTAGACGTATCATAACAGGACAACCTGCGGATGGCGTCCTCAAGCTTCTTCTCATCATATTCCACCCAGTTTTCAACAGTATGCTCTGTACCCTTTCCCAGCAGATATTGCAGAACCCCCTGCTCCCGTAATACCTTCTTTGCAGCATCTTCATTCTGTCCAATCCCAATGTCAAAATCATTTCCTAAAATTGTTTCAGAAAAACTTTCACCATTCATATCCTTTTGTACAACATCAATAGAATATTGGCCAATACGCTTATCCAGCTCTTCTAATGTCATTCCTGACACATCAATGCCATTTAATATCGTACCTTTTGCAAAATGTTCCTCTGCCTGTCCTCTTACATAAATAAATGCAGCAAACGCCCCTGCGCCAAGCAGCACGGCAAGACAGGCCGCCCATTTCCAGGCTTTCTTTCTCTTCATCACCAGTATCTTCCCCCTCGTTCTGTAAATAGCAATATTCATAAACCACTATAGTATATAACAAACGGCTTCTTATTGCAAAACTTTTTGTAAAGGAAATTTCTGCTCCAATAAAAAAGTTACTCTTCACAGTCAATGGTATCAGAATAGAAACAAATAAAAAATGATTTTCCCAGATATTTTCTAAATTGTAACTATTCAGCCTTGCGGCTTCATAGTTACACAACAGTGCTTTCAGCACTGTTGATGTACACATTTTGCACAAAATGCGTGCAAAATGGCACCGTAAAACTCATATTTTTGACAAAAAGCATGTCAAAAATCCCCGCATTTTATGGAAGGCTGAACTGTTACTCTAAATTATGCAGTATAAGAAAATGGATAGACTTTGTTTACTTGTTATGCTATACTAAAGCATGTTTGAAGTTGACATATTGCGTATAGCGTAATGATGCCGCGTATTTTGGCAAATGAAAAAGTATGTTCAAGTACACTCCAAACAATAAGGTTATGCCACAAATTCAAATGAAAGGATAAACAGCAGGCATAATTTCCCATATATGCCCGCATCCCGGAAATCTTCTGGGAAATGGTATCAATTATGAATCAAATAGAAGAAATCAGGAAACTGAAAAAAGAAAAAAATGCCGTTATCTTAGCACATTACTATGTTGATGGAGAAGTACAGGCAATTGCTGATTATGTAGGCGATTCTTATTATCTAAGTAAACTTGCAACCACCCTGAAAGAACAGGTTATTATATTTTGCGGCGTGTCATTTATGGGAGAAAGCGCCAAAATCCTGAATCCTGAAAAGATTGTTGTTATGGCAGACGAACATGCCGACTGCCCAATGGCCCACATGGTAGATATTGAGACTATAGAAAAAATCCGTGAGGAAAACCCTGATGCCTGTGTTGTCTGTTATGTTAACTCATCTGCAGAAATCAAAGCACACAGCGACGTCTGTGTAACCTCTTCTAATGCTGTCCGTATCGTAAAAGCTTTGCCTGCCAGAAAAATATTCTTTATCCCAGATAATAACCTTGGGCGCTATGTTTCCACCCAAGTCCCTGAAAAAGATTTTATTTTTCACGACGGCTTTTGCCATGTACATAAAAGCATAGAAAAAGCAAATGTCCTTGCAGCAAAAGAAGCGCATCCGGACGCACTGATCCTAACCCATCCGGAATGCACAGAAGACGTCCTGGAAATTTCTGATTTTATTGGAAGTACCTCTGAAATCATAGATTATGCTACAAAAAGCAGTCAAAATACATTTATTATATGCACAGAAATGGGTATATTTTATGAACTTGGGCAAAAAAACCCTGATAAAAAATTTTACTCTGTCGGGCATAGGCAATTCTGCCCAAATATGAAGCGTATCACACTAAATAAAGTCTTATCTGCTTTGCAGACTTTAACTCCTGAAATGACGCTTTCAGAAGAACTTGCTGCAAAAGCCAGCCTCCCATTAAACAGGATGTTGGAACTGGCAAAATAACAAAGGCTGCTTTTATCTGTCCGAAGATAGAATTGATGTTAAGATAGCTATTTAACGAAGAAGCCCGTGAGTTAATGCTCACGGGCTTCTTATTCTCAATACTCAGCCATTATGCCATCTTCTTTGTTAAGGCTGAAGTATAACTTTCCAGTGCGGAAAAAGGGACTTGAACCCTCACTCGGTATCCCGAACATGAACCTGAATCATGCCTGTCTGCCAATTCCAGCATTTCCGCAATTTATTTTTCTCAAACACAAGACATATAATAGCATTATTTGCAGAAAATGTCAAATACTTTTCTGAAAAAAATCACAAAATGCGTTACTATGTGTTACCAGACACAGAGTAAACAGTAACCTATTGACAGACGGCATGGAGGCTGTCCAAATTATTTCCCCAAATCCTGCGGCCTTTCCACATCCATTGCCTCGTCTGTCATTGCAGCCAATGACAAACGTACAAAATATCCCTGGGAGCTGTCACATACCGGACAATTCTGAGGTGCTGTTGTCGACTCAATCACATAACCGCATCCCAGGCACATCCAGCCTGTTTTAACATCAGATGCAAAAAGTTTTCCTTCCTTTAATAAGTCATGGAACCTTTTGAAACGCATCGCATGGATTTTTTCAATATCCGCAATCATATAAAATTTGCCTGCGATCTGGTTAAAACCTTCCTGTAATGCAATATCCCCAAAACTCCTGTATACATCATCACTTTCTTTTGTTTCATTTTCCAGTGCATTTTGGAGCTGTACTTCAATATTTTCTGACGTGTTAACCGGATAAGCCGCATCATCAAGAGAAATTTCCTGCCCTTCAAATTCTTTCAAATAGCTATAAAAAACTTCTGCATGTTCCTTTTCCTGCTCTGCCGTCAGATCAAATACTTTTTTAATGACATACAGTCCATTTTTCATTGCAAGCTCTGCTGCAAAAGTATAACGATTCCTTGCCTGGCTCTCCCCTGCAAATGCACGCATTAAATTTTCCTTTGTTTTACTGTCCTTTAATTCCATATACTTTCCCTCCATATTCATCAAAAATCAGGAACATTAACATTTCCTATTTACTGCACCGCTCTGGCACCTTATCAGAAACAGCAAGTATCTTTGCCATTTCCTATTAATATAAACATTTATGGAAAATATATGCATTAAATTTATCTTGCCGGCATCTGAAATCCTGCCAGCGCCTTATTTAAATAATCATTAAATGGTTTCATAATCTTGAAAACCTCAGCCGCCTTTACAGGAAATATTTCTTCATTGTACAGTTCTTCATCTTTTATTGGGTATTCCAGATACCAGCTCTTAAATTTTAGGTATTCTGCCTGGGGATGTTCTTTTTCATATCCTGCAGGAACTTTCTTTAATGCTGTTCCCTGCACAGTAAAATATTTTTCAAATTCCGGCTCATGTATAATTTTTTCCCATTCTCCGCCATTCTGGGCAATATAATCCCGTACCATCGTTGTTGCATCTTTAAACATATCTGCAAACAAACCGCCTCCTAAAAAGGACTGGTTATTCGGCTTTATCATAAGGTAGTACCCAACAGGGACAGGCAGCTTCCCCTTAGAAGAAATATGGGCACGGAATGCAGGGTTATACGGCGATTTGTCATGGCTGAAACGGGTATCCCTTACAATTTTAAACGTAAGTTCTTTTGGGTTATTATGCAAAATACTGCTGTCAAATTTTCCAATTTCCAGTATCAGCTCCTGTAATAACTCTTCGAACTCAGCATTTGCCTTTTTATGCCTTTCCTTATTCGCATGATACCATTCACGGTTATTATTCATGCTTAATTCTGATAAATAATCAATAATGAAATCTATTTTCATAATCTGCCACCTCCTCTACAATCTCTGTATAATTGAAAACTGCGTAGAATCCAAAAATTCCTGTATCATACGCTTCACGCGCTCTGGCGATTGATAGGGCCTACAGAAGGAAAAATCCTGTGATAAACTGTCAATATCTTCCATGGCATTTTTCACATCTATCATAGTCTGAATAGGAATTTCCGCAGCGGCCATATAATCCAGCTGTAATGGGTTGATCCTATGGCTCTGTATTGCGTAATTCACCCTGTCCCTGCATTTGCATCTGCCGCTTCCGTATTCCCCACAATATTCCGCAAGAAAATCTGCCATTTTCCTGCGGATCCGGGAAAGCCTCTGACGGTACGCTTCTGGTGTCATTCCCAAAATGTCCCCTGCAATCCGGCTGTCAACCTTAAACATCGTGCCCAATATAAAAATACATCTGCTTTCTACATCAAGGCATTGGAGCATCACATTGGTACAGGACATTTTCAATTCTTCCGCCAGAATATCCTTTTCCACATTCTGCGTTAAATCCGGCACATCCTGTATCTTCCCATTTTCTATATCATCTCCATAATATTCAAAACTCAATGGGTAACGGGCGAACATATGCTTTTTGTAATTTTTCAGGTGATTTGCCGCAATGCTGAATACCCATGTTGTAAACGAACTGTCACCTCTAAAAGACGACAGATGCGTAATCATTTTCAACAGGATGTCCTGCGTGGCATCTTCCGCGTCTGCAAATGTACCCAGCATCCGCAGTGATAAATTAAATACAATATCCTGCACACCTGCAATAAGCGTTTCAAGGGCTTTTTTGTCTCCTGTGGCAGCTTTATCAACTAAAGCCTGTAACTCTTCATTCTTTTTTCTATCCATAATTTGCACCAAGCCTCAAGCGAAAATGCCTGCGTTTTCATTTGAGGCGCAAACACAAAGGGTGAAAGATGTGTGTTTGCATTTTACCCTTTCTTCTTTTTTTCTTTCACCCTTTCTACCTTCTACTTAATTAGACACTTTTTTTTTGCCTGTGTGACAAAAAATCATAAATTTTTTATTTTCCCTATCACATAAAAAAGCGCACCGCCAGCGCTGGTGCGCTAGCAAGAATTGCTTTGCAATTCTTGTCGACAACCACTACATTACAGCGCAATTTCCTATCACATAAAAAAGGGCACCGCCAGCGCTGGTGCGCTAGCAAAAAGCTTCGCTTTTTGTCGGCGTACCACTACGATTACAGCAATTTCCTATCACACAAAAAAGAGGACTGAAATCAGTCCCCTCTAAAGGATAATCGTTATTATCTTAATACTTACGCTTACGAGCTGCCTCAGACTTCTTCTTGCGACGAACGCTTGGCTTCTCATAATGCTCTCTTTTACGAATTTCCTGCTGGATTCCGGCTTTCGCACAATTTCTTTTGAAACGACGTAAAGCGTTATCCAATGTCTCATTCTCTTTTACGATTACATTTGACATAGTCTCACACCTAACCTCCCCTCAGTTGTAAATTATGCTTCAATACACAACTGTATAGGGTAATATTTTACCATGAGAGAAACTTATCTCTCATACGCACAAAAATAATTATACCACAATTTTCAAAAAGGTCAACCATTTTCTGCATAATTGTTACTATTCATAGCAAATTCGATACTATTCACGGTCAATGGTATCAGGATAGAAACAAATAAAAAATGATTTTCCCAGATATTTTCCAAATTATGCAGTATGAGAAAATG
>RAYE01000031.1 GCA_003612285.1 bacterium D16-51 | reverse complement strand
TGCAGCCCTACCCATTGCCTGCGACGCTTTGAACGCTCGGACTGTGGCGGTAAGGGAGTATCATTATATATTCTGCGCTGTCGTCGCCCGCAAGCTGCTAAACTTGCTCCCCGGCGCGGTGTTGGTCGCTCGGCTGTCCCGGCAGGGAAAAGAAAACCCCACCGGGATAGCGTCATGGCGCACCCGCCGATAGGCTAAAGTGCAAAAGGGACGTATCCGATCTGCTCTATGCTGCGCCGCCGTTATCTTGCGCCGCTTTCTTTATCAAGGTGCTGGAAAGGTTTTGCCGGGACGGGCAGCGGAAAGGGGTTCGCTGCCTGTCCTAAATCAGCTTAAACCTCGAATGAAAGGACAGCCCGCATAAGCCGTGACCGTAAACGGTCGCGTATGTCCTCGTCAATGCCGTAGTATGTATTCCCGCGCTCGTCACGGAGTTTCCGCATTGATAAGGTGGCTATGCAGCTGTCGTAATGATGTATGACAATCTGCATAGCTTCCGGGTCGCCCTTTGTTGCGGCTATGATTACCGGGTATGGCAGTAAGCCGCGCTCGTCCTGTTCGGTGTTACCAGTCTTTCCCATAAGTGTGTTCCTCCAAATAGCGTTTTAAGAGATCAAAAGAGCTTGTCCGGCGATGTTGCACTGTGCTTCTCGGAATGTTTTGGAGTTTTGCGATCTCCGCGTCATTCATATCAAAGAAGTAGTACAGCAGTACAGCTTCACGCTTCTCGTCCGGCAAACTGTGCAGGGCTTCGGCAAGCAGCTTTGCAGTTATTTCTTTTCCTGCCACGCAAAAGGATTTTTCAGCTTCGTCATTTGCAAAGTATGTGTCATAGGTGCAAAGCTGATCTTCCTCCTGCTGTGTCAGATCAGAAAAGCTAACTTCGCGTAGCTGCCGACGCTTCATATCCCTGTAAGCAACAAGCTTTTCATTCATCAAGGATCGCTTGCAGTAAGCATTAAACGCACATCGGATTTCCCACTGGGTACGAATAGGTTCATTCATGGTATTACCTCCTTTCGCAACCGCGAAAGCGGGTGATGACTTCCCCTTTCGTACCCCTCAGTTTCACACGGCGAAAATTTGCCAAAGATTTTGAAAGGTTTTGGGAAAAGTTTTTGAAAATATAAAATGCGCCTGTCCACAAAAAAGCGAACAAACGCAAATGTATTGTAAGCAGTATTTAGATGATTAGACAGTTCATATTTATGGGCGTGATTTTCCCCGGCGGTGATCGGGTTTTTTTTGATTTGTCAATGACCGTCGGATTTTGTCGATACGCTTTGTGCTTCATGGCGGCTACCTCCTTTAGCCGCCGTATCTGTTGGCGTTTGTGGCGTCATTCCTTTTCAGAGGATAGAAAGAAACGGCAGCCTTGATTTATTCAAAGCCGCCGCTGATAGACAGGGTAAAGAGTTTATAGAAACGGCTTCATATTTTTAGACATAAAGAGAGCCGACAAACTGTGATTTCTCACAAGTCTGTCGGCTCTGCGTCTGTGCGTCTGGCTCTATGATGATATATTTGTTCTTTCCTACAAACTGGAATTTGTCGTTCTATTTTCGTGGCAAAATCGTATAATAAAACGCTCTCGGCGCAGTGAACGAAATGCCCGCAACTCGCAACAATTCATCGAAATCGCCGTTTCTCCCGCTGTCCGACCACTCAAAATAGACACGGTAGAGTGTTTTGTAGTACTCCAAATCCTTGGTAAATTCAAGCGGAAGATTGTGTTCTCGGAGAATTTTCTCAGCAGTGGTAACGTCTTCCAAATACTGTTCCCGTGCAATGCAGCAACCTTCGGGAAAGTGGTGTGCGCCGAAATCCAAATCGTAAAGTAGGTTTTCGAGGTAGAGCCGCACGGTTTTCTCGTCACATTCGGGATGTTCGTAAGCACGCTTCAAAACGTCATACGGGTCTTGCTCTAAATTGCGGTCAAATGGGTAATAGTATCGCCCACCAAGCTGATATGCCCAACGCATTTGCGGCATCTTATTCGCCAAACACGCACGTTTTAAGAACTCGTAAACCAATCCCATTAAGCTGTACGGCAAGTCCAAACCACCATGTTCTCTTAGTTCGGAATATCCGTTTTCATCGTAGAAATCGCAGCAAAATTGATATAAAATCTCGTCCGAATTTTCTTGCGGAACATTATTGCGGAAGTTCTCGGCAAATGTTGCGAGAACCTTATTTGCCTGCTTTTTCAAGCCCTTCGCCCACAGCGCAGAATATTCATTTATTCCTGCACGAAATTCATCGTAAATCATAGTTTTTTCCTCATTACAACCTTATCATTTTCATAAAAGCCAATATATTACAAATTCCAGTTTGTCGCTAAGTTAATCAGCTCTGCGTTTTCGCTTCAAACCGTTTAATCACTGTTACCTGTAAATCCTTTGCGTCAATCAAACTTTCCTGTCTGCACTTTGGACAATAAAGAAGAAAGTTTTTCAATTCAGTATCAGCCCGTAGCTGTAACTTGTTTTATTTCCGCAGACAGGGCAGTGTACCCATTCAGCCATAATCATCACCTCTGCAATTTTCCCCTGTATTATTCGTTTTCGCACTCGGATAAAAAAGTTTTAACTGCTTCACAAAATTGCTCTGGCTTATCCAAGAACGGAGTATGTCCTGCATTGTTAATAACAATCATTTCTTTTTTATCAGACATAATAATCTCATAGTAATCAATTACCAAACTTGTTGGAGTAATAGGATCGCTGTCACCTTGTATAAAGCAAATCGGAATATCATATTCTTTGCTCAACTTCATAACATCAAACTGAAAATACATATAGTCCACAAGGCTGTTTTGGGAAGTGATTATATTCTGTGTATCACTTGCAAATAAAAACCATTTCGCGTCATTCCATAGCATTTCCGGCGATGTAACCGCAGCAAATATTCGTTTTATCCCCGACATTTCTCCATCGCATTTCAAGTATTTAGTAGACGTTATAATCATTTCTTCAAGAGATTTTATATCTAACTTTGCAATGACTTCTGTTTTAGATAATCGTTCAATGCACTGTTCCAAAAATTCAGTATCTTCCTTGTTGCCATTTTCTGCCGCTATTTGGGCTGCATTCTCCGCCGCATAAATTTTCCCCTGTGAAAAATTAGTTACTTGACCTACACCGATATATGCAGCTACTTTTTCCGAATGGAGATTGATATAATCCATTCCGAGTACCGTTCCCCACGATTGCCCAATAATAATGATTTTGTCTTTACCAAAACGCTCCCGCAAATAGTCAATTACTTCATCTGTATCTGCAAGTAATTGTTCGATAGTTAGATTGTTGTCGCTTTTGTTCCTGTAAAATGTCCGTCCGCAGCCTCTTTGTTCCCAGCAGACAATCGTATAATCTTTTTCCAAAGCAGTCTGGTAATAGTAAGTTAAATATGAGAGTGGAAAGCCGGGACCGCCATGAAGCCATAGGATGATAGGATTGTTCCTATCTTCACCACGGATTTGCAGATATTGTTCTATCCCGCCTATTGTGACATAAGTATTTTCTTGTAATCCTAAATCTGTATCTATTTTCGATTCCAATGAGTTATGAATACGAAAAAATGCAACTGTTAAGAAAATCAGCAAAACTATTGCACATAATATGAAAAGTAACATTAGCATTTTCTTTTTTACCTTTTTAAGAGAAATTCTTTTCATAAAAATCTATACCTCGGTTATATTTGACATAACAGTCCCTATATCTAAAGCTGTGTCCGTAAGAGAAAGCAAATCCGAACCAAAATCTTTCACTATTGAATACACCTGCTCTTTGGTGCAATTCAATACACCAGCTACAACCAAAGATACCATTCCATGCGTATATACAATCATTCTTTGAAACAGCATTTCCGCCTGTTCTCTGCTAATATTAAGATACGGATACAATTTATCTATCAAAACAGCATTTCCCTTGTCTGTTAAGAAAGAATTAAATCCACCCCTGCAATAGTTTTTGCTTTCACCCATATATACAAAACGGAATAGGTTAGGTGTGTTAAATGCTAAATTGATATATCCATAGCCAATCTGCCAAAACGCCTCTATACAGTCCGTTGAAGTAGGCATCATTTTTTTATTTGCGTAGGTAACAGCTTCCATTGTCAGAGCTTCCCTCATGTTATCCATATTGCCAAATTGCCAGGCAATCGGTTGTGTAGAGCAGTTTAATTCTCTCGCAATGCTTTTTATGCTCACTGCGGAATATCCCTCACGGATTAGAACGTCTAACGCTGCCGTGAGAATTTTTTCTTTTGTAATTTGAACGCTGCGTGGCATAGTACACCTCCACAATAAAATAAATTGTTTTATATAACGCGCTTTATATTATATTCATTTGTATCTAGTATGTCAAGAAGCGCAATTCAAATTTCACCCAATTTTCACCTTGCCGAAAGACGGTATAGCGTCAGTGGGAATTATTTTGGCTAACTGATAGAACAGTGTAGACATATCCAAGAAAAAAGGTGTACAGTAAAATGTAATAGGGTGAATAATTATGGCAAAAAGACCAGTACCGAAATACGACTTCAAGGCTTTTGGAGCAGCGATAAAAGCGGCGCGGACAGGGCGCAAGGAGAGCCACAAGAAAGTAAGCGACGAAATGTTTATCTCGCCGCGCTACCTTGCGAACATGGCAAATGTGCGCCCTCCTTCCTCCCGGATTCCGGGCAAAAAAAGAGCAGGATAACCTGTTTAGATTTCCTGCCCTTTGCCGCCATTGATTAACGGCAGATATTTAGTTGTCCTTTTCTTTATTCTTTCCCATAAAAGGCTTCAATCGCCTGTGCGAAAAAATCCGAAGCCCCATCTCCGTACTTTCCATCCGTCATCGGCTTGATTTTTTCATTGCGGTAATACTGCGCCTGCGCCAGCATGAATCCTTTTTCCTCTTTTACCTGTGAGAGTTGTTTCATAACAAAGCCGTATTCCCCGACTATCTCTTTTACTTCAAAAGAATCTACGGCACAATCCCGTTTAGCGATTAGTTTTTGCAGAATTGCTTCAATCCGTTTGTTATAGCTTTCTGCAACTTCTTTGCTGATGGGGTTCTGGGCGGCAGATAAAAATTTGTCTTTCCCGCCATACCATTCAACTACCTTTGCATATCTTTTCTGCATTTTTTCAGAAGATACGGCTTCCATGTAATGCTTTTTCCATTGTTCAATGCTCCCAAATTCTTTTATTGCGATGTTTCTCATGTTTTCTGGCATATGCTCCATCATAGTCTGGAACATTTCCTCAATCTCTGTTTTACTGAAAACTGCAAAATCCATTTTGTTTTCTCCTTTCAGGATGTCGTCAATGCTGGCAATCAGGCGTTCCATACGCTCCTTTTTTGCTGTCAGCATTTTCCTCTGCATTTGTAAAATCTGGTTCCTGTCAAGAGCCGGGTTCGCCATAACCGCTTTGATTTCCTTCAGGGGAATATCAAACTCACGGAAGAACAACACTTGCTGTAATGTTTCCAGTGCTTTATCGTCATAAAGCCGGTATCCCGCTTCACTTTTGCCAGTCGGCTTTAACAGTCCGATTTCATCATAATAGTGGAGCGTGCGCACGCTGATACCTGTTAAGTTCGATACTTCTTTTACTGTCCTCATAGCTGTCGGCCTCCTGTTCTTGATATATCCACTCTAACCCATGACGTTCCGTGAGGGGCAATAAGTAATTTCAAATATTTTTGAATATATCACATTTCAAGAATGGCGGGAAGAATTTCAGCCGGAATTTCAAAACTTGCCAGACTTAAAATAGCTGGCAGCGCAAGAAAATTCTGTGCGGCAAATCCTACAAAGGGGTAGCTGGCGGAGCCAGCGCAGGGGAAGGGCAGCTTCCCCTGTGATGATTGGAGCAGATACGGACAGTGCGCCGGACGGCTCCAATGCCATGAAACTAATCAAGGACGCAAAGAAGGCATTGGCTGTGCCGGGTTCCTATCTGGATGTGTTCACCGCCCTTATGTGTACGCAGCTTCAAATCCGATATGAGAAGCTGACAGAGCAGGAGCGCACGGTTCTGAAAAATGTTATGAAGAAAACTCCGGTATATAAGGATTCCCCGTTGAGTAGGATGAAACGGAGATAAGGAAATGCCGTTGCTTGGGCTTTTATCCATGCAACGGCATTTTGAGAGGTTCCATATTCACTTTTCTTTGTCTTTTATTCTATAAATCTCGTTTACAGCCATACGCCCCAATCGCCATAATGATATGTACCGCTGCCATGATGGAGCTTCCCGTCTGCTTTTAACTGGCGGAACGCATTTGCCATACGGATTAGTATTTCCGGCTGTATATCCAGCGAATGGTGTGCAGGGAATACCCTCTTTACAGGCAGTGCCGCAACTTTTTCCAGTGAAGCAAGATAGGCTTCCGGGTCAGTGGAAGGGTAATAGGCAAACAGGGTATCTTTATAGACCAAATCGCCGGTAAACAAATATCCTTTGTCTTTTTCCCAAAAACATAAATGTCCGGGAGAGTGTCCGGGCGTATGCAGCACTTCAATTTCCCTGCCGCCAATATCAATTACATCATGGTCATTTAATATTTTTGTTGGTATACCTTGAAAGAATACATAATCGTCAACATTAAAACCGTCAGGCAAATCACAACGGTCAACCACCATTTCCTTAACCGTTTCGATTGTCAGGGGGAATTTCCCGTCCAGCCAGTCCAATTCTTCTGCGTGTGCATAAAATTCCGGGAAATATTTATGCCCGCCGATATGGTCCCAGTGAATGTGCGTGGCAACCGCCGCAATCGGTTTATCCGTAAGTTTGCGGACTTCATCATATATATTGAAAATCCCCAGCCCTGTGTCAATAAGCAGGCTTTTCTCTTTTCCATTCAATAGATAACAGTGGGTTTCTTCCCAATGCCGGTATTCGCTTATGATTATGGTTTCATTATCAATCTTGTCTATTGTAAACCAGTTATCCATTATCTCCAATCCCTTCCCACTATGATTGATGTGCCTGTATATATTCCGCTTTCACTTTATCAATCGTTTTACCGCCAATCCCAAAGTTCTTATCTGGCAGTTCTTTAATCGTAGTCACAAAAAATTCCTGCGGCACATTCATAATTTCAGAAGATACTTCTGTCAATCTTTTTATCAGCAGTTCCTTTTGCTTATCCGATAAAGTGCCGCTTTCAACTGTAATGTATGGCATTTTGCCCCTCCTTCAACTTTTCATTCATTGTTTATAAATCAACTCACTGTTTATGATTTCCTCCGCCCGGTTGCGGATATTGTTCATCCGGCCTACCCATTCAAGCTGGTTTTTGGCTTTCAGTTCCTCGGTCACTCCCTCGGCGGCCTTCATCTGCTCGATGATTAAGTCCAGCCGTTCCTCCGCCTGCTCGTTCAGGTCGGCAAGGTACGTCCACAATTTCCCGGTCAGGATAAGGGAGCTGTACCGTGCCGGGTGTTCCTGTTTGAGATATTCCCGGTGCAGCCGCCCATAGCGTCCGATGGGGCGGTTCTCCTCCGGCAGCTTCAAGTCCGGGATATAGTAATCGCCTACCAGAATATAATCAATGCCGTTCTCTGTGATTCTTTCTTTCAGTTTTTCCATGGTCGTTCCCTCCTGTGGTGGAAGGCTCGTCACCGGCCAGCTCAATCACGTCCATAATGCCACAATCCAGTGTTTCACAAATGCGGGCAAGTGTGTCCATGCTGATATGTTTCCCTTCTTTTCCCATGTTGGCTATCATATTTGTGGTCAGGCCAGCGGCAAGCCTTAAATCCTCTTTCCTCATGTTACGCCCTATCAGTGTGTGCCAGAGCGGTTTGTAGCTGATGTGCATTTTTCTCCCTGCCTTTCTGCCCCGGATGGGCGTTTGTACCCATTATATCAGGATTCTTGCTAACTCACAAATATTTCTTGACGGTATCGCCGGTTCCGTCTGAATTGTGCTTTTCCTTTCCTCTTTTGATTACCTCTAATTAGCCATGACCTGCTTCATGCCCTGCGACTTTGCTCATGTGAGATAAAGAAGTAAAAGAAGTGTAAAAAATTTTGCCGTTCCCTGTCCGGCTGACTGCCGGACGGGTCGGGCTTTAGTCGGGCAATTCTACCTTGCCGACAAAAGAATAATAGATTTCGATTTCCTGTCTGCGGAGCTTCCCCCGGCGTTTCCCGTCAAGGGCTTCCGATTCGTGGATTACGATTTTCTCCACAAACTCCCGCAACAGGGTAGGGGTGAGTTCCTCAAAGCTGGTGTACTTGCGGACTACTTTCATAAACTTCTCGGCGTTCGCCGTGGCTTCCAGTGTCCTTGAAAGCCCGCCCTGCAGAACGGCGGCACGCTCTTTCAGTTCCTTTTGCTCGGCTTCATAGTCTGCCGAAAGTTCCGTGAAACGCTCGTCCGATATGCGCCCGGTCATGCTGTCCTCATACAGCCGCTTGAAGATAGCGGAGAGTTCCGCAATCCGTTTTTCTGCCGCTTCCAGTTCTTTCTTTTTTGCGGCGTTCCGGCGTTCGCTCCCGTCCTCGGTCTGCTCGGTCAACAGCTTCATAAACCGGGCTTCATGCTTTGCGGCATAGCTGGTGACTTTCCGTAAATTCTCGGTCACTCCCTCGGTCAAGAGGTCGGTGCGGATAAAGTGCGCCGTACAGTCTGCCGTGCGCTTCTTGTAGCTGCCGCAGATATAGCAGTCCTGCCGCCGTTTGTCCGTCTGATACCTCTGCTGGTACATGACGCTGCCGCAGTCCGCACAAAAGAGTATGCCGGAGAACAAGCCCACTTCATCATAGCGGTTGGGGCGTTTGCGCTGCCTGCGTAGCTCCTGCACCCGTTCCCATGTGTCCCTGTCGATTATCTGCTCATGGTGGTTCTCAAAGATTGCCTGTTTGTCCTCGCTGTTGTAGATAATCTCGCTGCACTTGTAGGATTGGGTGGTGGTCTTAAAGTTCACAAGGCCGCCCGTGTATCCCCGGTTTTCAAGGATATTTTCGTTGTGTTCTCCCGCATACAGTCCAGCACAAAGCGGATATGTTCGCTGTCCAGCTTCATAAACTTTGCTTTCACCAGCTCGGCGGGGTAGTCGTCCCCGGCAATGCGGATTGTCTTTCTCCGGGTACAGACGGTTTCCAGTATGAGGTCAACGATCTCGTCCAGCCTGTCCCCGTCAAACTTCATTTCCTGCATGAGAATGTCATAGTCGATATTGTCCTTGATGATCTCCCGGTAAATCTCAAAAGCTGTCTGCGCTTCCGCTTCCTTTCGTTTCCGTTCCGGCGACGTAGCCGCTTCCTGCTCCATAGGAGAGGGGTTAGGGGAAAGGATAGGAATGGAATGGGTACTTTGTAAATCTGTATTTGTTTTTTCTTTTGTTGGTAAGTCAGTTCTTTGTATATCTTTATTTAATTGCATTGGATTTTCCGTCGTCGGGTTGCCCGGTGTTGGATTTTCCAATATCGGCTTATCCAATCCCGGCGGGGTGTCGTCCGGCGGCTGGGGCTGCTCATATATGGTGTACTCAATGGCGGTCATTTTGCCTTTCTCGTCCCGTCCCTGCCGCCGCTTGATATACCCGGCTTTTTCCAACTCCCATACAGCGGTACGGATAGCGTCGATACTTTCCCGGTTGATCTGTGACAGCCCCGCAAGGGTGTAGTCCCAATCTTCGGGCAGGGAAAGCATTTGCGACAAAAGCCCCTTTGCCTTTAAGGTCAGCTCCTTATTTCGTAAATGGTGGTTGCTCATAACGGTATAGCCCTTGTTGCGCTCCACTCGGAAAACTGCCAAATCTTCATCACTCCTTTGGTTATGGATTTGTTACGCAATAGAACCTCATTTTGGCGGGGTTAGGTATAAAACCCTTACCATGTCAGAAATGCGTCCCCAATGTCTTGTAAATCAAGGCTCTTTTTGCCCCTAATGTGTAACATGAGGGCATAAAAAAAGCGGTGTTCCTGTTCTCCCGTGTATAGGGATAGAGAAACGCCGCGTCTGCGTCGTATTCAGTTTTCATTTATTCTTTCTCAATGCTGTGTGCTGGTGGCTGGGCTGGCAGGGTTCCGGGCGGCATATCAAGGCTCTTTCCCTCAAAAGTAGTAAATTGGTAGTAAATTCAGCTTGAAATCCTGCTTGTATGCCCGTAAATCAAGGCTTTTTTGAGATAATCAACCATTTTGTCTGAAAAACAAGTCAGCAGAAACGTATGCAGAACTAACTGCCACCACCAAAAGACAGAAAATTAACCAATATAGTAGCATTGTATTTGCACTTATGATAAAATAGTGGCATTGGTGCAATTTAACAAATCAGGATTGGAGAGATAACAATGCAAAGTGTACGAATTTATGAAATACCTGCCTGCAAAATGGTTTCATCTGGAACAGGCATGTTTGGAGAAGGAAAATTCAATATATTTGACGAATGGGTATCTTCACAAGATAGAGGGCTATTTCCAAAAGATTTTCTGTTTTGGGCAGGAGAAGGCTTTGTTTGGTTGTATATGTATGAAGATGGAATGAATGTTCCAAGCGAATTTGAAATAATTGATTTCCAGGGAGGCCTTTATGCTGTAGCAACTGACATAGACCAAAAAACAGACAAAGAATCTATGAATACAGAAATAGATAAGTTTCTATATGAAAACGGATTGATACGTGACACATCACGTTTGGAATTAGGAAACATAATTACATCACCGCTTGTGAAAAAAATAATAGGATATGAACAGATGGACTATTATATCCCAGTTAAATCCCCTTCAATTTTTTCTTAACATCAATACATATATGCGGCTATGAATTTGGGAATTTGCCAGAATAATATAATTTTCGTTCAATCCGATTTATTTGTAATCTTTGATCCAAAGGGATTGACAATTTGTGGAGGCAGCCATAATATAAATACTATTATATAAATTGGATTCTGAAATCTGGAGGTGCTGAAATGGCAAGAAAAACGCAAATTTCAAAAAAAGTCATTTTAGAAGCAGCTTTGAAAATGCTTATTCGTGATGGGTACGCATCCATCAATATCAAAACATTATCAAAAGAAATTGGCTGCTCTACACAGCCCTTAGTATGGCACTTTGAAAATATGGACGGACTTCGTAAGGCTTTGGCTGAATATGCTTTGAATTATGCCAATGAAAAAATACGGCCCCACGCCCAAAACGGGGCAGAAGCCTTTGCAGGTATCGGAATGGCTTACATAAATCTTGCATTTGACGAGCCAAATCTTTTCAAATATCTTTATATGAGTGGAGAGTGCGGACTTCAAACAGGCGGGTTTGACGTTTTTGTAAACGCTGATGAAAACGCGGCTATTATTGAACAAATTGCAGATTCTTTAAAAATACCAAAAGAAAATGTCTGCTGTTTCTTCCAAAATACAATGATTTATACACATGGACTTGCTTCATTTATCGCCTCTGGAATTATAACATCTTCAAAAAAAGAAGCAGCAGCAATGGTCAAACAAACTGCCAGAGCCTTTTTATCACAGGCAAACAAATAACGCCAAAGCATGGAAAAATTTCTTAACAGTTCCTTATATAACTAATGATCCTTAAAACCAATTCTACGCGTTTAAATGGCGTAATTAAATAATATCCGTCAATATACTCTGAAATTTCACGGATTACCCCGGCAGAAATTTTAAATGCAAGCTCTTCCCCCTCTTCCCGGTTTTTACCGCGGTACTGCTCCATAATTTCAGGTGTAACCTCAATCCCTGCCATTTCACTATTCATAAAAGCAGCATTCCGATAGCTGACAACAGGCATAATGCCGCCGAGCAGCTTTACATCCAGTTCTTTACGCGCCCGTTTTAAGTTTTCAAACCCTCTTTCAGAAAGCACCGGCTGCGTAAATAAAACAGACATGCCATTTTCTATTTTAGACTTTGCATGGCTTAACTGGAAGTCAAAATTTAATGCATTAATGTTTAACGCACCAGACACCATAAATGGGTTTTCACAAAAAATCTCCTCATTAAAAGACTGGATATGCCTTGCAAGCACTGCGGAATTATACCCAAAAACCGTCTTCACCTGATTCCGAAGCTCTGTCGGGACAGGATCGCCTGTCACTGCCAGGACATTATTCACCCCTTCCATATTCAGCCCAAGCAATAACGCTTTCGTTGCATTAATATTCCTGTCGCGGCACGTCATATGGGGAATTGCAGTAAGCCCAAGCTCCCTAGAAACTTTACATGCAAGAATGCTGCTGTCTATTCTGGCCTTTGCAACCGGACAGTCTGCAATATCAATCGCATCCACTCCTGCAAGCTGGTACCTCGCGGCGCCTTCCATAAAAAAGTCAATATCCGGTTCTACCGGCGGATCCAGTTCAACAACAAGGACCTTTTTCCCCTGACGCAGTTTTTCAGCAAAAGAATTCCCTGGATTTTCCATTGCGTCTGCAATATTCTTTCCCCCTGCCATCTGGCTTTCCTGCGTACCCTCCTGCCCTTTTGCCAGGACTTTTCCCTTTCCAGGGCTTTCTGTCTTTTGCCCATTTTCCCTTCGCTCTGCCCACTCCTTTTCACAGACCTGGATTTTTTCCTGCACCTGCGCAATGTCTTCTGGCGTTGTGCCACAGCACCCCCCTACTATAGAAACCCCTTCCTGTAAAAGGTCATAAGCCGCCTGCCCAAAATATCTCCTGTCCGTCCCATAATAAATCCTGTTGCCAACCATTGTCGGATAACCGGCATTTGGCATAACTGTAAGATATTTCTTAACCTGTTCTTTCGGAAGTTTTTTCACTAACTCTAACAGATGCTTTGGCCCGGAAATACAATTAAACCCCACTGCATCAACTGCTTCCGACTGCTGCATGCCCCAGAAAAGCTTTTTTGCCAGGAAGCCTCCCCTTGTATACCCTTCCGGCGAAGCTGCAAAAGAAACCATGACAAATGCTTCTGGGCTGCGCTCTTTAATATAAGCAGCACATGCTTCTGCCGCTTCACTATCTGCCATTGTTTCAAACAAAAAACATTCTGCATGGCATGCCAGAAAAACGTCCGCAATCTCCCGGTAAGCAGCCGATGCATCCACTCCCTCATGCTCCGGCACCGGACCAATATCAGCAAATACAAATACTTCCCTGCCAGCTTCCGAAGCAGTCCTGCGGGCAAGGCGGAAACCTTCACGGATCACTTCTTCCACAACTGCCCTATCTTCCTTTAACATTTCACAATTTGCAGAAAACGTATTTGTTTTCACCGCCACAGCCCCTGCCTTTATATATTCTTTGTGGACTTCCAAAACAAGTTCCGGATGCAGCAGATTCATCATTTCACATGGCTCTGTATCTAGTTCCTGATATTTTTTAGCCAGATATGTCCCCATCGCACCGTCAAACAAAAGCGGCTTCTTTTCCAGATATTCCCGTATATCCATATAATCCTCCATTTTTTAAACCAGTCTTTTCAGTAACTGTATTAATGATACAAATTAATTCTTAACAGTTCCTTAGGAACTGTTAAGAAATTAAATGAACAAGTTGCGAAGGATGTTTTTTCAAGTGCAAAGAAAAAAACGTAGGCGTAGCGGGCTACGGCGAGGCTTTTTGATGCAGCAATTGGAAAAACAGGCAAGCAAGTTGTTCAAATTAATTCTTAACAGTTCCTTATCTTCCCCACAACAAAAAACACAAGGAACGCCCCAAGGTTTGCCAGCACTACACTTGCCCCAGCAGGCATAGAAGACTGATAGGACAACACCATTCCGGCCACAAAGCAAACCACAGAAAGCACCCCTGAAGTAATTACCACGCCGCGGAAGCTGTGGAACAGCCTCATAGAAGTCAGCGCCGGGAAAATAATCAGGCTGGAAATCAGCATCGCCCCAATCATCTGCATCCCAAGCACAATGGTAACTGCCGTTGAAATTGCAAGCATTGTATTATAAAAGGACACCTTTACGCCAATTGCCCTTCCAAAGCCTTCATCAAAAGTAACCGCAAAAATATAATGGTAACAAAACCCAAAAAGAGCCAGTACCACAACAGATAAGATTACGCTTAACACAACATCCTCCCTTGTCATGGCAAGGATGCTGCCAAACATATAACTGTTCACATCTGTTGTCATCCCAGTTGTAAGCGAAGTCACACTAACGCCTATTGCCAGAGCAGATGCTGAAACAGCGGCAATCGCCGCATCCGATTTCATAACCCCTCTCTCCGTCATACGAAGCAGTAAAAAAGCTGTCACAATAACAATCGGTATTGACAGCTTTAACGGGGCAATATTACATGCCAAGGCGATTGATAAAGCCCCATAAGACACATGGGACAGGCCGTCGCCAATCATAGAATACTGTTTTAAAACAAGGCTTACCCCCAAAAGGGCAGCACAAAGTGAAACTAAAATCCCTACAATAAACGCCCTTGCAATAAAAGGATAACTAAGCATCTCCAAAATCATGTTTTTTCCCTTTCCTTCCTGCATCCCTGATAAACTTTTCTTTATATTCCTCTGCTGTCCCATAGAAATACTCCCCCTCCCCCATATGGAGGATATAGTCTGCCTCTGAAACAGCATTCTGAATGTCATGCGTCACCATGACAATTGCCATCCCTTCCCGGTTCAGGCCCCTCAAATTATCATACAATGCAGAAGCCGCCATCGGGTCCAGCCCTGTTACAGGCTCATCCAGAACCAATATTTCCTTTGCTGCGCAAAGCGCCCTTGCAAGAAGGACTCTCTGCTGCTGCCCGCCAGAAAGCAGCCCATAACATTCTTTCGCCAAATCTTCTATTTTTAACTTTTTTAAAAACCCCCATGCCGCCTTCTTTTCTTCTCTCCTGTAAAAAGCCCCCCTATGCGGCTTATTCAAAAAACCAGACATCACAACTTCCATTACACTTGCCGGAAACTGCCTTTGTACCTGCGTCTGCTGCGGCAGGTATCCAACTGCGCCGCTCCTGATTTCCGAAGAAAGCTCCACTTCCCCATTAACTGGTTTCACCAGCCCAAGAAGCGTCTTTACCAGCGTACTCTTTCCAGAACCATTTTCCCCCGCCACGCAGACATAATCCCCTTCAAAAACCTGGAAATTAAAATGCTCTATTATTGCTTTATTATCATATCCAAGACCTGCATCCCTGCAGTGCACCAGACATTTTTTCTTTTCCATGCAAGACCTCCTACTTCCTGCGGTATAGAACAGTTTCCCCGGAACGGTATGCCACTTCAAAATTCTGTAAAAAGGCATCTTCAGAAACAATCCCATAATTATTGCGCTCACTGCTGCTTATAAAAATATAGCTAACGCCATATTTATCAAACAAAGACAAATCTGCAGGATTTTGATACATTGCCATAACATCTTCCTGCTGCTGTTCATAGGAAAGGCCATGGTAATACAGGAATGTGCCCGCCCCGCAGACAATATTCCTTCCTGTCAGCGAAACTACTCCATTATTATGGCGGGTATCCGTTAATATCACATCCCCTGCCGCCGTATTTTCCTCAATATACCTGCAGACAGCCACCTCATCTTTGCCATAGAGCTGGTAATCAGAGACATACTCCCTTCCCATTGTCAAAACAGCCGATATGCTGCTTAAAAACAGCACGCCCGCATAAATCATGCCCTGGAGCACAGTATTTTTGAACTTCCCTGCAATCTCCACCAGATAATCTGCCGACAAGAAGCAAAGGAATAAGTAGCCAATGTAAAGAATCTTATTATTATCATAGACATTTGGCTGAAAAACAATCAACTCCGCTACAAACCAGATAAAAAAGGAAGGCGATACCAAAAAATAATTCCTGCTCCTTGTAAAAACAAGTGCAACAATACTTAAAATCCATACAATCCCGATATTTTTCACATAAAACCCAAGGTAGGTGTCATTTAAGTTCGCCCAGTTAAAATACCCCCTCACAAACTGCTCCCCCTGCGCCTGCTGAAACGTCCAGGCAAAAAGCTGCGGCAGTGCAAGGACCAGCACAATTCCAAGCAATATCCCCCAATTCAAAACTAACCCACGGCTTCTTTCATTTTTCAGGCCACGGATAGTCAACACGATGCAAATCACGCCAATTACAAAAATACCTGCCAGCGCAATAGCAAAATATACCTGTTCCGGCACCTCCATACCTTTCTTTACCAAATCCAGGCTGCACATCAAAAGGAAAAAACCAAACAACACCCAAAGTTCAATCTTAGACTCCTTTGATTTCCATCCTTTATCCAACTCCGTACGCACAGAATAAATCAGCCACATCGCACATACAAAAGCCATTGCAAGAAAAGAATGGGTATGGATCATCGGAAGGCCGCCTGACAAAACAGCAGCAGCCACAAAATATTTCCTTTCTTTTTTAAATACCGCCTGGTACAAAACAAGCAGGGCAGGTATCAGCACCGCCCATCCAAACAGCGTTGCGCGCTGCGGCAAAAGCATGTCAACCACTATATTTGTCCAACGTATATTTCCATCCAGGTAATTTGTCGGCGTCTGGTAAAACTCCGTAAAAATTCTTGTAAAGACTGAAGAATCCTTGGCCGCCCCCTTTACAAAATAATAGATGCCAAACCCTCCATTCAAAAAGAAAAAGAGCCATGCAATTACTGCCTTGGTACGGCTTTTTAAAACCTCCTTTGCAAAAATGAGCACGCCAAAAAATACCTGGCAGACAGCAAAAAGCATTGGAAAAACATATGCTAACCGAAGGCTGCTCCCCCATAAGTAAATACTAGAAGAAATGGTATCACACAAAAAAGGATAAGAAAGCTTTGTCCCTGGGAGCATAGAATATTCCGGCGGAAAAATTCCTTGTTTTGCAATACTTGTAATAAAAGACAGATGCATATTCATATCCCCAAAAGTTGCCTGCCCGGTATGGATGCTTCCATCCTCTGCAAATGGTATTGTATGGGTGGACAATACTGCGGCAAAAAACAAAAATACCGGAAGAATTACCAGGAAATAACCATTTTCCTGCCATATTTTCTGCCAGGAAAACGCAGCGCCACCCCTTGTTTTATCCAAGTGCATGCCCCTGTTCCCTGCTTTTTTCTTCCAGCAGACAACACTTCCAATAAAAAACAGGATTGTTACAACAAGCGCCGTTATATGGGACGTCCTGTTAAACCCCATCCCAAGAGAAAAAATAGCTGGAACCCACTGCAGCAGAACACTTCCAAACACACTGCCCAATAAAATCCGTACCGCCTTTTCTTCCTCTTTTAACAGCCAAAAAGCCAAAAACATCCCCACTGCCTGATACGCCAGAAAATACCCAGCTCCAGCCAGGTTTCCCAATATACTTCCATCCATCTTACTAACCATACCTTTCAAACAATGCATCCCACCCAGTAAAAAACAACAAGTTAAGGACTGATGCATCAGTTATTTCTACAATTTCTTATATCATACACTATTCCGGGCAGAAAAAAAAGGGGCATACAACAAAGCTTTCACTCTGCTGCATGCCCTCTATATCCGCAGTACGGTTCAGTCCTCATAAAACCTTGCCGTCTTCCATATCACTCAAACAGATACTGATAAACAGGATGATTTTAACCCTTTTTCAAATAACAGAAGAATCGCATCCACAATTGTGTGGCATAAGCATACGATATATTCACAATCCCGCTTTACCGCGCTTTTCGTCTCAGAATAAATATCGTGCATCCTCTGTATAAAAGATAAAATCATCTCTGGGTCATATACAGTTACCCCTAAACGCTTCCTTACTGCTTCCGGACTTTTGACATAGGAACGAATTTCCTGTTTTAATTCTTCCTCATAGATACAATGATCTTTTAACTTTCCGTCGTAATTTGCATTATGGGGAAACGTAAAATAATCAGATACATAATGTGTAATCACGCCTAAGTGGATATAAAAATAGGAATCCATACCCTCTGCAGGGTCAAAATGCGACACCATTTTATATATCTCTTTCTTTAAAACCTCAAAGGAATCTTCTATCGTATGCTTGCGAACCAAAAAACTTGGTGTGCAATCCGGCAATACACTGCCAATGTAAAAAGCTCCTTTATGGTCTTTAATCGAACCCATCCCTTCACTGTTCATCAAATACTGCGCTAAGGAAATATGGGATTTCTTTCTCATACCAACCTCCCTCTCTTTGACATATATACGACGAACATCGCTGTCTTTTTATTGTCCTAATTGTATACCTTATTTTAAAAAAAAGCAATAGTTTTTTAACAAATTACAAAAAATGTTATAACAGCAGCTTACTAAGACGCATTATCTTCCTTTTCTTCCTCCTGCTCTTCATTTACCGGCAGGGCAGGCGGCAAAAGATGGAGCTTTACTTTATCAATACGGTTCTTTTCTGCTTCCAGGACAGTATACGTTGCAAACTCATCACTGACAGATTCCCCTGCTTCTGGAAAATGATCCAAAAGATTAATAATATGTCCGGAAATAGAATCATAATCTTCAGATTCAATCGTAATCCCCAGCGTATTGTCTACATTATCCAATTTTGCAACACCAAGGAGGATATAGGTTTCATCATCTACCTTTGTTATTTCATCTTCTTCGTTTTCATCATATTCATCACGGATTTCCCCTACAATCTCCTCAATCAGATCTTCAATCGTCAGAATGCCGGAAGTAGATCCATATTCATCAAGCACAATCGCCATTGGGATAGAATCCTGTTTCATTTCAAAAAACAGTTCCGAAATCTTCTTATATTCATAAGTAAAATACGGTTCACGCATAATATCTGTCAGCGAAAATTCTTTTTTAGACCCCTGATAAAAGAAAAAATCTTTTAAATTTACAATCCCTACAACATTATCACGGCTATCATTATAAACAGGCATCCTCGTAAAAGTATGTTCTGTATACTGCTCCACCAGTTCATTATAGGAAAGATTCACATCAACAAATGTCACATCCATCTTCGGAACCATAACATCTTTCGCAAGGGAATCCCCAAAGTCTACAACATTTGTAATCATCTGGTGTTCTTCACTTTCCAGCACGCCTTCCTGATGGCTGACGTCCACAATCGTGCGGAGCTCATTTTCCGTAATCCTTGGCCGCTTGCTGACATCAATTGGAAGAATCCGCAGGATGCTGTTCGAAATTCCATTCATAATAAAAGACAGAGGCGTCAACAGGATAGTCAGACTATACACAGGCTTAGCATAAACAAGAGAAAGCTTCTCACTGCCCATCGTGGCAAGAGATTTCGGGACAATCTCACCAAAAATCAGCACTAGAACTGTCAGGACACCGGTAGCAATACCAGTCACTGCACTGGCAAGGTCTGATAAACCTAATTTGTGCGCCAGTTGAATCGAAAAAGTTGTTGTCAGGGAAGAGGCCGATAAATTTACAATATTATTGCCAATTAAAATCGCGCTCAGCAATTTTGTAGGGTTTTCAATCAGCTTTAATACCAGGCCGGCATTTTTAACATTTTCTTCCGCTAACGACTTAATCCTCATTTTGTTTACAGTTGTAAGGCAGGTTTCTGCTGAAGAAAAAAATGCAGAACATGCTAACAGGATAAATAAAATAATAATCCGCGAGGCGTCACTTGAATCCAAAAAATCAACTCCTATCAATTTTATGTGGTTAAAAGGAAGCTGACTGTAAACGGTATCTCCCTTTTAACAGCTTATTATTTACTAGTGCATAAACACTGACATTTTACAACAGAGACTGCTTATATGTCAAGTATCATGATACGTTATCCGGCCTGCATTCCTCAAACACACATTTTACAACCTGCTGGCCCAGCGACCTGTCAATCGCACCGCCGCTAAAATCAGCAATGCATCTTTTGAAATTGCACTGCTCTATTGCCCCTTTGCTTCCATACATTAGAATGCCGGCGCCGCTCTTTCCACGGCAATTCACAAAAACACACCGCTTAATGTTGCCGTTTTGGGAATAAACTGCCCCCTCCTGGCAAAAATTGAAAACGCACTCCCTGATTTCAGGGGAATATGCATTATAGATTGCCCGGCCGCCACTTATATTCCTAAAAAGCGACTTTGTCACCGTAATCCGGCATCCTGATGCACTCATTCCCCCTGTCTTCCCCATCCCGTTAAATTCACAATGGTGAATCCGGCAGTTCCTTGCATGCTCCAATATCACCATATCCGTATCCTGCATATGGTTACTGATTAACCTGACATTTTTCATCTGCAGGCTTCCACGGCAGCGGATCGGATTATTCAGATATAAATTCGCATCCTCGATAATCAGGCTGCCCTCTGCTTCTACAAGCACAGGGCAGTCGATAATTGTAGAAACAAAAATATGATACTGGCCCGTCACCTGGAACGTTCCCATCTTTGCCAGATACTGCACTGTCTCCACGCCTTCCGGACAGCAGGCGCGGTACTGAAGATGGTGGACATTCGCACGTACAAAACCATGGTAAAAAACAGCCGCACCATACTCTGCAACATTGCACTGGTCAAATTTACAATGGTCAATCTTATTGCCTTCCACTGCAAAAACCGCACCGCCGCGCTTCGCCTCACACCGCCGGAAACGGCATCCTCTTACAATCCCATCTGGTGTACGTATCATAATCGCACCACCATCTTCTGGGGAATAGCAGTCAAAAAAGTCCGTTTCTGCCACCTGGATTGAATTTCCCCAAAAACGGATTGCCGCACCTCTTGTTGTCCGATAAATCAGGCTTTTCTGAACCCGCAGATCACCGGCTTCCGCACGGATGAACATTCCCATATTCCTGCAGTCAATTTCACTGTTCTGGACAAGTATCCGGCTTCCAACTGCTTTCATGTTAACACAGGCACGGTGGGAATCCCCTTTCCTTATCATTTTACTTTCCTCAATAATAAGCTCTCCGCCATCTAAAAGGATATTCCCATAAATCCTCACTTCAGCATGGTCAAAAACCAGGCGCATCCCCCTGGATAAAATAAGATCCCCCTTAATCATGCAGCGTTCCACAATCCTCACTTCACGCTGCCCTTCCAGCATTTCCTGCGTACACTCCATTGTCTCCCAAAGGCGCATAATATAATACTTCATATCTACCGGGGACAAATCCATATCCTGCACATGCATGCGGTGAAGAATCTCACGGCATTTTGGCACATTTTCCTCCTGTGCCCCCAGTGCAAATTCTGTCAGCAAAGAAAGTTCCTCCTGTGAAACGCCAAACATTTTAGAAAAAATCTGTATGGATTCCTGTTCCCTCTCCTGAATCTTCATATCGCGCAGGCTGACATTTATCAAATCCAGCATCAGAAGATACTTTTCTCTGTCAGATGCAAACGCACGTATTAATTTATCTATTACAACACTTTTTTCCTTTGAAAGGCGCAAAACCTGTGACATCCCATCAGAATCCAGGCGAAACCCCGATATTAAAAGCCTCTCCAGCTCAAAATTATTCAGCGGGCTTGACAGGCAATTTATCTCTGCCTGCATAAATACCACTGCGCCATAAATTATTTTATAGTCCACAGATTTCCCATACAATGGATGCTTCGGAGTCATCCACAGCTTTTTTTTCTGATTAAACTTTGTAAGATTATCGATAATCATGGCGCCTCCTATCTGATTTTCAAATCAAACTCTTCCCCATATGCGTTAAAAACCGCATTTTCTTTTGGAAAACAATCCCTGCATACACAGTCCTTTACCATCTGCCCAAGCTTTAAATGCTTAAAATAAACTGCCGATCCCAAATACTTTGCCGTACAGGAACGGAAAGAACATTCCTTAATGGTAACATCATCAATCGATTCAGAAAAAACCGCACCTCCATATTCTGCAGCAGCATGGAAAAAATCACAGTTAGCAAACTTCACCTGTGAAGATCCCCCGGCAAGGATAAAACCTGCTGTCCCCTCTGAAAAGCTGCACCGTAAAAACTCCGCATATGTCCCATAAAATGCAACCATCCTTTGAAAGCCAGACCGAAGAAATTCTGTCTCTTCTATTAAAAGCCTGCCCGCCTTCTGCCTTAAAAAACCACACTGCCCATTGCAGTCAATCACAGAGTTTTCAATCCGCACAACAGCGGCGTCTTTCACTGTAAGAAAAAAATCCCTTTCACAATGCCCTATGTAAAGTTTGGTATCCCGGAAACGGATTCTCCCGCCATCCACTAAAACAGCGCCATCTATAGAAATATCAGCGCTATCCAGCAAAAGGGACCCGCCCCGCTCCACCCTGATGTCCCCAAGTATTTTTGTCGGCTTATCCAGACAGAATGTTTTGCCCGCCAGGACTATAATATCCTGATATTCATCCTCATCCGTAAAATCCGGGAAAAAGTAACGAAGCATCTTATATGAAATATCAAACCCCATATCCCGGAAACGATGATAGTAATCCCTTGCCCTTTTTCCATCCCGCTTTACTGCTGCATCATTAAACTCCTTAAAAAATGCAATCTCCGGTTCCGACATATGAAAAATTTCCACATAATTTTCTATTACTTTTTTACAGTATTCTACAGACCATTTCGCCTGGTTATACAAAAGATATAAATCAATCAGGAAGCAGTACTGCACTTCTTTTGTCTTTAAAACCCTGATACATTCTGTCAGGCGGAATTCAAAATGGTTATTGATATCCACAATAATCTGCTCCCTCTGCTCCTTTGGAAGCGCTATACATTCCATAAAATAATCAAACCGCCCATCCAGTTCTGACATAGACTTCATATTGCCAAGCGCCAATACTGCCACACCATAAGAATAAAGATAACGGAAATTCAGGCTTCGGTTTACAAACGGATGGTTCACCCGCTCCAGCTCATTCTGCCTGCTTTTCAAATACTTTAAAACATCCATCTCTTCCATAATACAGATTCCTTTCACTCCCAGTGCCAAAAATCCGTTACCATCCATCCTTGATAGGCAACGAAAATTGTACCTGTCTCCTGTACGCTCCAGCCGTACGTTTCCCTATTATTATACCCCCTAACAGAATGGAGTGCAAGGAATACCTGGAAATTCCTCCCTTACTGCCATCTCTTCACGACGCAGGCGGATTAAATTTTTCCGTATCATCCGCCCGGCTTTCTTAATATAGCGGATTAAATATTCATTTTCAAAATCAGATGCTTTATAATAATTTCTATTTAAAAACTGCAAAAGATGCCCCTTTGACATTGCATCCGCCAGTTCCAGGTTAAACGGGATAATCCCTGTCCTTTCTCTTGGGATATTGAACTCTTTACAGATCCTGCCAATATTCCAATAAGACTCCGGCTGATAGCTGCCAATTAAATACACTGCTTTTTCCTGTATGGAAGTATACTGTTTTAGAAATTCCTGAATCCGGCCAGGGTCCTGGCTTAGATTTACTACAATTAAATCTGACTCTGACAGAATGATTTTAGAACTCAGATTTTGATTTGCCTCTGTATCAATAAAAATATAATCTGATATCTTTTCTAAAGACTGGAACAGCTTTTTCTGTACCAGATGGAACTCATAATTAAAAACTTCTTTATTAACAATGCGCCCTTGCGGCAGATAATACATAGAAGAAAACAACAGCGGGATGGATGCATGGCGGAGCAGCTTTTCTCCAGATTCGCCAGAATAAAGGCGTTTTAAAATATATTCAATCCCATACCTGCTGTAATACTCCCCATGCTCCCTTAAATATTCTATTTTTTCCGGAAACAATACCATATCTCCAATACTGTTTGTACTGTAATGGTTTTCCAGAACAGCCGTCTTGCCTATGCCCCCAATCGACATAAGCGCTGAAACGCATGCCATGTTTGTAGTCACTCCTGTCACACCCCGAACATGGCTCCAAAAAGATATTTTCATTTTTCCTCCCAATCCCACAAAAGCCTCTCCCGCCCCACTATCTTTTGTGTATTTTCCTTTATCTTGCGTTAAAACTTAAACACTATCATATAGAACCTTCCGCCATCCGTAAAGCATTTTCTCCCCGATAAACACAATTTCTCTTTTTTCGCTAAAGTCCATCCCATTTTTTGTACAATACGCAAAAATATACCCCTGTATTAATGGCACATTTTGGCAAATACCATATTTATTCTTTCCGCATCTAATCTCTACAAACTATATCCTATAGCGTCCTGTCAGTGTTTCCATTAACAGCCAGGGAGGAAACTGTAACCCAGGATGCAGCTGTTTTCTTAAAAAAATCTATTTGCTCTTGCCATTTTTTAGTTCATCTATTATAATAACAGTGTTGATACTCTAAAAAATATAAATTTATCATATCTTTTAGGGAAAATTTTAGAAAATGTCTAAGGAGGAAAAACATGAGATTATCTAATTTAAAGACAAAAGCAACAGCACTTGTCCTGACAACTGCGCTCTGTCTTGGCAGCCTTGCGGCAGTACCAAATGAGGCAGAAGCAGCAGAGTATGTTACTCTTTTAGAGCAGTCAGGGGAAGCTGCTGCCAATACACCCGTCAACTATACGTTCAATATTCCAAGTACTGCCTATACTTACATTGACGTCCTGGTAGCACAGCCGGTTGATTTAACCTGCTCCATTACATCTGCAGGCAATGAAAAGGTTTTTGAAGAATCTGTACTTGCCACAGACACTAATGCATGGGAATATCTTACCACAGCTGGAGTATATACTTACGCCCTTGACTGGCAGCAGCCAATTGCAGGTGATTACAATATCTCCCTTACCTTTGGCGCAAATACACAGTACATTGTAATGATTGACCAGGACAGCGCTTCCATTAAGATGAGCAGCAGCAGCCTTGTACTTACGAAAGGATTTTCTTCAAAGCTTTCTGTATCAGACGCTTCTGGCAAAGTAAAATGGACTTCCAGCAAATCCAGTGTTGCAGCAGTAAGCAGCAGTGGTAAAGTGACTGCTAAAAAGACAGGCAGTGCTACTATCACAGCTACAGATGAGAATGGTTCTTCTGCAAAATGTATCGTAACGGTAAAAGCTAATACATACAGCAGTTCAAAGCTTACTACACAGACAGTTACTTATGGAAACGCTGGATTCAGCGTACACAAGATGTCCTATGACAAAAAAGGAAATCTTGTAATTAATGCACATTTCTTAAATAACTGTGGAAAAACAGTTCTTCAGTTAAAAAATATCAAGATTACTGTGAAAAATCCATCTAAGAAAGTAATTGGTACCTATAGCTTAAAGAGCAAAAAAGTTTCTGTTCCACAGGGCGGTTTAAAGACATTTAAGTTCACTATTAAGAAGTCCAAATTAAAACTTAAATCTACACAGGATTTAAGAAATTCATCTACTTCAACAGATGGACAGTATCTTACAAACCGTTAAATGTACATAACAAAAAAGCCAGAGATTTTTCAGGGGAATGCTTTAAGCATTCCCCTTTTTTATTTTATAGGAAATTGCTGTAATCTTAGTGGTTATCGACAAGAATTGCGAAGCAATTCTTGTTAGGGCACCAGCGCTGGCGGTGCCCTTTTTTATGATTCCTCTAAAATATTTTCCAGAATCCGAAAAACCTTTTCCCACCTTTTTTCTTCTCCTGGCATCTGTAATCCCTGGACTTCTTGACTGAGTTCCTGAACCATCGACTTCTGCTTCTCAAACCTGCCTGCCAGGCCAAGTTTTCCTTCATATCCCCGTAGCTGCCGGGAAGCCCGCTTAATTGCATCATACACACCCTGCCGGGAAATCCCCTCCTGGGCGGCAATTTCTGAAAAATTATAATCTTCTAATATATAAGCTTCAAACATTCTTTGCTGATTCTCTTTTAGCAGCGCTCCATAAAAATCATACAGCAAGGATAGCTCCAGCCTTTGTTCCAGTCCCTCTCCTGCACTCCTTTTTTCCATATCTTTCCATCCCCTGAGGATCTATAATTATATTATTTATAATTCCCTATTATCCTGATTATGTTTCCCTGACTTTCTTGGATTAATCTTAAAAGTAAAATCTGGATCATTAATATTAACCTGGATTACTTTTCCACTGTCAGAAATAATTTTAGTAAAATCATTTTCAATCTGGCTGCAAGTATAGACTTTTCCCTTCGTGAAACAGTCTGGCTCATCAATGTGGCTTAAGGCATGGTTTATATAGGTATTTGATGCAATCAAAGTCCCTGTTGCCTTATTAAACCGGGAAGTCCCTTTCTCTTTTTTCTGCCCGTCTTCCTGAGCAAAAGCATCTGCTAACCCATGAATCAAAGTATCTTTTTCATTTACATTATCCATTACTGCAATCCCCCATTCAATTAAAATAAGCATCATAATATATGGAGTACAACAAATGCCATTTCACTTGCTATTCGCTGTACTAATCAGAAAAGGGCACCAAACCGGCGCCCTTTTACTGCTCTCTATAAACCTTCTTCCTATACCGGATATGCTTTATTTTCCGTATCTGCCATAGAAGCGTCTACCTTATCTTTCTGTGCCTCACGGTACTTAAAGAATTCTGTAGCAACCTGTGGGAACAATGCATAAGACAGTACATCTTCATCCTGCTGTTTATACTGTGACATTTCCTTTTCCAGGTCTGCAAGCTGCGGCTTAATTAAATCAGCCGGGCGGCATGTAATTGGTTTCACATCACCAATGCACTTCTTCTGTACTTCTGGGTTAAATGGTTTTACAGTCTGCCCAAACTCACCAGAAAGAAGTTTCTTGGATTCTTTTGTTACCATCTTGTATCTTTCACCAGAAACCACATTTAACACTGCCTGAGTCCCTACAATCTGCGAAGATGGAGTAACAAGAGGCGGCTCGCCAAAGTCTTTCCGCACTCTTGGCACCTCTTCAAGTACCTGCTCATATTTATCCTCCTGCCCCATTTCTTTTAACTGGGAAACCAGGTTACTTAACATACCGCCAGGAACCTGATAACGCAGTGTCTGGATGTTTACACCAAGTACCTTTGTATTCATCAGGCCGCTTTTTAGCGCTTCTTCACGCAGCGGACGGAAATAATCAGCAATTTCTGCAAGCTTTGTCTGGTCAAGCCCTGTATCATAAGGCGTCCCTTTAAATGCCTCAACCATTACTTCTGTTGCCGGCTGGCTTGTTCCCATAGAAAATGGCGACATTGCCGTATCAATAATATCACATCCTGATTCAACAGCTTTCATATATGTCATAGCTGCCACGCCGGAGGTATAATGCGTATGAAGGTCAATTGGTATAGAAACCGTTTCTTTTAACGCGGAAACGAGTTCTGTTGCCTTTACTGGAACCAAAAGCCCTGCCATATCCTTAATACAAAGTGATTTCGCGCCCATGTCTTCAATCCGCTTTGCCATATCTTTCCAATAATCAAGCGTATAGGCGTCCCCTAACGTGTAAGAAAGGGCAATCTGCGCATGGCCGTTCTCTTTATTAGCGGCACGCACGGCCGTCTCCAGGTTGCGGATATCATTTAAGCAGTCAAAAATGCGGATAATGTCAATACCGTTTGCAATTGACTTCTGTACAAAATATTCCACAACATCATCTGCATAATGGTTATATCCTAAAATATTCTGCCCACGGAATAACATCTGCAGCTTTGTCTTCTTAAAACCAGCCTTTAACTTCCGAAGCCTCTCCCAGGGATCTTCTTTCAGAAAGCGGAGGGAAGCGTCAAACGTTGCGCCGCCCCAGCACTCAACGGAATGATAGCCAATTTCATCCATTTTATCAATAATCGGAAGCATCTGCTCTGTTGTCATACGTGTCGCAATCAGAGACTGATGCGCATCGCGGAGAATCGTCTCCGTAATCTTAACAGGTTTCTTTTCTATCTCTGCCATGTCTCCTCCATTCTGCCTGTCCAGGCAATACTATTATCTACTGTTCTTACAAATTCTTTAACAATACCTATTGTAAGAAATACCAGAAAATGCTTTTTAGGTTCGCAGAAGAACGCTTCTTTTGCGTTCTTCCTGTGTGTAATCGTAGAATTTCTTAGGCATAGTTTTGAAATCCTTTACACACTTTATACCCCAAATATCGCCATAAATACACCGGCCGCCACTGCCGTACCAATTACCCCGGCCACATTTGGTCCCATCGCATGCATCAACAGGAAGTTTGTCGGGTCTGCCTCAGCGCCAACCTTCTGCGACACACGTGCCGCCATCGGAACAGCAGAAACCCCGGCCGAACCAATCAGAGGGTTCACCTTTCCGCCTGTTACCTTACACATCAGCTTACCAAACAAAACGCCCGCCGTTGTCCCGACTGCAAATGCAACCAGGCCAAGTGCAACGATTTTTAATGTCGTAAACTTCAGGAATGCTTCTGCGCTTGTCGTAGCCCCTACAGAAGTACCAAGCAGGATAACAACAATATACATCAACGCATTGGAAGCTGTCTCTGCAAGCTGCTTTACCACGCCGCACTCCTTAAACAGATTACCAAGCATCAGCATACCTACAAGCGGAGCTGTCGTTGGCAAAAGAAGGCATACGACAACCGTAACAATAATTGGGAATAAAATCTTTTCCAGCTTTGATACCGGACGGAGCTGCCCCATCTTAATTTTACGCTCCTCCTCTGTTGTAAACAGCTTCATAATCGGAGGCTGGATAATCGGCACCAAAGACATATAAGAATATGCCGCAACTGCAATCGGCCCCATATATTCTGTCTGGCGTAATTTGCCACAGAGGAAAATGGAAGTCGGCCCGTCAGCACCGCCGATAATGGAAATTGCCGCTGCCGCCTTATCATTAAAGCCTAAAAGGATTGCAACCAGATATGCCGTAAAAATACCAAACTGGGCTGCAGCCCCCAAAAGAAAACTTGCCGGATTCGCAATCAGCGGCCCAAAGTCCGTCATTGCTCCAACCCCCAGGAAAATAAGGGAAGGCAGGATACTCCATTCATCCAGCTGAAAGAAATAGTACAATAAGCCGCCATTTGCCGTTTCCGTAGGCTCTGCCATGATATCCGGGTAAATATTGACCAGAATCATACCAAAAGCGATTGGAATCAAAAGCAATGGCTCATAGCCCTTTTTAATCGCCAAGTAGAGAAAAATACAGCCGACAACAATCATCAGATAATTTCCAAGCGTAATATTGGCAAATGCTGTCTGACCTGCTAAATTCTCTAACGTTGTAATAACGTAATCCAAAGTCAGTCCCTCCTAAATTAATTTAAAGTTGCCAAAACTGCCCCTACATCTACAGAATCCCCTGCTGAAACATTAATGCTTGCTACTGTTCCATCCTGTGGTGCAACCACTTCATTTTCCATCTTCATTGCCTCAAGAATCATTAGGACGTCACCCTTTTTCACAGCCTGTCCGGCGCTTGCGCTGACAGATATAATTTTACCCTGCATAGGGGAATTTACCTTTACTGCGCCCTGTGCGCCAGATGGTGCTGCTTTCGGCGCTGCCTTCGGTGCCGCCGCCTTTGGGGCTGCTTTTGGTGCTGCTGCGCCAGCGCCTGTGCCCTCTTCAACAGTTACATCATATACAGTACCATTTACGGTAATTGTGTAATTCTTCATTCTCTTTTCCTCCATATTATTCAGATATTTATACCCAGGAACCCGTCTGTCCCTGTACCATTTTATTTTTAAGAACGGCGCACAATGGAACGTACAATAAGCCCATCTGTACATTCATTTTCACTTGCTGCTGCAATTGCTGCCGTAATTACTGCAACCAGTTCCAGATCATCCGCCAGATTTTCTTCCTCCACAACTGCAGGCGCAGGAGCAGGAACTGCTGCAGGCGCCTCTGCTTTTGCAGCCTCCTTTGGCTGGGCATTGCCAATAAACTTAAAGCAGCTAATGATAAATGATATGAAAATCAGGACGGCAAACACAATTGCCATACTCATAATTGTATTCAGCCCGGCTCTTCCCATTGTCTTACCAATTGACTGGTACTCTTCTACTTTCCAGTCACTGATTTCACCAGTTTCACTATATATCACTGTAAATACAAGTTTCCCAGCTTTTTCCGTGGTAAGCGTCAATGTAACCGTTGCCGTATCAGATGCCGTGGAATAACTCTTATCCACAACTTTTTTCATGGCTCCGTGCTTTTTCTGCATCTTTGCATACTCTTTATACGAATCTGCCTGCTCATCGCCCATCTGGTCTGCATACTGTTCAACTGTCGATTTAAAATCATATTCAAACCACTGCGCAGCAAATTCCTCCGCAGTTTTAGTCAGCTTTGACTTGTCCAGGTTTTCATTTTCCTTTGTCAGGCTGCAGCCCATCATTAACACCAGGCAGGAAATCACACAAAGCATTAAAACCAGTTTCTTCTTCATATGCCTCTCCTTATTTAGATTGTTCCATGTTTTTTGCCAATTGGAAATTCACTTTTTGAAAACAGCATTTCGAACGCATAAAGCAGTTGTTTCCTGGCAGCTTCCGGTTCAATTACAGAGTCCACATATCCTCTCTGCGATGCCGCTTCCGTTCCGGACTGCGCTGCAAATTCAGACGCCTTCTTTGCCAAATCAGCTTTTTTGTCACCGGAATACATAATCTTAGCAGCAACCTCTGCATCCATCATACCGATTTCCGCATCCGGAAGTGCAAATACCATATCGGCCCCAATATGCTTGGAATTCATTGTAATATATGCGCTTCCATATGCCTTCCCAACAATCAGGTTTACTTTCGCAACGTCTGCTTCTGCAAATGCAGCAGTCAGCTTTGCCGCTGCTACAGCAATTGTCTTTTCCTCTTCTACTGAAGTAGCAAAACCTTCTGTATTAGTAAGGGACAGTACTGGAATCTGAAATGCATCGCACTTCCTGATAAAGTCTGCGGCCTTTTCACAGCCTGCCGTTGTAAGACGTCCGTCAAACTTCTCTTTCTCTTTCCCTTTTTCATCAAAAACAGCAGTACGGTTTGCCACTGCCCCGACTGTCATCCCATCCAGGCAGATAAACCCTGTTACCATTTCCTTTGCATATCCGGCCTTTAACTCCAAAAAGAAATTATTGTCGCTGATATCTTCCAGGGCGAGCGCCGGATCCTTTACTTCCGCTGCAAAGTCAGGCACTACGCGGTTTAAATCATCCATGCACTCATCAGAAAATGCAGTGTCATTATTATTTTCCGGAAGAATAGAAACAAGCTCCCGGACGCTCCCTAACAGCTCTGCTTCGCCTTTCACTACAAAATCCACATTTGACGCTGCTTTCTGGAATTGGGCAGAAGCCGTATCCAGCTTCTCTTTGTAATTTCCT
Organism: bacterium D16-51; assembly: GCA_003612285.1. Taxonomy (GTDB): domain Bacteria; phylum Bacillota; class Clostridia; order Lachnospirales; family Lachnospiraceae; genus Butyribacter. The sequence goes on along the minus strand of RAYE01000031.1, from coordinate 30,041 downwards.
TCCAGCGTATTCGGGGAATTTACAAAAAGCTTTCCACTTTCTTCCTCCATAAACGTAAAATCGCTCATTGCTGCTAAAACAGCAACACCGCCGCCGCAGTTCCCAAATATAGCGCTAATCTGTGGTACAACGCCGGAAGCTTTCGCCTTCACCCTATAAATCTCACCAAAGCCTGCAAGTGCATCCGTAGACTCCTGAAGGCGCATCCCTGCACAGTCAATCAGACCAATTACAGGAACCCCTGTTTTCATTGCCAGTTCATAGGCATGTGCAATTTTCCTTGCATGCATTTCCCCAATTGTCCCGTTCAGGGCAGATGCGTCCTGGCTATAAATATAGACAGGAGTGTTCTGAACCAGCCCGTATCCGGTAATAACACCATCTGCCGGCACTGATTTTTCCTGCATGTTGAAATCTGTGCTTCTCTTTGTGATATTCGCACCAATTTCAACAAAACTGTTTTCGTCGACAAGAGCCGCAATACGGTCCCTTGCTGACAAAGCGTTCGTGTTACTCATGTTCAGCCCTCCAATTATAGTATATTTATTGTAAACCAAATTTTTACCAATTTTAATTCTATCGCTTTTGGTTAAAAATAGCAACATATATTTTCCAGAATCCGCATAACATAGCAAAGAACATACTGGAAATGAGGAATTCCATGCAAAAAATCGTCAGTTTCTTTCTTTTGGGAATCAGTCTGCTTCTCCTGTTCCTTTCCATGACAGACAGATTGTCATATGCGCTCCAATCCTTCCCACCCTACTGCAATATAAAAACAAGCCTTCTGGCAAATGATAAAACACTTACTGGCGCTGATTATTCTATTTTGTCGAAAAAAAAGCATCCAGACGGCATGTATGCAAGGGCATACTGCCTGTTAGACGCCGACAGCAAACGGACGCTCCTTGGCTCAAATGAAAACCAGCAGATGCCAATGGCAAGCACAACAAAAATTATGACCTGCATCCTTGCACTGGAAAACGGAAAGATGGACAGCAAAGTGAAAGTTTCCTCCTATGCCGCTTCCATGCCTGACGTACAGTTAAATATGCAGGCAGGCGATACCTTTTATCTAAAAGACCTTCTTTACTCCCTGATGCTAGAATCGCACAACGATACCGCTGCAGCCATTGCGGAACATCTTGGCGGGACAGTGGAAGGCTTTGCCGAACTGATGAACCAGAAAGCGGAACGCCTTGGATGCACTGACACAAATTTTGTCACGCCAAACGGCCTTGATGATAAAAACCACTATACCACTGCAAAGGAACTTTGCATCATTGCAAGCTATGCCATACAAAATGCTGATTTTTTAAAAATCATCCAGACGCCCTCCCATCAGTTTAGCAACTGCAAAGGCACCAGAAGCTATGCCGTCAATAACCATGACGCCTTTTTAACAAGGTATCCCGGTGCAATCGGCATTAAAACAGGCTTTACCGGAAATGCAGGATACTGCTTCTGCGGCGCGGCAAAACGGGATGGGAAAACACTGGTGACCAGCGTGCTTGCCTGCGGGTGGCCTCCAAATAAAGGGTATAAATGGGTAGATACCAAAAAACTGATGGATTATGGCTTTGCAAACTTTCAAACAGTAACAATTGATAAACAGAAAACACCTAAAACTCTCCCTATAGTTGGCGGAACAAGCGCTGCCATGCCGCTTTGCCGTACCTCCTACAAAAAAGTCTCCCTCATGCTGTGCCAGGACGATACGGTAACTTTAAAAATCAACCTGCCCGAAACCTTAACAGCCCCTGTCCGCCAGGGCGATATTGTCGGCTATGAAGAATATTATTTAAATGATGAGTTAATCTACCAGTTTCCCCTGACAGCGAAAAAGACAGTTCCGAAAAGGGACCTCTCTTACTACCAAAACATCCTTCGGAAACTTTTCTTGTTTTCACTGTAAAAAAGCGCACCGCCGGCGCTGGTGCGCTAGCAAGAATTGCGAAGCAATTCTTGTCGACAACCACTACGTAACAGCGCAATTTCCTATGTATAAAGAAAAACGGGAATGCAGACGCATTCCCTTCTTTCCTATAAATATCTTTTTTTCTTAAATATAACAAGGCTGATGCCTACGATTAAAAGGCATACCCCAATTACAGCTGGATACGAATACCGAAACGAAAGTTCCGGCATATAGGCAAAATTCATTCCATACCAGCCTGCCACCAAAGACAGCGGCAGGAAAATTGTCGTTACAACCGTCAGGATTTTCATCACATCGTTCTGGCGGATTCCAATTTCAGACTGGTAGACCTCCTGTACCTGCATGGCATATTCCCGCAAAAGCTGCGTCTCCCCTGCAAGCCTTGATACCCTGTCTGTATACCGGCCGTAAAACTGTATTTCTTCCTTATCAAAAAAGCCCTCCTGGTTCTCTAAGAGTTCTTCCCCAATCTCTGTCAGCTGGCAATAGTAATGATAAAATTTTGCAATCAGCTTCTTTATCTGCAGCATACGGAAACTGAAATGTTCTACCCTTCCCTCCAGGATATCTTCTTCAATTGCAGCAATCTCCTGCTCCATCTTCTCCAGGAAAAGCAGGTCATCCGAAAGAAATGACTGCAAAAAATCATACACAAACCGCTCCAGTGAATACTCCTTCCGGACAACCTCTTTAGAAAGCTTTGCCACCTGCTCTTTTGCGCGCCCATCCTGGTCAAGCAACAGGACATAATTCTTTAAAATATAGATTGCAAACCCACTTTCCTTTTCCCTTTTTCCTTTTGCCGGGATACAAACCGTCCCAAATAAGAAATCCCGGTAACTCTCCATTTTACAATAATGCACGCTGTCTACATTGTGCCAGATTAAAAAACGCTCCTTCCATGCAGGATTCTCCCACCATTCCTCTAATGGCAAAACACAGATTCCTTTCTTTTCCTGAAAAAAGCTTTTTTCATCTGTCTTTCGTATCCCATCCTCCAACACGGAATAAAACATATCCCTAATCCTTTCTATACGGACATGCTGTCCTTAGACTGTCCGCTTTTTTTACTTTTCTGATAATTTGCTCTCTTTTGGCAGCACCAGGTTTAATATCAAAGCTACTAAAAAAACAACTGCCACACAGTTTTCCGCAAAAACAGTCTCTACAATTTTAGGAAATACCTGAAATATTTCCGGAACTTGTGTAAAACCAATCCCCATGCTAATCGAAAGCGCTGCAATCGTAATATTCCTCTGGCTAAAGCCGCAGTTCCCAATCATCTGCAAACCGCTGATTACAATTGTCCCAAACATCATTATCGTGCAGCCGCCTAAAACAGCATCTGGAAGGGTTGCAAGCAAAGCTCCGAAAATAGGGAAAATCCCTGCCAGAATCATAATCACTGCCCCTGTTGCAATTGTAAAACGGTTTACCACTTTTGTCATTGCCACAAGACCGACATTTTGGCTGAAAGAAGTAATCGGCAGACAGCCAAACAAAGTGGACAATGCGCTGATAAACCCATCGCAGGCAATGGAGCCTGCTGTCTCCTTTTCTGTCACCTGGCGTCCGAGCCCGGAAGAAGCCAGCGCAGAAGTATCTCCAATCGTTTCTGTCGCTGATACCAAAAAAATTAATACCACAGACAAAATGGCATTTGCATGAAATTCCGGCTTAAAAGGCAGGATTGCAGGGAGCGCTATAACCGCGGTATCTTTTAAAGAGGAAAAGTCAACCACACCCATGCAGATTGCAGCAATATACCCAGCAACCAGTCCAAAGAGGACAGAAAGCTGTTTCCAGTACGATTTTGCCAAAATATTAAAAAGCAGGCAGCAAAGCAGCGTAATACTTCCTAAAATCCAGTTTGTCACAGAACCAAAATCCTCACTCCCGCTTCCTCCCCCAAAGGAAGACGCACCGACAGAAAGCAATGAAAAGCCAATCGCCGTTACAACGCTCGCCGCAACAATCGGCGCAATCAGTTTCATCCAATATTTTGCAAAAAGCCCTAAAACCCCTTCTACAATGCCACCAGCCAAAACTGCCCCTACAATGCTATTATATCCATAAACCGGGCCTAAATAACAGAAAACTGAAACAAATGTAAAACTGATTCCCATTACAATAGGGAGGCCGGAACCAATCTTCCAGACAGGGAACAGCTGAATCAGCGTCCCAATCCCTGCAATAATCATTGCACTCTGGATTAACATGGCGCTCTGCTTTGCGGAAAGCCCGCAGGCTCCCGCCACAATAAAAATCGGCGCAATATTTGCCACAAACATTGCTAAAATATGCTGCAATCCAAACGGAACTGCTTTTGCTATCGGTACTCTCCCCTCCAGTTGGTAGATATAACTTACATCTGCTGCTGTCCTCTGCCTCATTTTTCCCTCCGTTCTTCCTGTTCCCTAAATTCAATGCTTCCTGTCTTTTCATCCATCCCGTCTACAATTGCCAGCGATTCCAGCTGAAATCCCAGGTTGCGTATCATCCTTCCGCCCACCTGGAATCCTTTCTCAATCGCAATCCCAATCCCTTCTACACTGGCGCCAGCCTCCTGCACAATAGAAATCAGCCCCTGCAGTGCGCAGCCATTTGCCAGGAAATCATCTATAATCAGAACCTTATCCCCTTTTGACAGGAATTTTTTTGAAACAATCACCTGATTTTTACACTTATGTGTAAATGACTCCACCTCCGCCACATACATTTCCCCTTCTATATTAATACTTTTTGACTTTTTAGCAAATACAACGGGAACCTGGAAATACTGCGCTGCAATGCATGCAATGCCGATTCCGGAAGCCTCAATCGTTAAAATTTTATTAATCTCTTTCCCCGCAAACCGACGTTTAAACTCTTCTCCCATTTTCCCAAATAGTTCAATATCCATCTGATGGTTTAAAAAACTATCTACTTTCAGTACATTCCCCTCATTCACAATTCCATCTTTTAAAATACGTTCTTCTAAAAAATTCATTTTTGCATATTATCCTTTCCTCTTTTTTCTTTCGCCCTTCACCTCAAAAAAATTATGTAATGTCTCATACAGCATGCCAATATCAATCGGTTTGGAAAGGTGCCCGTCCATCCCTGCGGCATTCGACTTTTCCCTGTCTTCATCATAAGCATTTGCCGTCATCGCTATAATCGGAACAGTTTTTGCATCCTCCCTGTCAAGGCTGCGTATCATCCCCGCTGCGTGCAGCCCATCCATAATCGGCATCCTCACATCCATCAATACAGCGTCTATGCTGTATTCCTGCCCTGCCTTAAAATAATCTACCGCAGCCTTCCCATTATCTGCAATAATCACCTCCGCACCTTTATTTTTCAACAGCTTCGTAATAATACGCTGGTTCAGGTCATGGTCTTCCGCAACTAGGATTGTCTTTCCAGTAAAATCAATCTTGTCATGGAACGCTTCCTCTTGGGACGGAGATTCTGCCTCAAAGACACGCGGTCCTGTAATACGGATGCAAAATGCCGTCCCTTTCCCCATATCGCTTTTTACGGTAAGCTCCCCATCCATTTTATCTACAATCCCCTTTACAATGGAAAGGCCGAGCCCTGTCCCCTGCATTGCCGCTACTACCTGGTTATTTTCCTGGACAAACGGCTTATACATATGTTTCTGGAATTCCTGGCTCATCCCAATTCCATTATCCTGTACGACAATTTCTGCCTGCACATTATCCCCATAAGCTTTTGTCCGGTAAATCAGTAAAATCTCACCACCAATATCCGTATATTTTACTGCATTATTTAACAGATTAAAAACCACCTGATGAAGGCGCATTTTATCTACAACCATTTTATGGGCCGCAAAATCCCTGACCTCAAAATGAATCTGCTTTTGTTCACACATTGGCATAAACAGCGCCGTAGCATTCTTTTTCAAATCGTCAAAAGAGTATCTCTGCGGATGCAGGGAAAATTCGCCACTCTCAATTTTTGACATATCAAGCACATTGTTCAGCAGATTAAGCAGGTATCTTCCTGAAACGCCAATTTCATCAATATACTCCATTACCGCGGTATGGTTCTCCCTCTCTTCTTTTGCAAGCTGAACCATTCCCATAATTACATTCATTGGCGTCCTGACTTCATGGCTTACTGTCCTTAAAAATTCTGTTTTTGCATTATTTGCCTTTTCCGCTTCATCCAAAGCCCCCTCTAACTGGTGCTGTTTCTCCTTTTCCCGCTGCACCACATCACTGATATCAATACGGGTTGCCAGAATCAAATGCAGCTTATTGCTGATATAGTTGAACCGAAGCAGCTTCCTTCTGACAATCCCTCTCTCCCGCATATCAAATTCCACACTATAAAGAGGCGCCTCTTTCAGCTCCCGGCAGACTCGTTCATAGCTTGCTGCATCCGTCAAACTGTCCGCCTCTTCCTTTTCCATGCAGGAATAAAAATTCTGAAGTTCCGTATCATAATCAACAATTGGCAGATCGTCCCCTGACAGATGGCCTATCCCCGTAATAATACAGTATTGCCCTGTATTAGCATAAATCACCCCTGCCATGTCATAATCCCTTTCCAGAATTGCCTTTGTTGTCAATTGGTTGGTATATGCCGGCGTATCATCCCTGTTGTAAAAAAATGCAATCACTTCCCCGCTTCCGGGATGCTCTAATATCCTGCCATTTACTTTTACACATATGTACTGCTGTTTCCCCTTACGCTTTGCAATATAATATTTTTCAATTTCCTGTATGCCGGATTTATACAGTTCAAACAGCCCCTCTACAGAAAGCTCATAGTTTTCCTGGTCTGATAACTGGATATCGTCAAAAAAGCACATCGCCCTTTTACGGAAATCCAAAAAATCTGCTGTATTGTCAAATGGAAAATCCTTCCCTTTTACAATCATCCTTTCTAACTTGTTCTTTGTCAGGTTTACACGGCTGAATGCAATCATGGAATCATCCGCCGTCAAAAGGATTTTCTGCTCTTCCTCATAAATCTGTTCTATCCTTTTCTGGTAAGAAATATCCCTGCTTGTACCAATTGCCCGTACCGGGATACCATTTTCTTTTTCAATAATTGAGAAATTATATTCATACCATACATAATCCTGGGCCTTATTAGACCAGGTACGGCACTGGACCCGCGTATGCTCCTGCCCATTATAAAGCTCCTCAAACATCTGCCGGCATCTTTCCCAATCTTCTTCTAAAATCATTTCCTGTTCAAATAATGCTTCCGGTACATTCTGTATATCTTTTTCCTGTACCTCAAAAAAATTTTCCCTCCCAAAACCACTTACGCCTTCCATCCTGTGCCCCGCCATATCCAGTTTCCAAACCCGCAGGCCATTCTGGCGCATTACCTTGCTCATAATATCTTCTAAATTTTTTAAATTGCCTGCTGACTTATCCTCTAACCGTGACGTATCTTCTTTTGGCATGCCGCCTCACCCCTTTGTATAAAATTTACGCCTTAGATTCTTTTTCCTGTGTAATATCATAACATTTCTTCCAACGACAAACAAGAGGGCACTGCAGGCAATACCCTCTTATCTTAATATGAAGTAACACTTTAAATCATATCCAAAAATTTTTTATGTATTCTGGAATCTTTTGTCAGCTCCGGATGGAATGACATAGCAAGCTGGTTTTTATACTGAACGGCAACAATCTTTCCTTCTACTTCTGCCAATACATAAACCTCCTTATCCACCGATTCAATATATGGCGCCCGGATAAATTCCATCGGGTACTGCCCAATCCCCTTGATTTCCCCTTCATAAAAAAAACTGCCGAGCTGCCTGCCATAAGCATTCCTCTTTACTGTTACAGGAAGTGTACAAAAATACCTTCCTGTATCATTGGAAAGTTCTTTTGCAAGAAGGATTAAACCTGCACAGGTCGCAAGTACCGGCATCCCTTCCTCAATCTTTTTTTGAAGCAGGCCAAACATGCCAAGCTCCCGCAAAAGTTTTCCCTGTACTGTACTCTCCCCTCCAGGAAGCACCAGCCCATCAAAATGCCTCTCCAAATCCTCTGCCTTACGCAGTTCAAACACCTGCGCGCCAAGCTCTTCAAGCATTGCCCCATGTTCTGCAAAAGCCCCCTGTACCGCCAACACTGCAACCGTCATTGTATCACCTGCTCCTTTATTTACCACGCTCTGCCATCAAAAGCTCAATTTCATCTTCATTAATGCCAACCATCGCTTCCCCCAAATCAGCAGAAAGTTCTGCAATCAAAGAAGCATCCTGATAATTTGTAACCGCTTTCACGATCGCATCCGCCCTTTTTGCAGGGTTTCCAGATTTAAAGATGCCAGAACCGACAAATACACCTTCCGCCCCAAGCTGCATCATCAAAGCCGCATCCGCAGGAGTTGCAACTCCGCCTGCCGCAAAATTCACAACTGGAAGCCTGCCGTTGTCATGCACATACTTTACCAGTTCATATGGCACGCACATCTCTTTTGCCTCATTAAAGAGTTCATCTTCACGCATAGAAGTAATCCGTGCAATTGCACTGTTCATCATACGCATATGGCGTACTGCCTGCACAACATCGCCTGTTCCCGGCTCCCCCTTTGTCCGTATCATTGAAGCCCCTTCATTAATCCTGCGCAGCGCTTCCCCTAAATCCTTTGCCCCACAGACAAACGGCACCTTAAACTGTGTCTTATCAATATGGTAAACATCATCTGCCGGGGACAGCACTTCGCTTTCATCTATGTAATCAATTTCAATTGCTTCCAAAATCTGTGCTTCTACAAAGTGTCCAATCCGGCACTTTGCCATAACAGGGATAGATACTGCCTCCTGAATCCCACGTATCATTTTAGGGTCGCTCATCCGGGAAACCCCGCCTGCTGCGCGGATGTCCGCAGGAATCCTCTCCAAAGCCATAACGGCACAAGCTCCTGCATTCTGGGCAATTTCTGCCTGCTCTGGCGTAGTTACATCCATAATGACGCCGCCTTTTAACATCTGTGCCAGTTCCTTATTTAATTCATATTGCTTACTCATAATTTGCACCAAGCCTCAAACGAAAACGCCTGCGTTTGCATTTGAGGCGCAAACACAAAGGGTGAAAGATGTGTGTTTGCATTTTACCCTTTCTTCTTTTTTTCTTTCACCCTTTACCTCATTTCTGCAAGGTGAACCTCGTTCTCTTTTGCTTTATTGTTCCTAATACAATTTGTTACTATTTACAAAGCCCACGCACTTTATTATAATAACATTTGACCATATTAAAATACCCAATTCAAATATAGCCAGTATGGCCAGAAAAGGAGTATAGTGAAAAATGCTGACATATTCTTTTACGGATACAGGGTCAGACTGCCTCTATATCCATCTTTATAAATGCTTAAAAAACGACATATTATCCGGCAAATTAACTGCCGGGACAAAACTGCCCTCCAAGCGCAGCTTTGCAAAAAATCTGGGCATAAGTACAATTACTGTAGAAAACGCCTATGCCCAGCTCCAATCGGAAGGGTATATTTATTCCCTCCCGAAAAAAGGGTTCTATATAACAGAAATTACAGCGCCTTCTGCCAATACGCCTGCAATTTCCCCAGATAATTTCTGTATTGCCACAGATAAGCCTCCCTGCCAGCTTGACCTTGTAAATAACCAGACAAACCCGGATAATTTTCCTTTTTCTATCTGGGCAAAACTAATCCGGGAAACTATTTCTGAAAAAAGCAGGGAACTTATGATTTCGCCTCCATGCGGCGGCATCATGGAACTGCGCCATGCCATCTGCAGCCATGTAAAAGCATTCCGCAATCTGGACGTGTCGCCAGAACAGGTGATTATTGGGGCAGGGACAGAATATCTGTACGGGCTTTTAATCCAGCTCCTTGGTTTTAACAAAATCTATGCAGTTGAAAACCCAGGCTACCAAAAGCTTGCCAAAATCTATGAATGCCATCAGGTCCGTTACCAGGCAGTCCCTCTTGACCGGCATGGAATTGATATTTCTGCGTTAGAAGCCTCCCATGCAGACATTGCCCATATTACCCCTTCCCACCATTATCCGACCGGGATTGTCACATCCATCAGCCGCCGCTATGAACTGCTTGCCTGGGCTGCACGGGAAAAAGGCCGCTATATTATTGAGGATGATTACGACTCTGAATTTCGCCTGTCAGGCCAGCCAATCCCTGCGCTGCAAAGCATTGACCAGTCAGAGAAGGTAATCTATATCAACACCTTTACCAAAAGCCTTTCTTCCACAGTCCGTTTAAGCTATATGATACTGCCAAAACATCTTCTGGAAGAATTTTACAGGCGTTTCCATTTTTATTCCTGTACTGTTTCCAACTTTGAGCAGTATACACTTGCCCGTTTCCTGTCTGGCGGCTATTTTGAAAAACATATCAACAGGATGCGCACCCACTATAAAAATGTACGGGATGCTTTTTTAGATGCACTGCATAAAAGCCCGTTTTCCTCCCACATAAAAATCTCTGGAGAAGACGCCGGACTTCATTTTCTGATGGATATTGATACCCAAATGACAGATGCAGAACTTTTGCAGGCTGCTGCACAGCATAGCATACATCTTGCCTGCCTTTCACAATATTACCTGGAGGCAGCGCCTGAAATCACAGAACATACCCTTGTCCTGAACTACTCCGGCCTGGCCTTAGAACAGATTTCGAAAGCAATCGGGCTGTTAAGCCAGCTGTTTTAAAATTCAATCCCTTCACGCGCCCTGATTCCTTTCTCAAATGGATGCCTGACACATTTCATTTCTGAAATATAATCAGCATGTTCCAAAAAGAAGGAAGCAGGGTCTCTTCCCGTACATACAAGCTCCACCGTGTCCTTTGCTACTGCCGCCATCTTCTGGAACTTTTGTCTATCCAGCAGTTCCCACTGATAAGGATAGGTAATTTCATCCAGGACAATTAAATCATACTGCCCCTGCCTGATACCATCCAAAATTGTGTCCAGCATCCTGTTATGGATTTCTGCCTGCTCCATTTTCTGCCCGGATGTCATATCCTTATAAAATGGAAACTGCTTTTGGCTGCGCAGTACCGTAATATTCCCAATTCTCTGTAATTCTTCTAATTCGCCGCTCCTGCTGCCCTTCATAAACTGTGTGAAAAGAACTTTTTTCCCAGTTCCTGCCGCACGTATTGCCAGACCAATTGCCGCAGTTGTTTTCCCTTTCCCGTCCCCATAATAAAGATGCATCAGTTTTTTATCCCCTGCTTTTCTGCTTTTCCTGCAATCCCTTTTACGGAACAGACATTCCAGGCTGCTGCAGCTATCACAGGTATTACATGGATTCCCTAACTTCTTTTCTGTAACCGGAAGCAAAAAAGCTACGCTTTTCTTCGGTGACAGGACAAAGCTTTCATTGTACGTAATGTCTATCTGCCCAAATTCTTTATAAAACTCCCCCAATAACTCCAATGGATACGTATCCCCTAAAAAATCCAGCTTCATAACCCATTTTCCGGTTTCCTCCTGTATTTCCCTGACAAATTCCCCATATGCTTTTGTAAGCAGTTCCATTGCAATACATTCAATCATATAGGCCTCTGACAAACAGTTCCTGCTAAGATAAAGTTCCTGTAAAGCATCTGCCCCATCCCCCAATGTCAAAAATACCACGGCATACTTTTCATAAGAAACGGTTTCCCCTTTTTCTTTCCATATATAATAAGCCTTTATCTGCAAAAGAGGGGAAAGCATATGGCTTATTGACTGCAAAGAAAAGAAGTCTTCCCCACGGAAATGATATGCCCCTATCATCTCCCTCAGTTCTTCTGCCTCCAGGCTGACCGAAAGCTTTTTTTCCTCCATACTGCCTCCTTTTTAATATGCACGCCCCATCCCATAGAGCAGGGCATTACAGACAGCCGCAGCTACATTGCTTCCACCCTTCCTTCCCCTTGCAACAATGTATGGTACATCTGCCTTTAAAACCATCTCTTTTGCCTCCACTACATTGACAAATCCAACCGGAACCCCAATAATGCCCTTTGGACGCACCATCCCCTCCTGCATCAGCTCATACAGGCGCATTAATGCTGTAGGGGCATTGCCAATTGCAAAAATCACTTCTTTCCCCAATCCAGCAGCCTTTTCCATGCTTGCCGCCGCCCTTGTGCCGCCCTTTTCCTTTGCCCTGGCGGCCACATCCTCATCTCCCATAAAGCAGAAGATCTCCCCGCCATACCTGGAAAGCTCTTTTTTATTAATCCCGGCCTTTGCCATTTGCGTATCTGTTACAATACATGCGCCATTTTTGATTGCTTCCTGCATTTTCCTGACAGCCCCCTCAGAAAAACAAAGGTTTTCCACATAATCAAAATCTGCTGTTGTATGGATTACCCGTTTTATCACCAAAGCCTGCTCCTCATCCAGTAAAATCCCACCCAATTCTTCTGTTATTATTTCAAAGCTTCTTTTTTCTATTTCCTCCGGCAATAATTTCTGCATTTTCCCCTCCTTTACTTTAAACATGCCTGTAATTCATTGGCAAAACGAAAGAACTGTAAATAAGCCGCCCATATTTATCCTAATTCTCAATGATTCGGTATATCCTGTCCATATCCAGGCTGTTCCTCAGTTCCTGTGCCAGCTTGTCAAACTGCTGCTCTTTATATTCCTGATATGTTACTTTTTCCCCTGACTGATATGAAATCCCTTTCCTCCTGCACAATATCCTGACAAAAGCGCTTCTAAATTCCTCTTCATCAAAAATCCCATGCAGGTATGTCCCAAACACTGTCCCCTGAAAGCAGCCATCCTCTTTTACTGTCTCCCTTTCTTTGCTATCCGGAAAAGAATCTTTTAGTTCCAAAAAAGGCGCTGCCCCATTCTTCCGTACCGTATGCCCCATATGAATTTCATAGCCGTTTACCTTTTTTCCAGAAAGTTCCCCAAAACTGCCCTGCAAATATTCAATCTGCCCCTGCGCCCGGGTTCTTGTCTTTTCCTCTTTAAATACCGTATCTACGGGGAGAAGCCCCAGACCGCAGATTCTGCTTCCGCCCTCAACACCATAAGCATCCTGTATAGTCTCCCCAAGCATCTGAAACCCGCCGCAGATTCCAAAAACAACGCTTCCCTTTTTATGGCATCTTAAAATTGCTGTTTCCAGCCCGGACTCCCTAAGCCATTCCATATCTTTTACCGTATTTTTTGTCCCCGGAAGCAATATCACATCCGGCTGCCCAAGCTCCGCCACTTTTCCTGCATACCGCACGGATACGTCTGGCTCCAGTGTAAATGCCTGCAAATCTGTAAAATTAGAAATCCGTGGAAGACGGATTACAGCCAAATCAATTCCATTGCCACGTTTTTTCTGCCCCAGGCTCCCTGCCAGGGAATCTTCTTCTTCAATCTCCACATCCAGATACGGCACTACGCCGACCACTTTTTTCCCGCACCTCTCTTCTAACATCAAAAGCCCTGGTTCCAGTATTTTTTTGTCCCCTCTAAATTTGTTGATAATCAGCCCCTGAATCCGTTCCTGCTCCTCCTTTTCCAGAAGCATAAGAGTCCCGGTTAACTGCGCAAAAACGCCGCCCCTGTCAATATCCCCTGCTAAAAGAACCGGGGCGTCTGCTATTTTTGCCATTCCCATATTGACAATATCATCCTGCTTTAAATTGATTTCTGCCGGGCTCCCTGCCCCTTCTATTACAATGATATCATATTCTGCTGCTAATGATTCATATGCCTGCCTGACAATCGGGATATATTCTTTTTTCTTCTTAAAATATTCCATTGCACGCATATTCCCAGCCACTTCCCCATTGATAACCACCTGGGAACCCATATCCGTAGTCGGCTTTAAAAGAATTGGGTTCATCCTTACATCCGGCTCAATTTTGCAGGCGTCTGCCTGTACTGCCTGCGCTCTTCCCATTTCCAGATGTTCTTTTGTGATAAAAGAATTTAACGCCATATTTTGTGACTTAAATGGCGCTGTCTTGAAACCGTCCTGATAAAAAATCCTGCACAGCCCTGCAGTAATCAGGCTCTTGCCTACATTAGACATTGTCCCCTGTATCATAATTGATTTTGCCATAGCATTCCCTCCATCTGCAGATAAGCGCCTCATTTTCCCTGTGTGTTTTTACCGCAATCCTGAAATATCCCTCTGATAAATTCCTAAAATCCCCACAGGAACGAATTAAAACACCCTTTTCTAACAACTTCTCTTTTAATCCTTTCTGTGCTTTAAAAAAAAGATAATTTGCCGCAGAAGGGTAAAGCTTTAAAACCAGCCCATCAAGCAATGACTCTTCCAAATATTTCTTTTCCTCTGCTATTATCTGGAAGGTTTTTTCAAGATATTCCCTGTCTTTTAACGCTGCAATCCCTGCCATCTGTGCCGGTATAGATATATTCCAGGGCTGCAGCACACGCCTAAGCCCTTCTGTAAGCCAGGAATTTGCCGAGCAGGCATACCCAAGACGCAGCCCCGGCATTGCATATATTTTAGTAAAAGCGCGCAAAACAATCAGATGTGGGAAATGCTTTAACTCCTGCATCATCGTAACTTCCCTTTCCCTGTCCGGTCCTAAAAACGGAAGGAAACATTCATCCAGGCAGAGCCAGGTATCTGTTTCTTCACAACGTTTTGCAAGCTTGTAAAGAAACCTCTTTTCCGTCAAATTACCGGCCGGATTGCTGGGGTTACAGTAAAAAAGAATCCCTTCTTCCCCACGTACCGAACTTATAAAGTCCTCCGTAACCGCAAACCCCTCTGTTTCCTCTAATTCCCAGGCCCTTATCTCTGCGCCTGCCCCTGTTAAAGCTTCCTCATATCCCTGAAAAGAAGGTGCAAGGATTAATCCTTTTTGAGGGCGCAAAAACTGGCAAAGCGCAAATAACAGCTCTGCCGCCCCATTTCCCGGGATTACCTGGCTGACCTTTACTCCGTGAAATCCTGCCAAAGCCCTGCAAAGTTCTTCGCTGTAACAGTCCGGATAATGTGCCGCTGAAAGCATCACCCCTTTTTTTGCCGCCTCCATACTCTGAAACGGCATCCCAAGAGGATTAATATTTACAGAAAAATCCAGTTCTACAGGATTCCGGTAAATATCCCCTCCATGTGTATATGCCATAAAAAATCCCCCTTGCTTATGAAAAAGGGCACCGCCAGCGCTGGTGCCCTAGCAAGAATTGCTTCGCAATTCTTGTCGATAACCACTACGTTACAGCGCAATTTCCTATAAAATGAAAAAGGTGCGAAGTTTTGCCAGGCTCGAAAACACCTCGCCAGGCAAAGCTACAGTCGCAAAGGTGCTGGAACAGCACCTAAGAAGAACGCAAAATCAGCGTTCTTCACACTCAAATCGGCGAAGTTTCCTATAAAATGAAAAAGGGCACCGCCAGCGCTGGTGCCCTAGCAAGAATTGCTTCGCAATTCTTGTCGATAACCACTACGTTACAGCGCAATTTCCTATAAAATGAAAAAAAGCAGCATGCCAATCCCCCAGGCAAGAAAAGAAGTCCCATACAAAAGCCTGTTGGCCAGACGAATATCTTCTGCTTCCGGCTTACGTATATCATCTCCAATAACTGGTTTATGGCAAAGCTTCCCAAAGTAATATGCATCCCCGGCAAGCTGGATATTTAACGCCCCGGCACATACCGCTTCTGTCTGGGCAGAATTGGGGCTTGCATGGCAATACCTGTCCCTTTTAAAAATGCGGACGGCATTTTTCCAGTCCAGCCTGCAAAAAAAACTGGCAGCAGCCATACATACCGCAGATACCCTGGCAGGAATAAAATTCAGGATATCGTCTAACTTTGCCGCACATTTCCCAAAGTCATAATATCTGTCATTTTTATAGCCAACCATAGAATCCATTGTATTGACAGCTTTATAAAAAAAGCCTCCTAAAACGCCAAAGAACATCATAAAAAGCATTGGGGCAATTACGCCGTCCGAAGTATTTTCCGCCACAGTTTCTATCGCTGCCTTCGTAATGCCTTCCTCTGTAAGGTTTTTGGTATCCCTTCCAACAATCATTGAGACAGCCTGCCTTGCCGCCTCTATATCGCCTTTCATCAGGGCAGTATAGACTTTCATGCCCTCCTTTTTTAACGACTTCATCGCAAGAAGCTGATAGCACCAAAAACACTCCAGCCCAAAAGCAAGCCCCGGACAAAGCCTGCCTGCTGCCTCCAAAAGCAAAAATGGAAGCCCAACCGAAAAAAGCAGCACAAAGACTACAAGGAAAAAACCTGCCGCCTGCTTTTTCTTTTGCTCTTTTTCTCTTTCAGGAGAAATCCGGAAACAATGAAATAAAACCTTTTCCATACTGCTTATCATCCACCCAATCCACCGTACCGGATGATAAAGCCAATATGGGTCGCCGAATAAAATATCAAGCAAAAAACCAATGCTTAAAACCAGCATTCTCCTTTCCATCACTGCTTTCCTCCTGCATATCCTATGTTATCTTCTTTAGGAACTGTCAACAACTCCTTAGATTTTCCAGCAAAAACCCGTCCCTTTCTTTCTCCCAGATAACATAAAACATATACCCTTCCCCGTTTTTTACCTGCCATTTATAAAACTCAGCGCCGCCGTTCATCTCTCTACCATGATCATCCTGACAGCAGTTTTCTGCCTGCCTGCCATATATGCCATAGTAAAAATCCAAAACCGCCATAATTGTACCGCCATGTACCACAAAAGCAATATCTTCATTCTGATACTGCTTCTCCTCTTCTATAATCTCCGAAAAAACCTTAACCACACGTTTCTGAAAAGAATCTCTGTCCTCCCCTTGTGGAAAACCGCTTCTTCCCATACTGTCAATAAACTCCTGGTAATACGGATTTCCATTTAATTCTTCATAATTACAATACTCAAATTCCCCAAAGTCACATTCTGCAAGGCTTTCTTTTATAATTGGGCGGCATCCGGGATATAAAATAGCGGCAGTTTCCAGGCAGCGTTTCCTTGGGCTGGCATATACCCGTGCAACAGGCGGCATCTGTTTTTTTTCCAGAAGCTGTTTTGACTCCTGCAATAACGGCTCATCTGTAACCCCGACATATCGGTGTTCCTTGTTCCCCTTTGTTGCTCCATGGCGGATCATATAAACTTTCATGACTGCCTCCCGCTAATCTGCGTCCCAATCCCACAGACAACCCGTATCACCTGCTCTGCCTTTCCAGCCAAAAAACAGTTCACGCGTCCTGCCTCCTCGCGGTATCTCCGCTCAAATGCATCCGCCGGCACCAGCCCATAGCCTATTTCATCACTGATAATAACAAGCTTCTCTTTCCCGGACAGACATTTTTCGGCCTCCCGTGCCGGATCCAGCCCCTCTAACATCTGTTTCCGCACGGTTTCATGATATCGGTTCTTTATTTTATACCCTTTAAAATGTTCCTTTGCATATTCTGTTTTTCCCTGATAAGCGCCGCCAATAATCAATATCATTTTCTGCTGCCTTCCTTTTCCATTTATAACTAACACTGCCATACAAAAGCGCGTTTGAACGTACCTAAAAAATTTATAAACACGCCCTAAAACGGGCAAACCCTGCCCATTATGGGTTTGCCCTGTCCCTGACAAAATATTTAACTCTATAGCTGTCCATCTTTTTTTCGGATAATTTCTAAGACCTCTTCTTCTGTCAATTGCAGTTTTTGCGCTATCTCATTTGTTGAAAGATTCATTTCATAATATGCATAAACCATGCCCTCCCTTCTGCCCTCCCTTCTGCCTTCTTTCAAACCTTCCCTCATGCACTCCTGTCTTACTTCTGCCAATACAGGCTCCATAATTTCCATTAAAGTCTTGCTCATATTATCATCCCTCCTTAACTTTTCTGCCAGCCCCCTATTTGCCCTTAATGCCACCTCCAAAACAGAATCTGCATACTCCTTTTCCATCTTACCTTCCAGACAGCTTATACTGGTAAGAAGCCCTCGTAAATCCTGCTCAGCCAATTGCCCTGACAATGCACAGAGCCATCTGTGTTTTTCACTGTCCAATTCTTTTGTCACAATAATCTGCGTAGGAAATAATACCATTTCCCTTATGTAATATATCCCTTTACAGGGGTTTTCCACCTCTACCCCATGTTCCTTAAAATATCCAAAAAGCTTATCCGGCTTTGTCCAACGTATCAAAGATACTGTAATCTCTTCCATTTTCCTGCCGTCTGCCTTTTCCCCATATGCTTTAAACAGGCACGCATATCCCTGCACCTTGATAAACACATCAATCCCAAGCATATCATCCGGACTTTTAAACTCTACTATATTATACCTGCGAAAAATTTTCCCTATGTCATTCCTGACAGAACCATGCCCTTTATTTTCCATAAAAAGGTCTATTTTCAAAGCCCCTGTATTTAAAGTATATTCTGGGATAAATACAAGTTTATCCCTGTCCTCCCCCAGCTCCAGATTCATTGCTGCTACATATGGGGGATGCCACTGTATTTCCTCACTTCCCATCAAAACGCCTTTCTTTTTGTACATCCAACTGCTTCTTCTCCTATTTCCTCTCCCACTTCATTATACAAAATAAAAAACGATACTTCAAGCATTAGAACATTAGATTCCCCACCACCACAACTACAAGAATAGAAAGCTCACACACCTGCAAAAAATACCCTGCCAAATCTCCGGTAATCCCGCCAAATATACGATAGGCCATGTTTTTGTAATAGAAAAAACAGGCCGTCCCCGCCAAAATACAGCAAGTCCCCAAAAAGGGATTGAAAACAATATAACCTGCCATGCAAAATGCCAGCTCTGCAAGGAGAATCCATTTTACCGGTTTCCCTGCCGCTTCTGCTGAGGATGCCGCCATCCCTTCTTTTTTTGCTTTTTTTAATACAGTAACAGACAGCCCGCTTAAAATCCTGGAATAGACATATCCTAATGCAATAAGCGGAAGGATTTTTAAATGAACTTCGCTAAATAAACCAAAGGACAGCAAAAAAATGACAATGCCATATATAATAGCAAACGCCCCTGTATGCGGATCTTTTAAAATCCTTAATTTCTCTTCCACAGGCTGATAGGAACTTTTTGCATCCACCGTATCTAAAAATCCATCAAAATGGATTCCACCGGTCAATAATACCGGCAGGGCAGCCATAACAGACGCGGTCAATATTTTACCGGCATGGATTTTTTCCATTCCCGCAAAAACCGCCATACTAAACAGCCCAATCACAGCGCCAACCAAAGGAAAAAAACACATACTATATTTCATGCTTTTTTTCTCCCATTCGATTTTTGGCATCGGGATTCGAGAATACGTAGAAAATGCTATAATCAATGATTTTAACATGGCAGCCCCCCATTTTTACCTTTATGGAAATGCAGCAAAGGGATGGAACAGACCACCTCAATTACTGCATCTGCATGATGCGCCAGAAATGTATTTGCCTTCCCAAGCAGCCTTACGTATTCTTCCGTTTCCGCATCATAACACATCCCATCTGAAAAAACTTCATTTGTAACAACAACCAGGCATCCTGCCTGCTGTTCCAGCACCAATAAAGGCTTTAAAACCGCTGTTTCAAGCTGTAAATCTGCAGCCTTCCCCCGCTCCTTTACAGAACCGTCCTCCTGGTACATCTCATTTGCCAGAAGATTTGACATACACTCTAACAGTACAACATCCTTTTTCCCAGCATGGAACTGTTCCATATGCACAAAACATTCCTGCGTCCAAAACCCCTTCCCTTTCCTCATTGCCCGGTGCCTGCAAATACGTTCCCGGCATTCCGCATCATAGGGATACATTGTTGCAATATAATAAAGCCCTCCTGCTTCCTCCTCTTTCTGGTGCATGGAAACAGCAAGTTTTTCTGCATACTCTGATTTTCCGCTTCCACTCCCACCCGTTATCAAATATAACATTTTCCTTTCCTCCCAGAACGTGTTTGTAAAATACCTTTAAACCGCCAAATTGCACAAAAATTATATTCTCCCGGCAATTCCAAAAATTTTACCATATGGCAGCTGTATGGGGACGCCGGTGCTTGAGCCTTGTTTTTTAAGACTTTATGCACCGCTGCGTTTCCCATCCAAGCGCAAGCGGGGTGCCATTGGTAAAATTTTGGAATTGCCGGAGCAGTAAATTTGTGCAATATTTAATTTTCAAACACGCTCTAATATCTGACATATGGTTCAATCTCATAAGCCGTAAACGTCCCCATTTTCTGATAGACTTCCGCCGCCATATCAAGCAGAGGAAAAAACGTCATTGCCCCGGTCCCTTCGCCAAGGCACAGCCTCCCATGAACCAGGGCATTTACTCCAAGAGCCCGCAGGGCAAGCCTGCCTGCTTTTTCCTCCGGTTCATGGGAAGCAAAAACAATATCTGCCACCCTCCTGTCAAGATACATTGCTGCCAAAGCCGCCACCGCTGAAATTGCCCCATCTATTACAACAGGAATACGGCACGAAACGCCTCCCAGGAAAACGCCTGCCATCATGGCAATCTCACATCCCCCTGCCTGCGCCAGGATTTCCAATGCATTTTCTTTCCCTGACAATCCCATTTCCCTGATTCTATGTACGACAGAATCTACAACATTCCGTTTTCTTTCCAGCCCTCCTGCAGGCAGTCCGGCGCCCTTTCCTGTCACCTCTTCGGCATCTTGCCCCAAAAAGACTGCTGCAAGCACGCTGGTAGGCGTTGTATTGCCAATCCCCATTTCCCCGGTTGCCAGGATTTGGTATCCCTTTTCTTTTAATTCCCTGGCAATCTCCTTTCCAGACTCTAAAGCCTGCATGCACTCCCGAACCGTCATAGCAGGCTCTTTTGCAATATTTCCGCTGCCCCTTCTTACCTTCCGGTCAACCACAGCATTTTGCACCAGCCGTTTTTCAGGATATGGCAGGGTATCCATCCCTGCATCCACCGTAAATACGTCAACCCCTGCTGCTTTTGCCATATAATTTACTGTTGAACAGCCCTTTGCAAAGTTTTCACTTACTATCTTAGTTACCTCTTTGCCTGTCTGGGTTACTCCTTCCTCTACAACTCCATGGTCCCCACACAGGACAACCAGCGCTCGCTTTTTAAGTGCTATCTTTTCAGCTTCCCCGGTAATTCGGCACAAACGCACAATATTGTCCTCTAACAGCCCCAGGCTGTCAATCGGCTTTGCAATGCTGTCCCAGTGCTCTTTTGCTCTCCTGCCTGCCTGATAGCTCTGACATGCCGTTAAAAATTCGGAAAGCGCCATCGGATTGCTGTAATAATAAAGGTGCGGAAATCCCGTCGCCATCGTCTTTGTATAAACCATACAGGAATACCCTGTACTGCCTGCGGGCTTTTTTGCATAAAAGGCATCTCCATTTTCTGTACAATCCCAATAGTGGAACTCATGCCCTTTCAGTTTCCGGCCTTTTCCCCCAAATACGCCCGCTTCCTTACTCTCCAGTTCAATATAGCCAAAACGGCAAAGCTTTTCTGTCCGAAATCCCCTGCCTGAAAGCACCCCTGCCATCTTCCCAGACTTTCCCCCTGCCCCTTCTAACTCTTCCTGCAGATAAAGAAACCCTCCGCATTCCGCAAGGCAGGGCATCCCATTTTGGCATGCTGTCCGGATAGATTCCCTCATTTCAGAAGCCGCTTCCAGCTCCTCCGCAAAATTTTCAGGATAGCCGCCGGTAAGCAGGATTCCATCTGTTTTTTCAGGCAGTGCCTTATCATGGAGCGGCGAGAAATAGACAAGCTCCGCACCAAGCCTTTCTAACAGCTCCATATTTTCTGCATAATAAAATGAAAACGCTTCATCCCTTGCTGCCGCAAGGCGGACTTTTCCAGATACAGCCGGCATTTCAGGCAAAGTCCCCATACAATACCCCGCCATTTCTGCCATCTCAAAAATCTGCCCAAGTTCCAGCGTCTTTTCCAACACATCTGCAACCTGGCAGGCCCATTCCTGAAACGATGCGATTTCCTCTGGCGCAAATAACCCTAAATGCCTGGACGGTATCAAAAATTCAGGAAGCTCAGGCATATATCCCATCACCTTTACCTGGCATTCCCGTTCAACCACCTCTTTCAGCCTTCCATAATACCCTTCTGATACCCTGTTTAAAATAACCCCACAAATATGGCTGTCTTGCCTGTATTCCATAATCCCGCGGAGCATGGCAGCCAGAGATACACTAACGCCTTTGGCATCTGCTACAAGGATTACGGGCGTATCTGTTACCTTTGCAATTTCATAAGTGCTTCCTTTATCAGAAGTTCCCCCCAGCCCGTCATAATAGCCCATTACCCCTTCTATTACTGTTATATCTGCATTTTTTGCTTTATTTCCCAACAAATACTTTACCGTTTCCTCATCTGACAAAAATGTATCCAAATTACCCGATTCTGCACCAAGCACTTTCCGATGGAACATCGGGTCTATATAATCAGGGCCGCACTTAAAAGAAGCCGTCCGATATCCTCTTCTCCTGCAAATCTCTAATATCCCACACACAATTGTTGTCTTTCCACTGCCACTTTTCGGCGCTGCAAACAAAATACGGGACATTTTCTTTTCCATCTTCCATCCTCCTCGGGTCGTGTTTAAAATTCATTCTATACAAATTCCTTTAAAAGCATATGATATATACGGGATTACCTGCTTCCATCAAATGATATTTTCCCAATTCTTTCCCCCTGGCCACATTTACCTGTACCACTTCCATATTCCGGTATTCCGGAAAAATTTCTTTTACCCTTTCAAGCTGCGCAAGCGTTTCTAATGTCACAACATTCATGACAAACCGTACCTTCCTGTTTTTCTCACGGACAGCCTGTATAATTTCAATCAGGTTTCCGCTGCTTCCGCCGATAAACACATGCGTCGGCACCGGAAGCCCTTTTAGGCACTCCGGTGCAGTCCCTTTGACAATCTTTAAATTATCTGTGCCAAAACGGATTTTATTTTTCTGTATTAAGCAAATCCCTTCTTCGTTTTTCTCAACTGCAAACACCTGCCCATCCTTACAGTGCAGTGCAGCTTCTACAGAAACAGAACCTGTTCCGGCTCCTATATCATAAACAACCGAATGTTCCGTTAAAGAAAGCTTCGCCAAAGACAAGATACGTATTTCCTGTTTTGTCATAGGAACATTTCCCCTTACAAAAAAAGAATCCTCCAGGCCGGAAACCACACTTTTTTCCAATGGCGCTGTATTTTCAATTAGCATAACAGAAAGGGAATCTGTTTCTATCTCCTTCATCTGCCCCGCCGTACCAGACAATATTCTTTCCTCTGGATAGGACAGACGTTCCCCTACCGTAATTTTAACCTGCTCCATATGATAGGCGGCCAACATCCTGCAAATTTCTTTTGCCGCATCTTTGCTTCCCAGTAAAACGCATACCCAGCGATGATATTTTACCTTCGCAGCCAGGTTCGCCTGCCTTCCGTGGCAGCTTACAATCTCTGCCTGCTCCCACGGGATAAAAAGACGGTTCAGAAAATAAACCACTGAAGAAATCCCGGAAACAGGATGTATCTTATACTCCTCTAAATACTCCCCAATCCCTTTTGCACCAGAGTAAAACCCAATATCGCCAGAATAAACAACCGCAGCTTTTTGGTATTCTGGATGCTTATTTAAAATATCTGCGATCTCTTCCTTTTTATAGCAGGCATACGACGGCTTTGCAGCAGCTTCCCCACAAAGGCCTAAAAGCCGCCCTGCCCCAATTACTACATCACATTTTTCCAGGCAGTCCGCCGCTTCTTTTGTCATCTGCCCTCTGTTCCCAGGCCCCATGCCAACCAAGTATACCTCCCTTTTTCTTTCCAGTTGGTATACCTTTTGTATCAAACGGACTGCTTCTTCTAAAGTAACTGCCTTATCCAGGGCAGAGAGGCTTATATCCTCTTTTTTTCTCCCAACTGTCAGAACACGGACGCCTGCCCGCAGCGCAGCATTGCATTTTTCCGCATATCCTCCCTCTTTCCCAGAATCCTTTGTTACCAAATACGATGCATTGATTTGCTTCATCATCCAGTAATTTAATTCCTCACAAAAAGGCCCCTGCATCCCAATCAGGTTTTTCCCTGCAAACCCAAGTTTACTGCATTTTTCCATAACAGATATTGACGGAAGCACTCTCGCATAACATCTGCTCTGGTAATTATGGATTACCGTGTATTTTTCCAGTTCCTTACTTCCAGTGGTAATCAGGATATTTCCTGCCGTATTGTCTAAATATTCTGCCGCCTCTTCAATGCTTTCCATATAAAGGATGTTTTCGTCTTTTTCTGCTTCTGCCCGCTGTACCCGTATATATGGCAAGGCCGTTTCTTTACATGCCTGCATAATATTTTCCGTTACCTTAACCGCATATGGATGTGTTGCATCCAGACAGTATTCTGCTTCCTTTTCCCGAAAAAAAACTGCCATCTCTTCTGCATCCATCCGTCCGGTATAACTCTTTATATTAGGGCAATCTGGCAAAAGTAAAGCCCCATATTCTGTTGCCACACAGATATGGACTTCAAGCGGCATATCCCGAAAAGCCTCTGCCAGACGCCTTCCTTCCACCGTCCCTCCAAACACAACAATCCCTGCCATTTTTCCCTCATTTCTGCAAATGGTAGCCCCTTGGCGTCACCATCTGCCCCTTTATCTGTTTTGTACAGGAATTTCCTATAAAAACAGTTGTAAACATATCAACAGAAACCTCCCCAAGTTCTGCAAGGGAAAGGACTTCTACAGATTCCCCCTCCCTTCCAATATTCCTTGCAAGCCCGCAGACGGTTCCTGCTGCCCGGTATTCTGACAATATGTTACATGCCCTTTTTAAATAATCCTTCCGCTTCCTGCTGGATGGATTGTACAGGCAAATACAAAAATCAGCCATTGCCGCCGCCCTTAACCGCCGCTCAATCTGCTCCCACGGCGTCATTAAGTCACTTAAACTAATCACTGCAAAATCATGCCCAAGCGGCGCCCCAAGCGCGGCCGCCCCAGATAACGCCGCAGTAATGCCCGCTACCGCCACAATTTCAACCTCCGGGAAAGAAACCCCAAGCTCCATCAAAAGCCCTGCCATCCCATACACCCCGGCGTCCCCACTGCAGACGACGCTAACCTTCCTCCCCTCCTTTGCAGCCTCCAACGCCCGCAGGCACCGCTCTTTTTCCTGCCGCATCCCTGTCGCATCATATGTCTTCTGTGGAAACTGTCTTTTTACCAATTCTGTATATACCGTATATCCAATAATCAGGTCGCTGCTTTCTAATACCTGCTTTGCTTCAAACGTCATCCTTTTCAAATCTCCCGGCCCTATCCCAACAACATATAACGGATTCAAAATACTGCCTTTCCTTTCTGCTTTACCGCAAGCGCTACCGTCACGCCATCATATATTTTCTTTTGGCAGAGCAGTTTCCCCTCTGCCGCCAATACTGCGCTTCTTTCACAGACACAGGACACGCCTGTGACCTCTTTTACAAAATGGGAACTGCTAAATTCCCCCTCTGCCTTTTGCAGCTCCTCAGACGAAAATGTAATAAAAGGGAAACCGCTTTCCTGGCAATAAGCAAGCAAGCCTGCCTCCTCTTTTTTCAAATCAATACTAGCAGCCATACACACTGCTTCTGTCCATATTCTTTCCTCTGACAGACACTGCCCTACTGCATCTGCAATTTTTTCTTTTGCTGTCCCTTTCCGGCAGCCAATCCCAACCACCACTGCTTTCGGCACAAGGCAAAGCGTGTTTTCCAAAAACCGGCCGGGAATCTTGTGATAAGAAATAGAAAGAAGCATATCCTCTGCATTTTTTTTACCAATGCCATCCTGATACCAGGAAAGCCCTTCCGGCATCCTGCCTTCTAACGGAAGCTCCGAATCAACCCAAACCTGCCGCCCTTCCAAAATTTCCACCGAAACCCGTTTTGCCATTTCCCAGTCTGTTATAAAAAGCCCATTTTTCCTTGCAAATTCATCCACAGCAAACTTCCCTTCCCTGTCTGTTGCTGTCGTAATCACAGGAACCGCCCCAACCCATCCTGCAACCTTTTCTGTCAGCTCATTTGCGCCCCCTGCATGGCCTGACAAAAGGGAAATACAGAACTTTCCCTGCTCGTCCAATACCACAACTGCCGGGTCTTTGGATTTATGCCCCAAAAAAGGAGCAATTAGCCGTACCGCAATCCCAGCCGCACCAATAAAAACAAGCGCGTCTGCCCGGCTGAAATATTCTGCAGCACATTCCTTTAAGCTCTTTTTTTCGGAAAGCTCCGGCAGGCTTTTGCACTTCACTTTACAAATAATTTTACTTTCCGGCTGCTCCAGCGCCCATTTCCCTTCCAGCCTTTTCTGCAGCAGATATGCTTTCCGGCTGCATGCAAAAATAACTGCTTCCATCACAAATCTCCATATCCCATCCAAAAAATTTCCACATATCCTTAAACTAATCCAGTTTCTGAATCCCTTTGCGGTAACCTGTCGTAAACGAAGCATCATACAGCTTTGACTTCTGATATTCCTCCCCAAGTACATTTCCTACAATAATTAATGCCGTTTTATCAATCCCTTCCCGTTCCATATCCTCCGGAAGGTTTCCCACCGTAGTACATACAATCTTTTCCTCTTCCCAGGTAGCTTTAAAAACAACGGCAGCCGGGGTTTCTGCCTGATATCCTCCGGCAAGCAGTTCTTCTTTCACTTTTCCTGCAAGCCCGGAAGATAAAAAAAGAATCATTGTAGCCTGATGCACCGCAAGCTTTTGTATGCTTTCCCTTTCCGGGACAGGCGTCCTTCCCTCCGCTCTTGAAATAATAATGCTTTGCGAAACTTCCGGAAGCGTATACTCCATCTGTAAAGAAGCAGCAGCGCCGCAAAATGAACTGACTCCCGGGCATACGGAAAATGCAATCCCCCTCTTTTTCAATTCATCCATCTGCTCCCTTACCGCCCCATAAATGGAAGGGTCCCCCGTATGGAGCCGGACTGTTACAAGCCCCTTCCCTTCCGCTTCTTCCATTACCCCAATTACTTCTTCTAAAGCCATATATGCACTGTTATAAATTCTGCAGCCTTTTTTTACTGCCTTTAACAACGCTTTATTTACAAGGGAGCCCGCATAAATAACCACATCTGCCATTTCCAGGTAACGCTGCCCGCGGACTGTAATCAAATCCTCCGCCCCCGGCCCGGCTCCGACAAAATATACCATACTACACCTCTTTTCTCTTAGGAACTGTTCAAACATAAACTGTACATCTTGACTTGCCTATTTCCGAACAGTTCCTTACAAAAACGATTTAAATGCCGCCTCCAAAAAGCTTTAAAACCCCGTCTGCCTTTTTTGTCCTGCCCAAATAGCCAAATTTTTCTGAAAATAAAATAACACCTGCTGCCATCTTATCTCCAACACGGTAACTGACATATTCCTCTATCTTTCCACACAGGCTTTTAACAACCTGCTGTTGTATCCCATTTTTATCCAATAACTGCAATATTTCCTCTGTATTGATGCACTTCATTATTTCCGGCACAAGTTTTGCATCCCCGCTGCTTAATACCGTATGGACAGCCAGTATTTCACGCCTGCCATCCGCCACCTTAGAATGCGTATTCATAATCCCTGCCGCAAGCTTTACCAGTTTGCCAATATTTCCTACAAGCAGGAAATCCTGCATCCCACAGGCAACTGCAATATCTAATGTTTCTCCAATATAGTTGCTGCATTTAACACTCTTATCTAAATCCAGATGGAGAAAAGAGGATGCGTACCCCTGCCCATAATTTCCAGGGGTAACCAATAGTTTTTTCTCCCCCTGCGCCTGTAACTGGCGTATCTGCAGTTCAATCGTATCTATAATCGCTTTTTCACTCATCGGCTCTATCATCCCACTGGTGCCAAGGATTGAAATGCCCCCTTCAATGCCCAGACGCGGGTTAAATGTCCGTTTTGCAAGCTCTTTTCCCTCCGGCACGCAAATCATGGCCAGAAGCGCCCCGCCATACCCTGCCTCCCTGCACACTTCATGGACTGCCTTAAAAACCATTTCCCGCGGGACTGCATTAATTGCAGCCTGTCCCTTTTCCTGCTCCATCCCTTCTCTTGTGACCCTTCCTACCCCGAATCCCCCATCTAGAAAAATTCCCGGGAACTTTAGGGAAGAAAATGCGCCCCTGGGACAATGGGAACCTTCTCCCAGCTTTTCTACACTTGCAAAAATCTTTGCATGGTTTGTCACATCCGGGTCGTCCCCACTGTCTTTTACCACCCAGTATTCTGCCTTTTTTTCTTCCTGGGAAGATAAAAACACAGGCACTTGCACATCCACACCCTTCGGCGTATGTACCAGGACAGACTCTTTGTGCCTTCCAAGCAAAAGCAATTCTGCCGCCGCTTTTGCCGCAGCAGCAGCACAGGTCCCGGTTGTAATCCCACAACGCAATTTTTTCTGGTGTTTTGTCACATAAAATACATTATTTTCCATTTTTACAAGCAATCTCCATAAATATCGCTGTTTTCAGGCTACTAGTACAGATTTTGCATATCTTGGCATATTTTGGTATACTTTAGCATTCAAAATTAGTAAAAGATTTAGTAAATAGAGACTTGTTAGTTGCTACTATACACCTTTGCCAGTTCACTTTCTGCATCCTCATATTTTAGATGAGTGTACTTATTTAATGTTAAACTGATATCAGAGTGCCCCATAATGTACTGTAGTGCTTTTGGATTCATACCCTTTTTAACCATCCTTGAACAAAATGTGTGTCTACAAACATGTGGCGTTATCTTTGGCATGGACTGCATTATATTTTTTGCAAATTTGATTAAAAACCTGTTCCCATCTCTTTGCATCTAATGGGATGCCATTTCTATATTAAAAACAGAAATCCCTGTTTTCCATCTATTGCCATCTCACTATTACATTTTTTACGATTCTCAATGATTCGCTTAAAACAGGCAGACACTTCATCTGTCATGGGAACATACCTGATTCCACTTGTCGATTTTGACTCTACAATAATTAGTTTCATATTACCCTCTATCTTCCGTCTGAGTAACTGATGGTCTATTCTGATCCTACTATTTACAAAATCAATATCCAATATTGTCAGCCCGGTAAACTCCGAAATACGCAATCCCGTATTGAAAAGCACATAAATAGCATCATAATATTTTTTATAAAATGGGTCATTCCTAATAAACTCCAAAAAATTCTTCTCCTGCTTCTCTGTAATACCTTCTCTAGTACCGCAATCATTTATGAAGATAGTGGCCAGCGAAAAATCAAAAGGGTTCTTCCTCAGTAAGTCACTCTCTACAGCCATTTGGAAAGCAGGCCTTACAATACCATGTATATATTTTACCGTACCATAACTTCTGCCTTCTTCTTGCAATTTCATAACCCATTCTTTAGCATCTAATAATTTTACCTTGTCTATATGCTTTACTCCAAATAAATCTTTCCTTAAAATTTGAAGAACATAATTATACAGATACTTTGTGCCATCCCGTACGCCATTCTTCTGCCCTACATATTTTTCGACAAGTGACAGTACAGTCATATTATTTCCACCAGATACAATCCCATCTTCTAAATCTTTCTGTACCTGTTTAATTTTTTCCCGTAATGCAATACAGTCCCGCTTTCCCTTTGGAAGGCTGTCTGTTTTCTCTAACTTCCAGCTATAAATAAACTTCTGCTTCCCATGTAAATCCACATAGGTGTAGGCATACCTGCCATCTTTGCGCTGGCTCTCACCATTACGCAGAACACGGTTTTTACTATCACGTCTTTTTGCACTCATTATTATTGCTCCTTCCTACACAAAAAGAGCCTTAGCGTGATACAAAAATTGTAGCACACTAAAGGCCTAAAATCAATCTTTCTGATACATCCACTCTTACCCTAAATAGCACTTGTATCATTTAGGAAATCTTCAAAGTTTTTCCGCTTTATCAGCACTTTATTCCCATTCTGTAGTATAAAACCGCTATCTGAATAATCATCCACTAGTATAATGTTCTATAAATAACTAGCTATATTTTTCTATTTCTGTTATAATTAGTTCCATACGATTATGGAGGTACTTATTATGGCACATGCAACCATTTTAGATATAACACAGGAAGATTATAATTATTTGCAATCC